>NZ_CP022315.1:1879021-2192192 GCF_002216775.1 Virgibacillus phasianinus
TCTGCGCTGTGAATCAGACCAACAGAAATTTGGAGACGAACCTAGTCCCGCTGCAGCCGCGCAAGCGTTTTTGTTAAATCGCTTTCAACAGGAATTTATTGCAACACATGAGAACACCAATCGGCTCATTACGGTGCCAACTGAATATTCAGGAACCGCAAATACCATCTATCAACAACAATTTGCAGAGTTAGTTGATCAAAAAATAATTGTTGATTGGACGGGACCCGCTGTCGTTTCCCATGAAATCACCTCAGAACAGGCACAGGAAGCAGCGGATATGTTTGGCCATGATTTGTTGCTTTGGGACAATTACCCGGTGAACGACTTTGACACGAGTCGTTTGTTTCTAGGGCCGCTCATGAACCGGGATCCAGATCTGACTGAACACGGCGTGCTGGGAATAACGGCCAACCCACTGATTCAGGCGGAAGCATCAAAAATAGCCTTATATACTGTGGCTGATTATACATGGAATCCCGACGCTTACGATCCACTGGCCTCCTGGAAACGGAGTCTAACCTCTTTTGGGGGTGATGCAGCAGAGGACTTGAAAACTTTTGCGGAAAATACGTATTCTTCTCGGTTGAATGATCAAGAATCATTGACACTTTCACCGCTAATAGAGGAGTTGTGGACTGCTTATGAATCGGATGATGTTAAGCGTGCGGCAACCAGATTACTAGATGAATTTCAAACGATTGAACAAGCACCAACAAAATTGCGAAATAACTTGGATAATGAAAACTTTTTGAAGGAAGCCTCACCATGGCTCGAAAAGCTAACCTTTTATGGAAAGGCTGGACAGGCTGCGGTTAAGATGTTAACCGCTCAACTGGATGGTGAACAGGAAAAGGCCCAGCATTTTCGGGCGGAACTGGATACCATTCTTGCCCACGATACCATTGAATTGGACGTAACCGAGCCGCTCGTGGCGACAAGAAGTCTAGACGGGATAAATACGTTTCGCGGGGCAGGTGAGCTCATCCAATACACGCCTGAATTTGGCGATACCACGGGAACAAACATCTGGGGTTATGAAATAACAGTTGTGGACGGTAAAGTTGTGGCAATGGGCGGCAACAACTCGCCAATTCCCGACAACGGCTACGTACTCAGCATACATGTCAGCAACTGGCTGAAAAGCAATGCAATCATCGGCGCAAAATCTAGTGTTGAGAATGGCAAGGTAACCCTCACGATTCCTGAAGGGGTATACACGATTCCAAACGATAAGGTAATGGCACCGGGTGTGATCCAGCCGTTCATCCAGAAAGCGATTACGATTTACGAGACCAGAAGTGCCGCGGATGCGAAGTCGCTCATTCAACGTTTCGTAAAAGAAGGAGAATTTTCCAGTGATGATGCAGTTCGTGCTTTAACGATGCATTTGACCGCTGTGAGCCAATACGAAGAACAGGATTTAGCGGAAAAGGTTGTCAAGCACATGAAGGGCTTTAAACTATTGCTTGATCAGCAGAAAGAACAGGAAGCAATATCGGAAAGAGCTTACGATGTTCTTGGGTTAGTTGCAGATTCTTTGATTAAACAGTGGCAATAGATTCATAGATTCGCTGCATAAAATTTCCTCTTGTGGCAGGACAATTCTGGGCCACAAGAGGCATCTGTGGGAGGAGAAAAATAATGATAAAACAATTCATAACGATAGCGTTGATTTTTGTTTTTGTCGTCTCGTCATTTTTCGTAAGTGCAAGAACAAGTTATGCTTCATCAATCGTGTTGGAGCCAGGACCAGCAAGCAGCGTTCACATGCTGCAGCAACCGCTAGATGAAATAGATGGGGTTATCCAACAAGGGATTGACAACAGAATAATGGCAGGGGCGGTGGTCTTGGTAGCCCGGTCTGGGAAAATCGTCAAAGAGGATGCCCACGGCTACGCGGCCCGTTATGTAAATGATGATTATGAGGAAATGGAAAACCCTGTGAAAATGCAAGCAGACACGATCTTTGACTTGGCTTCCATAACAAAAATTTTCACCTCGACTGCTGTGATGCAGTTGTATGAAAAGGGAAAGTTTAACTTGGATGATCCAGTGGCAACATATATTCCTGCATTTGCCCAAAATGGTAAGGAAGATGTAACCATAAGGCAATTGTTGACACACACTTCCGGCTTCACCCCATGGATTTCCCTATATACCATGGCGGATTCACGGGAGGAGGCGTATCAAACTGTATTTGCCCAACCGTTAGAACATGATCCGGGCACCCATTACGCCTACAGTGATCTTAACATGATTACACTTGGGGCATTGGTCGAACAACTGTCAGGCGAACGACTTGATCACTATATTAACGAACATATTACAGAGCCTCTTGGAATGAATGATACGATGTTCAATCCGCCGGCATCACTAAAGGATCGTACTGCTGCGACGGAATATCAGCCGTGGACAGACAGAGGGCTTGTTTGGGCTGAGGTACACGATGAAAACGCCTGGATCATGGATGGTGTTGCTGGCCATGCAGGATTGTTTTCAACCGCACGGGACTTGGCAATTTTTGCACAAATGATTCTTAATGATGGGCAATATGAAGGGGCAAGAATTCTTCAACCAGAGTCCGTCCAGCTAATGGGAACCAATCAACTTCCTAATTTTCCAGGTGATGCGCATGGCCTAGGTTGGGAATTGAATCAAAGCTGGTACATGGGAGCCTTAGCGTCGCCTTCAACAATGGGGCATACTGGATTTACCGGGACTTCCATTGTTATCAACCCGAACAAGCAAACGATGGTAATTGTACTGACGAATAATGTTCATCCGACCCGTGAATCTTCTTCAACCAATCCGATTCGTCGACAGGTGGCAGGAAAAACCGCGGATGCTATCTATGCCTGGAGTGCTGCCAGCATGAAGGAGCTTGTAAAGCAATTGGAGGAAAAAGGGGAATTTGAGAACAGTGATGCCGTTCACCGATTAACGTTACATTTGACGGCAGTGAACCAATATGAAAGCAATGACCAAGCGGAAAAAGTTGTTAAACATATGAAAAACTTTAAACTATTGTTGGACCATCAAAAGGAAAGCGAATTGATTTCCGAGGAAGCCTATGAAACTCTTAAAACTGACGCGAATTATTTGATAGAGAAGTGGCAGTAGAGGGGGTCAGAAGGGGGTCATAGAGGGGGTCAGTCCCCCGTTGCATTAGAGTGTTAAAGTGATGCATAAAAGGGGTCAGTCCCCCATTGCTTTAAAGCGCTAAAGCGATGGGGGGATGTGCATTTCAATCAGCAATCAAACCATGGAAATATCGACTTCCAAAAAGGTGTCAAAATAAGTTATTTAATACGGAGGGATGAAATGTGAAAAAGTGGTATGTCATGGTTTTGGCCATTTTACTTTTGTTTTCATCATTACCCGGGACTGTGTCTGCTAAAGATGTGAACAAAAGGGATGCGGATAATCGGGAGGACTTTGAGCCTGGGGATGAAGTGACTGTCAAGGTTGCCACTTATAATACGCATGCGGGAATCGGGGTTGATGGGCGTTACGACCTTGATAGAATTGCAGATACCATTCGCGAATCCGGAGCCGAAATTATCGGCTTGCAGGAAGTTGATGTGCACTGGGGTGGCCGAAGTCAATATGAAAATGAAATCAAGATACTCGCCGATAAACTGAACATGAATTACTTTTTTGCACCTATTTACAATCTGGATCCACCGTCAGAAGGAAGTCCAAGAAGACAGTACGGTGTGGCTGTTTTGAGTAAATACCCAATTTTAAACGCCGAAAATCATAACATTGCAAGGTTGTCGACCCAAGATCCTAATCCCTCACCGAGACCTGCGCCAGGTTTTCTCGAGGCGCAGATTCATGTGCTAGGCGAGGAAGTATGGTTTTACGTAACACACCTTGACTATCGACCGGATCCGACCGTTCGGGAAATGCAAATCGAGGATATGCTCGAAATTATGTCTGGGCACAGCAATAGCCTACTGGTTGGCGATATGAACGCATCTCCAGACTCACCTGAATTGGACCCGCTCTTTCAACAATTTGGAGATGCCTGGGCAATGACCCATGAGAATCCCGGCTATACGTACCCCTCCCACTCGCCGATTAAACGAATTGACTATCTATTTACAACACCGGGGATGGAAGTCGAGTCAGCACACATTTTCCAGTCAAAGGCGTCAGACCATCTTCCAGTGACATCGGATGTTACCTTTGAGCTTGGGAGTCATCCATTTGATGCAGCCGGTTTGAGCTCCCTGATTGATTATTTTAAGGAAGCGGGAGAATTCGCTAGTGACGATGCTATCCGTGCATTAAAACTCCATTTGGCTGTTGTGAGCCAATACGAGGAAAAAGAACAAGGGGAAAAGGTTATCGAACATATGAAAGGCTTTAAGGTTTTGTTGGACCATCAGGAAGAAAGTGGGCTGCTTTCGGGAGAAGCGTATGAGATTCTTAGGAATGATGCGGATTATTTGATAAGGGGATGGCAGTAGAAACGGTTATATTATTCATTTAGATGATTGCAAAAAAGTAAAATGGCCTCCGCAAAATTGTGGAGGCCTTTTTGTACTTTAAGAATCGGTATAAAGTATAAAAAAATCTAAGGCTTTCGCCATTAGTTCTTGGCGACAAGCCAAGATTTTCTAATGTCTCCGCACACAAGGGTCATTGGCGAAACGGGATTGGAGTCGACTAAATTGTAGGATTATTCTTTCTATTGTGAAATAACCGTGCTACCATAGGATAATAAAAAAACTAGTTTTTTGTCGTAACAATTGAACTTAGTAAAATTACGAGTTACATAGACTTAAAAATAAAAACTTGGACCAAAAAAGATTGGAGGCATTTCTATGAATACGTATGGTTCAATCATGGTCGTTTCGTATCAAAAACACACGCTGAAAACCATTATTGAACAATTACAGGAGATTAGGTTGAATGAATACTTTGAGATTCATGCTCGTACTGTGGACGAGTTGTTCCATTCGACTATCGAGGATGATACGCTTGTTCTGCTTACTAGTAAAATCTTATTACAAATGGTTAAACCTTATTTCCCAAAAGATACCCCATTTATTATTGCAAAGCGAATGTTGAACTTCCCGAAAGTAAGGAAAGTGTTAGAAATTCCCAAAGGATCAAAAGTTCTTCTAGTAAGTGACATGAAAGAGGCTGCTGAGGAGACCATTTCAATTGTTAAAGAAACTGGTATCCACTTAAATTTCCAGTCTTATTATCCTGGAGCGAAATTAGATACGGAGGTTAAAATTGCCATTACTCCAGGGGATGCGCACCTTGTTCCGGATACGGTGGACGAGACGATTGACATCGGATCAAGGTTTATTGACATTTCTTCCATTATTGAAGTCTTTAATCACTTTAAAGTGTCGGATTTTGAGTTGAATCGGCTGTCTGCCCGCTATATTCAATCGCTTGTTCATTTAACAGAGGAACTTAGTCAAGAAATTTTTACTGCGAAGTCACTGAGAAACAGTTTAGAGCAAATCGTAAATAACATAGATGACGCAATCCTGCTTTTTACCAATGATGGTGTCATTAATATGATTAATCAAAAAGCAACACATCTGCTAAAGCGGCAAGGCCTGGATATGATAGGTAAAGAAATTCAAACCGTTGTGCCCTCTGCTTTTATCAAAGGAATTCAATCTATTAAAAACGATGATGATACATTCAAAGATATTGATGGAATTGCCTATTACATCCGTAAGAAAAATATCTATGTGGATAGTGAAGTCTTTGGAACCTTATTAATGTTTCGGAGGACTAACGAAATTCAACAAATTGAATATAATTATCGCAATAAAATAAAGGGTAAGAACTTTGTAGCACAGTATACATTTAATGATATGGTAACCGTGAATCAAACCATTCTTGAATCTATCAAAATAGCAAAAAAGCTGGCTAAAAGTGATTCAACCATTTTGATCCTTGGGGAAACAGGAACGGGGAAAGAAATACTAGCACAAGCTATTCATAACGAGTCATTGCGTTCCTACCATCCTTTTGTCGGTGCAAATTTTGCCGCATTATCTGAAACCCTGTTGGAAAGTGAGTTATTCGGTTATGAAGGGGGATCATTTACCGGAGCAAAAAAGGATGGCCGTAGTGGACTATTTGAACAAGCCCATAAAGGAACAATTTTTTTGGACGAAATTGGTGATGCTTCACCAACCATTCAAAATAGGCTGTTACGTGTCCTGCAGGAAAGACAAATTTTACGAGTGGGCGGCGAACAAATTATTTCTCTGGATTTGAGGATTATAGCAGCAACCAATAAAAACTTGGAAGAATTAATAGAAAGCGGTGACTTTCGTGAGGATCTATTTTATCGGTTAAATGTCTTACCGATTTGGCTTCCCCCATTAAGAAATAGAGTTGATGACATAGAATTGTTAAGTGACATTTTTATTAAAAAGTTTTCAAGGGATCTGGGACGTACATCCTTCACATTTTCCAAAGGGGCACTAGAGGCATTAAAGAGCTACCATTGGCCAGGGAACATTAGGGAGTTGCAGAACACAATCGAATATCTTGCCCATATCTGCGAGGACACTGTTTATAAGGAACAGTTGCCTTTCTTAATGAATTCACGTTTTATAAACATTGAAGAACAAAAACAGCGAAATTACGATGCAATAATCGAATCTTTTCAAGAACGGGGATTTATCGATGAGTTGGTTACGATGTTAAAATTTCTGTCTAAAAATGCCGTATCCTCTTCAGGCAGACATAGGATGCTAAACTTTCTTAGAGATAGCGGATATAACCTGTCCGACCAGCAAGTCAGATACAGGCAAGAATTGTTGCGAAATGCAGGCTTGATTATTGTGTCCCGTGGGCGGAAGGGAAGCGAGATTACGAGTGAGGGTAATGGTTTACTAGAATATCTAGCTGAAAATGGTTGAAAGTTTAATAAAGGATAGCGAAAACAGGGGCATTCACAATGCTTCTGTTTTTTTAATTGCATTTATATGGCTACCCAATTCCACCGATAAATGTAGAAATGACCAACCAAATGACAATTGATGTAATTAGAATTTATTGAATTGTCACAGGATTGAAACCATTTTAAAGTTGGCATGGAAATTGCATGTACTAGGGCAGGAAGAAAAATTCATTTTAGGGAGGAATTTGATGTTAAAAAAGAAAGGGATTTACACTCTCTTTGCGGGTCTAATGATTTTGGGCTTGTTGCTGGCTGGTTGTTCCAATGAATCGAGCGGTAATGAATCAAGTCAGGATGCACCCGCAAAAAAGGGTAATGATTTAACCGTTGCTGTCGATGCCAACTTTATCAGCATGGATCCGCACGATACCAATGATACCTTGTCAGGTTCAGCACAACGAACGATGTTTCAGGGGTTGTTTGGCTTCGGTAAGGACATGGAAGTTGTTCCTGTTTTAGCAAAGGATTACAAAGTTAATGACGATGGGACAGTGTACACTTTCCATTTAAAAGAAGGAATAACCTTTCATGATGGTGCCCCATTTAATGCGGAGGCAGTAAAGGTTAATATTGATCGATTAGCCAATCCGGACAATCATTTAAAACGTCACAGTTTGTTTGCGATGGTGGATAGTACGGAAGCCGTTGATGAGTATACGGTAAAAATTAATCTTAAAAAACCATTCGGAGCTTTTATCAATAACTTGGCACATCCGGCAGGTAGAATTATCAGCCCGAAGGCACTTAAAAAGTACGGGGATGAGGTGGCAAGAAATCCGGTTGGCACAGGTCCATTCAAATTTAAAGAATGGGTTCCCGGGGATCATCTGACTGTTGCGAAATATGATGACTACTGGGAAGAAGACTATCCAAAGGTAGATAAAATTACATTTGAACCTACTCCTGAGAATGGATCAAGAGTTGCCAAGCTACAAACAGGTGCTGCGGACTTTATTTATCCGGTCCCACCGGAGCAGGCTAAGAAAATTGATGGTAAGAATGGGATTGAGGTAAAGGCAGAGCCGTCCATTGTTGTCCAATACCTGGCAATGAATAACAGGAAAGAGCCGTTTAACGATGTAAAGGTTCGTAAAGCAATAAACTTGGCCATTAACAAGGAAGCATTTATTAAAGTGGTTAAAAGTGGATTTGCCAAACCGTTAGATTCCGTTATTGCGCCCAAAACAGCATTTTATTCCGGGCAGGAAGTATACAAATATAATCTAGAAAAAGCCAAGCAATTATTAAAAGAAGCTGGTTATGCGGATGGCTTTAAAACTACGGTTTGGGGAGAAAACAACTCCACATCAATGAAAGGGATGCAATTCATCCAGCAACAACTAGCGGAAATTGGAGTAGAGGTTGAAATTGTTCCTATGGAAACGGGAACAATGTCCGAAAAGATTTGGTCTGCGAAGCCAAATGAAACGGAACTTGAAATGTATTATGGTGGCTGGTCTCCATCTACCGGAGATGCTGACTGGGGGATTCGTCCGTTACTAGGTGGCAAGGAAGCATTTCCGCCACAATCATATAATACAGCTTATTATTCAAATGACAAAGTAAATGAATTAATTTCAAAAGCTCTTCTAACAGCTGATCCGAAAGAAAGAGAAAAGTATTATGCTGAGATGCAGAAAATAATATGGGACGATGCACCATGGGCTTTCCTATCGGTTGATTATACCATTAGCGGAAAGAAAGATTATTTGAAAGGTGTTTATTTGTTGCCTGATGGATCTTTAAGTACGCATGACGCAAAAATTGAACAATAAATGGTTGGGGGCGGATGAATTTCTGAAGCCCCCAGTTCCATAAAGGAGGGAAGGCTTTTGGTACTACGATATATTTCAAAAAGAATAATAGAGCTTATTCCGATACTTCTTGTTATTTCTATACTTGTTTTTCTATTCGTACATTTAATACCCGGAAATCCCGCCCGACTTGTAGCTGGTAAACAGGCTACCTTTCAGGAGGTTCAATCAGTAGCGGAGGAACTAGGTCTAAACGAGCCAATTTGGAAACAATATCTTTCCTATATGGGTGGTTTGTTCCAAGGGGATTTAGGTACTTCATTAAAAACAGGAAGGTCAGTTACTGATGTCATTGTATCCAGGTTTATGCCCACCTTTTGGCTGACCATTTGGAGCATGGCGTGGTCGGCGGTTATTGGGCTATTAATTGGTGTAGTTTCGGCAACAAATCGAAATAAATGGCAGGACTTTTCCGGGATGTTTGGTGCTGTATCTGGCATATCCATGCCCGCCTTTTGGCTTGGGTTGCTTCTAATTCAATTGTTTTCAGTGAAATTGGGCTGGCTTCCGGTAGGTGGAAATGATTCCTGGCAGAGTTACGTTTTACCAGCCATTACGTTAGGGACTACCGTGGCAGCTGTTATTGCCCGTTTTACGCGTTCCTCATTAATGGATACATTAAAAGATGACTTTGTTAGAACTGGACGTGCAAAAGGATTGTCGGAAAGGAAGGTAGTCTGGGGGCATGCATTAAGGAATGCGATGATACCAATTATTACGATGAGTGGACTTCAATTTGGATTTTTACTCGGAGGTTCAATCGTTGTTGAGGTAGTGTTTAGTTGGCCGGGATTAGGAAGTTTATTAATTGATTCGATATCTTTCAGGGATTACCCGGTAATACAGGCAGAACTTCTACTATTCGCACTAGAATTTATGCTCATTAATTTAATTGTCGACCTGCTTTACGGGATATTCAATCCGAGAATTAGATTTGATTAAGGAGGGTGAAATAAATGGCTGAACCAAAAATGATTATGCAATCTGAAGACGATACGTTTGTCGATGAAAATAGAAGAGCAACATTGTGGCTAGATTTTTGGAAAAAGTTCCAAAAGCAAAAACCCGCCTTAGTATCAGGAGTATTCATTCTGCTTTTGTTTATCATCGCGATTATTGGCCCGATTCTAGCACCATACGGAGTAGCGGAGCCTGATTACAACCATATTCTTGAAGGTCCATCCGCTCAACATATTGCGGGAACGGATGCTTACGGCAGGGACATTTTCAGCCGAATAATCGTTGGCTCAAGGATCTCTCTGCTTATCAGTATCAGCTCCGTGTTCGTTGGTGCTGCTTTAGGATCCATACTCGGTTTAATTAGTGGATTCTATGGAAGGTGGATCGATAGCTTAATCATGCGAGCTTGTGATGTTCTATTTTCATTTCCTGGAATGCTGCTAGCCATTGGCATTATTGCCATTTTGGGACCTGGTATAACAAACGTGGTCATTGCGATTTCTATTTTTACGATACCTACATTTGCAAGAATTGTTCGAAGCGGCACCTTGTCAGCAAAACAATCCGTGTTTGTCGAGGCTGCTAGATCGATTGGGGCTACAAACAAGCGGATAATTTGGAAACACATTTTTCCTGAAACGGTTTCAAGTATCATTGTTTATTTCACCATGCGAATTGGAAATGCCATATTGGTTGCAGCTAGTCTTGGGTTTCTCGGATTAGGAGCAAAGCCGCCTACTCCAGAGTGGGGAGCTATGCTAAGCATGGGAAGGGATTACATTAGTACCGATCCACATATCACGTTTTTCCCTGGCTTAGCTATATTTTTAACTGTACTTGCTTTTAATTTACTCGGTGATGGTTTGCGAGACGCTTTAGATCCTAAGATAAAAAATTAATGAGAGAGGAGCGTTCCGATAATGAATGAAAATATATTAGAAGTCAGCGGATTGAAAACCCATTTTTTTGGTGACAAGGGTAGTGTTCCTGCAGTTGATGGAGTTGACTTTCGCGTTCGAAAAGGAGAAATCCTTGGTATTGTGGGTGAATCGGGCAGTGGCAAAAGTGTAACTTCCCTTTCTATCATGGGGCTTCTCCGTGATACTTCTGGAAAAATAGTAGCCGGTTCTGTCAAATTTGATGGAGAAGAACTTACCGGTTTTACTGAAAAACAAATGAGAAGAATCAGAGGCAATGACATGGCCATGATTTTTCAGGAACCGATGACTTCTCTTAATCCAGTTAAAAAGATTGGTGAGCAAATACAAGAGGCAGTTCTGCTACATCTAAAGTACAATAAAAAACTGGCCAGGCAGCATACGATAAATATGCTCAAACAAGTGGGAATTCCACGGGCGGATGAAGTTATTTTTGAATATCCTCATCAACTTTCTGGAGGTATGAGGCAACGGGTAATGATTGCAATGGCCATGTCTTGTAACCCGAAATTCTTGATCGCCGATGAACCTACCACAGCTTTGGATGTAACGATTCAAGCACAAATTCTTGAGCTTATGAAAGGGCTGCAAAAAGAAGAAAACACGTCAATCCTGTTAATCACGCATGATCTTGGGGTTGTAGCGGAAATGTGTTCCAGAGTGGTAGTTATGTACGCGGGAAAGGTAGTTGAGGAAGCAGACGTGTATGAACTGTTTGCCAATCCGAAACACCCCTATACCAAGGGCCTGATCAATTCAGTTCCAAAACTCCGCCAAGGAAGCAAACGGTTAGATTCAATCCCGGGAAACGTTCCCGATCCAGCTAACATGCCATCAGGTTGTAAGTTTGCGCCCCGATGTGCCCATGTTATGGATATTTGTCATTCCAAAGATCCAGCGTTAGAACTCCTTGATGATGAACATTCATGCCGTTGTTGGCTCTATCAGAATAAGTCTGAAAGTAAGGAGGTAGAACATGGCAAAGCCTTTAGTTGAAGTGAAGGACTTAAAAAAGCATTTCCCTGTCCAGAAAGGCTGGTTCGAAAAAAATAAATCAGCAATACAGGCGGTTAATGGTGTTTCTTTTACGATTGAAGAAGGAGAGACGTTTGGTTTAGTAGGCGAAAGCGGTTGTGGTAAATCAACTACAGGGCGCATGATTATGAATTTACTTTCTCCCTCAAGTGGAAATATTTATTTTGACGGTCAGGAGATTAGTAGTTTAAGTGACACCAATCTAAGAAATGTACGTAAAAACTTTCAAATGGTTTTCCAGGATCCATACGCATCATTAAATCCTAGAATGAAAGTGAAAGAAATTATATCGGAACCTTTAACTATCCACAAATACGAGAAAGTTCAAAAAGAGAAAAGAGTTAATGAACTACTCGATATAGTTGGTTTGAATAAAAATTACGCGGACCGCTATCCGCATGAATTTAGTGGTGGACAAAGACAAAGAATTGGAGTAGCACGGGCACTTGCATTAAACCCTAAGCTGATTATCGCGGATGAACCAGTGTCTGCGCTGGATGTTTCGATACAATCACAGATACTTAATCTCCTGCAAGATCTTCAAGAGGAGCTTGGCCTGACCTATTTATTTATATCCCATGATTTAAGCGTGATGGAGCATATCAGCGATCGGGTTGGTGTTATGTACCTTGGTGAATTAGTTGAATTGGCTGGGAAAGATATGATTTATGACCATCCGAAACATCCTTACACACAGGCATTATTATCATCCATACCAATTCCAGATCCAACGGTTAAAAGGGAGCGTATTATCCTAAAAGGGGACATTCCAAGTCCTGCGAATCCTCCAAGTGGATGCAGGTTCCACACAAGGTGTCCTTATGCGATGGAAAAGTGCATGACTGAAAAGCCAAGGTTAAAAAGGGTTGCAGATGGCCAGCTGGTAGCGTGCCATCTGTACGATTAAAGTAAAAAATATAAATCTTAGAGGTGATGATCAAATGGGTATACAGCAAAAACCGGTTCATGTTTATCGTGGGGGTTGTTTGGAAAGTGTTCACGAGATTGACGTTGTGGTAGTAGATAGTATGGGAAAAGTTTTATTTTCATATGGGGACCCAAATCGGCCAACATTTGCAAGATCTTCCATGAAGCCTTTTCAAGCAGTTCCCATAGTGGAATCAGGAGCAGTTGAAAATTTTTCTTTTGATGCGGCAGATATAGCGTTGTTCTGTGCATCTCATAACGGAGAGCCCTTTCATCGGTCCAGGGTTCTATCTTTGCTGGAAAAGGTAGGGCAAGGTGAGGATTCATTACAGTGTGGAACCCACATTCCAAGGGACCTTGAAAGTTACAAAAAACTGATTCGCAATGGTAAAGAGTTAACGCCGGTATTTAGTAACTGTTCTGGCAAACATACAGGGATGTTGGCAACGTGTGTCCATTTAAATGAGGAAACCAAAACCTACAGGGAGCTGGATCATCCGCATCAACAACGAATCTTGCATGTCATTTCGACTATTTGCGATTTCAATAAGGAAGCGATCGGGATTGGTGTTGACGGCTGTGGTGTACCAGTTCATCAATTACCACTTAAACAAATAGCCACAGGATTTGCCCGTTTATCCAGCCCAGAGAAAATGATAGATGACACCTATACCAAGGCGCTTACGACAATAAGAGATTCCATGATGGCACATCCAGAAATGGTAGCAGGGACCAATCGTTTCGATACAGATTTAATGAAAGCATTTGATGGAAAAATTGTAGCCAAAGCTGGGGCTGAAGGTGTTCAATGTATTGGCCTAGTAGAATCAGGGATAGGTATCGCAATAAAGGTAGAGGACGGTAACGGGAGAGCAACTAGTGCGGCAGCTATGAAGGTATTGAAGGAAATGAATGTTGGGGACGAACAAGAATACGAAATCCTTCAGTCTTATGCGGAACCTATCATTAAAAATATGGCGGGAAATGTGGTTGGTAAAATCACAGCTGAATTCGAATTAGAAAAAGAGGTATTCGTGAAATAATTTTATGATGTTCATGCAGATAGATTCAGCGGGACGATTTTACGAATACTGGAATTATTATGGAATGGATCATCAGGAAGAGGTGAGAATTTAATGAAGGTATTTATTTCTGCAGATATAGAAGGAGTTTCGGGGGTTGTTCATGGAGAACATACTGCCCGAAATGGCAGAGAGCATGATTTAGCAAGGAGGCTAATGACTGGAGAAGTAAATGCGGGCATCTTAGGCGCACTGCAGGGAGGAGCTAAGGAAGTTGTTGTTAATGATTCACATGGGACAATGCGAAACATTGTACAGGATCAATTATCTCCGGAAGCTGAACTCATCATTGGTTCACCGAAAAAGCTGGCAATGATGGAAGGAATTGATTCAACGTTTGATGTGGCTTTTTTTATCGGTTATCATACCCGAATGGGTACAAGTGGCATATTAAATCACACGTTTAGTGGCCGAACAATCAAATCGATAATCATCAATGGTGTTGAATATGGCGAGTTTGGGCTAAACGCTCTTGTGGCAGGTTATTATGGCGTACCAGTAGTATTTGTATCAGGGTGTAATTTACTTGCCAAGGAAGCAGTTACATACGTACCGAACATTCAACAAGGAGTTGTCAAAAAGACGATCAATCGAACCACTGCCCAGAATCTTCATCCAGAAAAAGCGCAATCCATTATAAAAGAGAAGTCAACAACCGCGATGTCCCTAAAAGATAAGATAGATCCTTTTGTTGTCGAGGGGCCATTAACGGTAGAAGTGGAGTTTTTAAATACTGGTTTGGCAGATGCTGCTGAAATTCTTCCAGTGGTTAAAAGAATAACCCCACTATCAGTATCTTTTGAAACCGACGATGTGCTTGAGTGCTATCGGTTCATTCGAAGTTTAATTATGATGGCAAGTTCAACATTTTCATCGTAAAGGGGGAGTAGATTACTAATGATTATTTTTCAAAATCGTTTTATGGATCGGGAAGAGGCAAAGGTTGATATGGAGGATCGCGGCTATCAATTTGGCGATGGGGTCTATGAAGTGTTCCGTATTTATGACGGGGCACTTTTTGACTTCGACAACCACTTGGATCGACTTGTAAGTAGTGCTCAAAAAATTCGCATAGAACTTCCACTATCCTTAAATGAAATAAAGAAAATGCTTATGGGATTAGTGAAAGAAAATTCACTGGTTAACGGAACCTTATATGTACAAGTCACGCGTGGTGTAGCAAATCGTACACATCATTTTCCAGAACATCCGAAGGCATTATTGACCGCCTATACCAAACAGAGTGAACGCCCTTTTGAAACAACAAATAAAGGTATTCAAACCATTTTAATGGATGACATTCGCTGGCTCCGTTGTGATATCAAAAGCATAAATTTGCTGCCGAATGTTCTTGCCAAACAAACGGCTAAAGAACAGGGGTGTAAGGAGGCGATATTTCACCGCGACGGCATTGTAACAGAGGGAAGTTCAAGCAATGTTTTTATTATAAATGGAAATGATCTCCAAACACACCCAGCAAATAACCTAATTTTGAATGGGATAACAAGAAGAAATATAATTGGGTTAGCAAGTGGACTAGGATTGAACGTTAAAGAAAAGCCATATGGTGTGGAAGATCTTTTGGCTTCAGACGAGGTATTTGTTACTAGTACGACGTTGGAGGTTTCGCCGGTGATTGGGATTGATAGTACAGTTATTGCGGATGGGCAGCCGGGTCCGGTAACACGTAAACTTCAGGAGAGGTTTGAGGGGAGGGTTTTGGGGTAGTTTTGCGATTTTTATGGTAAAATCTTGTAATCTATTAACTTTTTAATTAATATGTTTCAAAAATCCTTGAGATAAAACTTGATGGTACATGTTGGGTTTGCGGAAAGTGTTGAAGCTGCAATAACTGGGGCAATTACTTACACAACTCCAATAGCAAAGACTATTACATTGTTTTACCAATCTATTTTTCCAAGAGTTGGCGATTTAACAACCGTCAGCTCTCTTTTAGTAGTAAAAAGGAGCTTGTTTATGTTTATTTTCCTTTGGGTATTTGCAACCACTTTTATTATATCTTATCTTTCCATTCATAATTATCTTGGTGGCGAGGATGCTTTTAGTGGTATTATTTTTAACCTCGTGTTTTTGGGTTTATCGGTATATTTACTACATAATTCATACTCCCATAAAGAAAAGAAACATAGTATATTGTTTAGTATATTAATTTTGTTTATTATTATATCGATTGTATTGATGATGATTATGTGAGTTAGGGGTGGTTAAAAATGTGTAATTAAATTATTAATATGCTATGGCCAATTGAGGTGTATCGGATTATTTGGATCATCATAATATTTCTTGAATTTTATGCGAAGACGATAAAAGTAGTGCTTAAGCAAAGGGTCAATCTTTCTTTTCAGGATTAAGCTTTTATGAACATTGTGCTTAAATCCGGGCTTTTCAACTATTATATAAAATACAAAAAAGCTTTACTGACGTATAGCCTAAGCCCCAATATCACACACAGCCCTTGGTAACCCCCATCGGTAAAACCAAGGACGGATGTGTCTATTCAAAAGATAAAAGACTTAAATGAAGTTGCCGTATACGGAACTGTTTTACAACCCCATCCTAACTCCCCTAATCCAACTCCCTCGTACTATCCCGCACAATCAACGAAGCCTCTTTAATCGTCAACCCTTGCCCATTCTCCCTTTCATCACCTTTTATAGAAGCAATCAGTTTTTTAACGGATTCTGCCCCCATTTCATATAGCGGCATCTTCACTGTGGTGAGTGAAGGGAATAGCGATGATCCAAAAAATGTGTCATGGATCCCGACAATAGAAATGTCTTCCGGGATGGAGAGTCCCTTATCATAAATGGCTCTCATCGCTCCCAGGCAAATCATGATATTGGAGGCAAAGATTGCTGTAGGGAGTTCGGGTAAATTCAAAAGCTTTTGCATGGAGGCATAGCCGCTTTCCACCGTATATTCACTTTCCTGTACATGACTGGAATTAAATTCTATGTCTGCTTCCCGGAGTCCTTGTCTGTATCCTTGAAATCGCCTTAACCCCGTTCCAGTGAACAGCGGTCCAGTAATATGAGCAATACGCTTATGACCGAGTTCGGTGAGGTGCTTGGTTGCCAGCTTTCCGCCCAATTCATCATTAAGCACGACATAATTGTTGATACCATTAATCAAACGATTGACTAAAACAAAGGGCTTATTTGTTTTTTGTAATTCTAATATCTCTGTGTCGTCCGATTCAGAGTTTGCAATGAGGAGACCATCGATGCGGTCTTCCAAGAGATGAGAGAAATAATTCTTTTTTAATCCCTTTTGTTTCATACTGTAGACGAGGAGATTATAGTTTTCCATTGCTGCCTGGTCCTCTGCACCGTGAATAATACTTGCATACACGGGGTTTGAAAAATCGGGTATGACCATGCCAAGCATTTTGGTTTCATTTTTCTTAAGGTTTCTTGCGGATTGATTAGGGCGGTAATTTAGTTCCTTAATCGTATCAAGAATACGCCTGCGCGTGTCTTCTTTTATATGTAATCCATCGTCATTATTAACCACTCTCGAAACAACGGATGGATGAACTCCAGCCGATTTGGCTACATCTTTTAATGTGACCATCTTACACATGCACCTTCCTAATATATAAATTCCCATGATAGAACGTAAGTCCATTATAAGGCAACTGGCATCAATTTTCTATTTGTTTCTAAATTCAAAAAACCATTTGACAAATAGCAAAATGGATATTAGTATGTAATTATTCATTTAGGAAAACGTTTGTCTTTATTGTTTAATTATATTTTTTAATATATCCCTATTTAATGGTGTATATACTAACATTAATTAAACAAGATTAAACAAACGTTTGTCTAATAATAGAATTTGAATGCGATTACAAAATTGTTGGGGGATTAAGATGGCATCGAATGTTATCGATTCAGAGTTGTATAGAGGAATTTATGTATCTGAAGAAATGAGGGAAGTATTCGCGGATAAATCCCTATTACAAAAATGGCTGGATTCATGGGTTGCATTAGCAAAGGCCGAGGCAGAAGCGGGAATTATTCCGAAGCAAGCTGTAGAAGAAATCGCGAAGAAAGCCCACCATGAAAATCTAGATATGGAAACCATCCGGAAAGGAATTGTGGACACCACGCATCCATTGATTGTGCAAATCCGGGAGTTCACAAAAGCAGTTGGTGGGAAATCGGGGAGGTCAGTCCCCCGGTGCTTTAAAGTGCTAAAGTGTCTCTCTATCTGAAACTTTGATGTTGTTCATTTTGTGGAACAAGGATATAGATCGTGCTGAACTATTTTGTGTTTTATGGATTCAAATCTCCAGCTTCAGAAACGTAACTTTCTAATGATATACTTAACGTTGAAGGGGGATGATTAAATGAAAAAGCTATTGCTAACAGGGTTTGAACCATTTTTAGATTATCCGGTTAATCCGACAATGGAAATTGTAGAACAATTGGATGGTTCTATCATGAATGGATACGAGATCATTGGAAAAGTGCTAACCGTTGATTTTTCAAAAAGCGGGGAAAATCTTCTTAACGAAATAAACTTAGCTAAGCCTGATGCCGTTATTTCATTAGGATTAGCAGGTGGCAGGTATAAAGTTACACCTGAACGAATTGCCATTAATTGTAATGATGGCAATTCAGATAATACAGGGAATCAACCCAAAAATGAAGTAATTTTTGAGGATGGACAAGATGGGATCTTTTCCACATTGCCGATTGAAGATATGGTGAAAAAATTAGAAGAATCGGGGTTACCAACCGAAATATCAAATTCAGCGGGAACCTATTTGTGTAATAATGTGATGTACCACGGTTTATATCATTTTAAAAAGAGTAACCAATTTGTTCCATGTGGCTTTATTCATATCCCTGCATCACATGAACTAGCCTTGAAGCATAAAAAAATACCAAGTTGGTCTCATGCTGATTTAATGAAAGCTGTTGAAATTTGTATAAGCTGTTTGTAGGGAGATAAGTGAGATAAAGGGTTCTTAAAGGTAATCATACAAGCATAATAAAGGTCTTTGTTCACAATTTGGAACAAAGACCTTTAAACTGTCATTCATCAAAAGAAGATTTTAGTGTCTGTATATATTCAAATTAAGCGGAATGTTTATCAACTTTATTTTTCTTTTTACCTGAGTTAAAGAAAAACCATCCCATAAATCCGTAGAAAATTGTAATCATAATCCCTATATAGCTAAACCATAGGAACGGCAGGTAGGCCAATGTTGAAACGCCTAAAACGGTTGACATATAAATACCGCCATCTGACCAGGGGATCATTGGAGTCGTAACCGTTCCACCGCCTTCTGTATTTCGGGACAAAACGCGCCGATCAATATTTCGATCATCGTACAGATCTTCTGTCATTTTGGTTCCGGTAATGTTGGAGACATAGGCTGCACTGCCAAATAGGTTACCAAGGAATGCGGAGAACATGGTAGATAGCGTTAATTTACCAGTGCTGTCTTGCACCCATTTATCAAACAAATTACTAAACGTGCGTAATATACCAACTTGATCAAGCAGCCCTCCTAAGCCAAGTGCCATTAAAATAAGCGCGATAACACCAAGCATGGACACAATACCGCCGGAGTTAAGCAGTGAATCAATAAATTCAACACCAGACGTGATATCAACAACGCCATTATAAGCAGTGTTTATTGCCGCTACAACGTCCATTCCTTGAAATAATGCTGCCCAAACAGCTCCAAGCAATGCACCAAAGGAAATGACGGGAATTGCTGGTTTACTCATGGCCAATAATGCAATAACTACTGCGGCTGGAATCAGGACATACCAGTGAATATTAAAGGTTTCATTTAATGCTGTCGCAACACCTTCAGCTTGTGATAAATCACCTTGTTCATCAACATAAAAGAAACCGACAATTGTGAACAGCAAACCAGTGATTAATAGTGTTGGAATACTCACTGGCAGCATTCCTTTTACGTGTTCAATAACATTTACTTTTGCAAGTGAAGCGGTCAGATTGGTCGTGTCCGACAATGGAGATAATTTATCGCCCACATATGCGCCAGATATAACGGAACCCGCTACTAATGGTAATGGAATACCGAAACTCGCACCAATTCCCATCATCGCAATTCCGGCTGTCCCCGCTGTACCAAACGATGTCCCGGTAGCAAGCGAAGTGATAGCACAAATAATCATCGCCGCTACTAGAAAAATAGAAGGATTTAAAATTTGTAAACCATAATAAATTAAGGAGGGGACAATTCCGCCAGCAATCCAGGTCCCGATTAATGCACCAACAGTAAATAATATGAGCGTCGCTTCAAGGCCATTATAGATACCTTTCATGATAGAAGCCTGCAGGTCCTGATAAGAATGTTTTAATTTTAATCCCAGCCCGATAACGATAAACCATGTCGCAAACAATCCTAATTGAATTGGAATTGAAAAGACAGCAACAGATAATGACATAATGACCAGAAATATAACCAAAACAAGAAATACTTCATACATTTTCGGTTTTTGCGGTTCCACGTAAGTTCCTCCTTTATTAAACTGTAAAACTACTATACTTATACTGCTTGACTAGCATTGATGTAGTTTAAAAATTGCACCCCCGCATGCCCTTCTGTAAGGCATGTGGGGCTAGGCTCCTTCTCAGTCGCTGATTTTTACCAGTACACTTTTAACCTCGGTATAGTTTGCTAATCCATATTCGCCGCCCATTTCGCGGCCAACGCCGGATTTCTTATAGCCGCCAAACGGCATGGTCTCGAGTTCAAGTCCGAAGTCATTAATCCAGACTGTGCCAGCTTGTAGTTTTCCGGAAACACGGTGCCCTTTGCGGATGTTTTCTGTCCAGACACTTGCTGCCAGCCCGTATTCGCTGTCATTTGCCCTTTTGACGACTTCTTCTTCTGTGTCGAAAGGACATATAGCGATAACCGGTCCGAAAATTTCTTCTCTGGCAATCGTCATATCGTCTTCTACATCCGCAAAGACAGTTGGTTCCACGAAATACCCTTTATCAAATGCCTTGTTACCGCCGGCCACTAATCGGGCGCCTTCCGCTTTTCCTTTTTCAATGTAATCCAGTACGGTTTGTTGCTGTTTTGCGGAAATAAGTGGTCCCATTTCAGTCCCAGCATCCATGCCGGGTCCGAGTTTCATTGCTTTGGCACGCTCGGCAATCGCGTCGACTACATGGTCATAATGCTTACGTTGAACATAGAGGCGGGTGCAGGCGCTGCAATTCTGGCCATGGTTATACATGGTGCCATTAAATGAACCTTCAATAGCGTCATCGAGATTTGCATCATCGAAAATAATGCTAGGGGACTTGCCACCAAGTTCCAGCGTAATTCCTTTAATGTCTTTCGCCGCTTTTTTCATAACATTTTCTCCAACTGCTGTGGATCCTGTAAAAGCAACCTTGGCAATATCCTTATGGGTAATGATTGCTTCTCCAGCAACGCTGCCGGCGCCGGGTACAACATTTACTACCCCGTCCGGGAATCCCGCTTCTTTGAACAATTGTGCGGCATATAGGAGTGACAATGGCGTTTCACTCGCGGGTTTAATAACCACGGTACACCCGACAGCCAGCGCAGAACCGAGTTTCCATCCGGCCATGGCGAGTGGGAAATTCCACGGGATGACCTGTCCGACCACTCCAACCGGTTCGTGGACAATATAATTAAAATAGTCAGGAGAAACATTGACTGTTTTACCGGTTATTTTCGTTGCCCATCCAGCATAGTAACGAAAATGCTGGACAGTTCCATCCACATCGTCCTCAAGCGCTACTTCGTATGGCTTCCCGTTATCCAGGGCTTCAAGCTGTGCAAGTTCTTCGCGATTTTCATCCAAAAGATCCGCAAATTTATAGATGAGATGGGAGCGTTCGGCTGCTTCCATCTTGGTCCACTCGCCTTCTTCAAATGCTTTTTTAGCAGCTGTAACGGCACGATCAATATCCTCTTCCTGTGCTTCACTTACATGTGCAATGACCTCTTCTGTAGCAGGGTTAAGGACTTCAAATGTTTTTCCACTTTCAGATTCCATATATTCCCCATTCATGTAAAGCCCTTTAACACCCTGCAAAAATTCCTCGACTTTTGGTTTTAACAAAATTTCTTTTGTAGCCATGTTTACGAAACCTCCTTATTATTTTTAGCAACTCATTAGTGTGTAACTACCTGTAAATTACTTAAGATTTCTTGTAATGTTGCGTCTTCCTCATCCGTCAATGGTAATCTAGGCTTGCGCGAAGGACCACCGGCTAACCCTTGTAAATCCAGACCACGTTTCACGACCTGCACATATTTTCCGGAATCCTCCAGGAAGTTACAAAGCGGAAGGATTTGATCATAGATTTCCCATGCCTTGTCTAAATCGCCTTCCTGAAAACGATTAAATAAATCGGTAGCTAATTCCGGTATAATATTGCCGGCAACCGACACCCATCCAGTAGCGCCAACTAAAAAGGATTCAAGCACCAGATCATCGGAGCCGCAAAATGTTTGGATAAATCCTTTCCCTTGTCTGGTGATGTCCCGCAGTTTACTAATCTCGCCACTGGATTCTTTGATGTGGGTGATATTATCGACATCACGGCCAACCTTTAAAATTGTTTCCGTACCAATATCCACACCTGAAGTGAAGGGATTATTATAAATCATGATTGGCAGTGTTACTGATTCAGCAACTGTTTTAAAATGTTGATAGATTTCATTATCTTTTGGATGTGCGTAGTAGGAATTTATTAGCAGTGCAGCATCCGCGCCGACAGCTTCTGCCTTTTTCGTATATTCGATGGCATCTACAGTAGTTTCTGCAGCTGTACCAATGATCAGCGGGATGCGGCTGTTTACTTGTTCAGCAGCCACTTCCATAAGTTTAAATTTCTCTTCCTTCGTCAAACTGACAAATTCACCAGTGCTGCCATTGACAATTACCCCAGCGACTTTTGCGCGGATATAATGTTCGATATTTTGCTTCAATCCCTCGTAATCAACGGATTCATCCTGATGCATTGGTGTTGCGAGTACTGGAAAAGTTCCTTCTAGTAATGTCATTTTAAATTCCTCCTAAAATTGTTGTTTTATTTGCCGGTTTCTAAAAGATTGTTGCTTTTGCAATCTATCAATTCCGACGTATGCGAAGGGTTGTTTTCCGCTGCGGACCGTTGCTTTCCGCGGGCACGGCTTAAGCCTCCTCGAGAAACCCACTCTGCGGGGTCTTAAGACTCGTGCTGTTCCCGCAGGAGTCAACGGTCCTCCACTCCAAACAACCATCGTAATAGTGGGTAAGCCATCATTGCCAACCCCATATTAGCGGAGGAAAAACACGGAGACTCCTCGAAAAAGAAAAGCACTTTTTCTTCGTGCGATGCTTATTCGGGGAAGCATTCCTTGTCCTGTGGGAGCAGAAGCCTAGATGAGACCCCGGAGAGCGTCAATAATGAAGCCCGACTAAAACCGCCCTTTGCGGGCAACGTCGGCTACCCCTTGTCGGGACAAGGAGGCTCATCAGCTACCCATGGAAAGCGCAGTGTTTTTCCGCAGCGGTGAAAGAGTGCCTAACATGATTTTTAGTTATGTCGCAGTTTTATCAATTGCGGTGATACTAGTAACGCGAAAGCAGCCTCTATTTCAATAAGAATCCATGTTGTAGTGGATCGGTTTGATCAGCTATAAACTGATTCATCCCGGTAACAAATGCCTGTGTCTCCATTGAAAACCGATGATTGGTTCCGTTAGTCAGTTCAGCTGTCATGGTGCTGTTGAAAATACTTTGGTTCGTAAGCGTTGTTATATGGGAGGACTCTTGCAGCCAAGCCTCCAATATGGCAAATGTACTATCTGCGCCCGGGGACCGCAGAATACTTCCATCTTTTTTAAAGGTGACAGAACGAACCGCCGCATGATCCTCCATGGAAACCGGTTCAGTCAGAATAATACCCGCAAATGCATGTTGCTTCCGTATTTCTTGGGTGGTTTGCTTTCCCCATTTCATAATGGCCGACAGGTGTTCCATGGAAATACTGGGTATCGAGTCTGGCAACGTGTACATCAGGTACTGTCGTGATCCATCAATTTGAACAGTTTTAAAGTTTTTATTGCTATCGATAACCTGGCATTCCCCGCAAGCAAATCGTGTACATCGGACTTCATAATGCTCTAACACGGCTTCAATGGAATAGATCCCGTAAACCGTTTCAATTTGATAAACCTGGTTGTCATGTTTGGCAATATTACCAGTTTCGAGTAAGGCGGTTATCGTTGCCACTAATCCACTGTAGGTAAATGCAGCCTTATGACCATGCTGCACAAACAGACAAGCATAATCAGCAGTTTTCGAAGGCATGACAATGCATCCATTCATTCCCTGATAGCCTCGTGGTTCATTTAACAGTAAGTCTTTTACATGTTTAAATTTTTGATCGATTGCTTCCGGATTTAATGTCATGACATCAACATCCAATGTCATGGGGGAGTTGATAATAATTCGAAATGGTTCCCCTGCGACATGTGTATCAATGGTCGAGAATAATTTTTCAACTTGCAACTGAACACCTCCTTTCTGAAGTGATAAGTATGGAAAACTATTGGTCTAGCTCCAGCGCTTCATAAGCGACACAACAAACGCTAAACGAGGCCACTGAAAAAGGTAAATATAGTACAAATATACAAATATGCGGATCAATTATCGCATCTTGAATATACTGCGCTTTCCGCGGGCGAGTGACGAGTCTCCTTGCCCCGGCAAGGGGTAGCCGACGTTGCCCGCAAAGGGCGGTTTTAGTCGGGCCTCATTAACTGACGTCCTCCGGGGTCTCGTCGATCTCTTACTTCCCGCAGGAGTCTCCGTATATTCAAGATGCTAAGTTAAGGTGAATAGCTAAATTTATCAAATCCACCACTTTTTCAGTGCCCTTACGCCAAACCCATGCGTTCTACGGTCCCTTGCTTATGCGTCCACTTCTAAACGGGCGCTTACGCTTTTCTAGTGCCCTTCCATCGGCGGAATAAGTAAGTACCCTTCTGCCAATGGGTCTTTCTTGTTGTAAAATAACCGATGCATCCCCATCACCCATGCGGAGCCGGTTACTTCTGGAATAACAGCTTGATAGTCTTTGATGGATGTCGTTTCCAGAATTTTAGCCTTGAAAAGGGTGCCGACAATGCTTTCGTACACAAACTGCTCATTTTCTTTGATTTCACCTTTGCTAAACATGGTTGCAAGTTTGGCTGAAGTTCCGGTTCCACAAGGGGAGCGGTCTATTCCGCCAGGTGGCACAACAACGGTATTTTTTAAATCGGCATCCGGGTGGACCGCATCGGTATAGAATTCAATGTGGGTTAGCCCGTTAATAAAAGGGTGCTCCGGGTGAATAATTTCCACCTGTTCATTAATGGCGTTTCGAATGGTAATGGCGTTGTCAATAATTGTTGATGCATTTTTGGTTGTTAACGCAAGTCCCAATTTGCGAGCATCAATAATGCCGTAAAAATTACCACCATAGGCAATTTCGCATTCAATCGGACCGACTGATTCTACATCCATTTCGACTTTTTTTAGCAAAAATGACGGGACATTGGCAAAGGTCACTTCTTTTGCCTTGCCATCTTCCACGTTGATCCTTGTTTTAACCAGCCCGGCCGGAGTGTCCAGCGTAATGGTGGTGAACGGCTCACTGAATTCAATTAAACCCGCCTCGATAAGTGCTGTACAAAATCCAATCGTATCGTGGCCGCACATGGGCAGGTAGCCGCCGGTTTCAATATAGATCACACCGATATCCGCATCGGGGTGGCAGGGATTCACCATTAACGCCCCCGACATGACATCGTGACCTCTTGGTTCATTCATTAAAAATTTACGAATCCAGTCGTAATGCTTTTTCATGTAAAGCATCTTTTCCGACATCGTATTTCCTTCTAGCTTCGGCAGACCACTTAGAACCGTTCTGGTCGGATTCCCGCCCGTATGTGTATCAATGGTGGTAAATAAACGATCTACCTTCATGTGTGTGCCACCCTTTCGGTAAAACGGTTATAGCGTAAGGCTTCAACTGGGATGGATAATTCTTTATCTGAAATCATTTCCTCAATCACTTTCCCAGTGATGGCTGCTAGACTAATGCCGTCGCCTTCATGCCCTGCTGCTATATAAAACCCGGGGACTTCATCCACGTGCGAAACAATTGGCAGGTGATCCTCGGTCCAGGGTCTCAGCCCTGCGTAGGTACGGATAACGGTCATATTGGCCATTTTCGGATAGAACCTTACTGCCCGTTTGGCGATACAGCGGATCACATCCTGATTGACTTTGGTATCAAATCCGGTAAATTCCCTGCTGCTTCCAATCAGGAAGTTCTGACTTTCGGTTGGTTCAAAGACGAGGGCGACACCATGTTTCTCGGTTATGGCATCAACCTGACGCTCACCGCCAAACTTCGAAATCAGATAGCCAAACTCCATCACTTTTCGCAGCCCAACCGGTTTTTCTCTGGAGGCAACAATTAATTGGCCTTTTCTCGGTTTGATGGGAATATCCACGCCAAGCATTTCACCAATCATGGGAGCCCAGATTCCGCAGGCATTGATAACTTTATTGGCGGTGAAGGTGCCTTTGGTGGTTTCCATGATAAATTTGTTTGCTGCATCTTGAGTTACATTTTTAACTTCTGTATGGGTATGGATTTTGGCACCATGCTTCTTTGCACTATCAAACATGGAAAACGTCAGCATATATGGGTTCACAGTGGAATCCGTTTGGCACTCCAATCCGCCGTACAGATCATCGGCGAAATAGTTGGATTCATTACGCAAATCCTCCCGGTCCAGCATGCGGAAGTCCAGTCCCGCATCTTGTTGCTGCTGAACCCATTTTTGTGCTGCTTCCATTTCACTGTCATTTTCACAAACAAGCATACTGCCAGGATTGCGGTATTCGAAATCAACATCCAAATTCTTATGTAATTCATGCACCAATTGCTGGCTTTTCAAAGACATTTGACTATCAAATCCCGGATCTTTATCGATGGCCAGAATGTTGCCATCACAACGTGACGATGTGCCACTGGCCAGTTCGTTTTTTTCCAGAACGGTAATGTCTAAACCGGCTTTGGCACCATAATAGGAAATAGCAGCTCCCATAATCCCGCCGCCAATGACAACGATATCCGCATGTCGAACGTCCATAACGGTTTACCTCCCTTTTAAATGGATTCATAAAAGTAATATGCAAAATCCATGCCAAATAAGAAAAGCGGAAGCGCCCGTTTAGCAACGTACAAATAGATAGGAGTGTGAAAGTACGGTGAATTTGCCGTATATTCATCAGGACTAACTAGTTGCTAGTTGCTGGGCGCTGAAGCTAGACAAGAAAAGCGGAAGAGCCCGTTCAGAAGCGGACACATAAGCGAGGGACCGTAGACGCATGGGTTCGCGGTTTGCGCTACTTATGACGGCATAAAAAAATACAGAACAATTCAAAATAATGTTGCTTGTAAAACGTAAATGTGTAAAAATAATTTAGAAGTGTAAAAATATTTATACAGTAAAGAAGGCGTGATTGTATGTTTTTTCCAACATTTTTAGACATCAATAAAATGATTTGCGAAGAATTTGTTCTGCTACGTGATGACAATTTATCGGAGGGGGATATGGCATCCCTTGTGGAAAAGGAAGATCCGAAGCGTGTTTTTCTTCACACTGATCAAAACATCTTATTGCTAAGTCGTTCTAGTGAAGGCGCAGGAATACAGTACCTGCCGTGTAAAGAGGTTTCATCTGATGTGGAGGTAGCTCATGTAGTGAACGACTTACAGGATGATACATGTATTTTTGTAAGCGATAGCAATGGCCAGCCCATGGGCTATCTAACGTCGCAGGTATTATCAAAAAAACTATACTCAGCCTACCACTATTTACACACCTATATTGAAACAATTTTAGAAACCATTGATGAATCCTGTACGGTAATTGACCGTGATCAAAATGTTTTAGCCTGGACAGGAGGGGCGGAACAGATATTTTCCATTAAAAAAGAAGATATCATCGGGAAGCCGATTACAGATTTCTTCAAACCGGACCACCTGGAACTATTGAATACACTGCAGGACGGAACATCTGTTTATCATAGACAGCATAAAGCGCGGGATAATCAAGTGGTGTTAATTAATTCAAATCCCGTTTATTTGGATGAGGAAATTATTGGTGCGGTGGTATCGGAGTTGGATATTACAAGTCAAATCAAGTTAAATAAAGAATTATATAAGGCTACGGAACGGTTATTTCATTTGGAAAAAGAAGTTAGTAAGTTAACTTCCACCAATGATCCGTTTATGAAGATACGAGGAAGCAGCCCGCAGTTGAAAAAGACATTTAATAAATTTAAAAAGGCAGCCACTACCGATGCGAATATCCTGATATACGGGGAAAGCGGTGTTGGTAAAGAAATGTTTGCTAAGTCTGTACACGCAATGCGCGAGGATGAACATGCACCGTTTGTTGCCATTAATTGTGGTGCCATTCCGGAACCGTTGTTTGAGAGTGAAATATTTGGTTATGAGAAGGGTGCTTTTTCCGGTGCCAATCAAAATGGTAAAAAGGGAAAGGTGGAACTTGCACAAGGGGGAACATTGCTGCTTGATGAAATTGGTGAGATGCCACTCGACATGCAAGTAAAAATGCTGCGCCTGCTTCAGGAAAATAAGTTTTATTCCGTTGGGGGGACAAAGGAAAAGGAGGGGAACTTCAGACTAGTAGCTGCAACGAACCAGGATTTAGGAACAATGGTGAAGGAGGGAAAGTTTAGGGAAGATCTGTATTATCGATTAAATGTGGTCGGCATCGAGGTACCGCCGCTCCGGAAACGTCCGGAAGATATTATCGAGTTAACCCATTACTTTCTGAACGAAATTTCCATTAAATATAATCGTCCCATTCATGGCATTTCACAGGAAGTGATGCAAGCGTTACTCCACTATCAATGGCCGGGAAATATTCGAGAATTAAAAAATGTGGTAGAACGGCTTGTCGTATTTGCCGAGGACGGGGAGATAAAGTTGGAAGATCTGCCTTTTGAACCAAAAGCAATCCATGCAGCAAATGGCACGAATAAAGTATTTTCTGATACCACTGGGCGCTCGTTAAGTGACCGGCTGCAGGTCGTGGAAAAGGATATCATTGTGAAGGAACTGGAAAAGGTAAACGGAAATAAAGCAGTATGTGCCGAAAATCTTCAAGTTACCAGGGCAACCCTTTATAACCGAATAAAAAAGTTGGGGATCAAGTAAAAGTCATGTATAAAAAAAGTGCCAAAGGTGATGTATTTTTCATCTTTGGCACTATTTTTGCATGTAACTAAAGATGTAGAGAAAAAGGAGTGATGAAATTGGCTGAAAAAGATGTCATGATTTGCAGGTGTGAGGAAGTTACTTACCAGGAATTAATCGATACTGCTTCCAAATACAATTGCTCAGCACGGGAATTAAAGCTGCGTACCAGAGCATCAATGGGATATTGCGGTGGCAGAACATGCCGGGGGTTGGTGGATAAAGTGGCCTTAGAACTGGAAGGGCGAAACAAGAAGCAGATCGCTTTAAAATATCAGCCACCAGTCCGCCCGATTCATTTTGGCGACCTAGGGAGGGTGGAAGAATGAACAGGCGAATCGAGGATCATCCGGTACTTGGAGCTATAAAGGAAAAGCAGTATGTTGCCTTCACATTTAACGAAAAACAATATAAAGGATTGAAGGATGAATCGCTTGCCGCTGCACTTCTGGCCAATGGTGTACGCACACTTCGCCACCATGAGGAAAGCGGTACACCCCGCGGAATATATTGCAATATCGGCCATTGTTTTGAATGCCGGGTTACGGTGAATGGAAAGTCAGGCGTTCGTGCTTGTCTGACTCCACTGCAGGAAGGTATGGTTGTAAAAAGCGGTGGAAAGCTCCCGACACCTGTCAGGGATTGGAGGGATGAACATGAATGATGTGATTATTATTGGGGCTGGACCTGCTGGATTATCAGCAGCGATTACTTGTGCCAGGAAGGGTTTGCAGACTTTGGTCATTGATGAGTATATGAAACCAGGTGGCAGGTTATTAGGACAGCTGTATGAAGAACCAAGTGGATTGTGGTGGAACGGCATAGAAGAATCGGAACGTATCTATAAAGAGGCCGTTGAATTGGGTGTTGAAATTGGGTTAAATACGTCAGTGAACAATATTGAAAAAGAACACGACCATTGGGTGATATACACGGAAAAAAATGTGCTTTATTCCGAGCAATTATTGCTGGCAACCGGAGCGGCCGAATCACCAATCCCTGTGCCTGGATGGACACTGCCGGGAGTCATGTCGGTTGGTGCTGCACAGGTGATGACCAATGTCCATCGCGTGAAGCCGGGTAATCGGGGTGTAATCATTGGCGTCAATGTCCTGTCTGCTGCCATTGCCATGGAATTACAGCTTGCCGGGGTGGAAGTGGCCAGCCTGACATTGCCAAAACTGAATAAGGTTACAAAGGAGACAGCGCAGCCAAGGGTGGTTCTGGATTCGCTCCTTCACGTATCACATATGGCGCCGTCTAAGCTGGTACGTTATGGAAGCAAGTTAATGAAGAATAACTTGCTAAAAAAGATGGGTATTTCCTTTTATCCGAAACAAGGGTTCAAAATGTGGGATATTCCGATTCAGCTGCGAAAGGCAGTGGTTGAAATTTATGGCGATGAAGCCGTAACAGGTGTAAAATTGGCAACCATTGATCCACATGGTGAAGTTGTCGCTGGCAGTGAAGAGGAAATGGACTGTGATTTTGTATGTATTGCCGGTGGCCTGTATCCATTAGCAGAATTAGCGGCCGTAGCTGGCTGTCCGTTTTATTTAGTAGAGGAATTAGGCGGCTATGTCCCACTGCATAATGAACAGATGGCGACACCGATAAAGAATTTGTTTGTTGCCGGTAATATTACTGGTATCGAAGGCGCTAAAGTTGCCATGAAGCAGGGAATTACAGCAGGACTTTCCATTGCTGAAAATGCTGGCGTACAGGGTTTAACGCAGGAAATTCAACATGCTGTACAGGTGACTGAACAGACGCGGGAGGATGCGTATATTCAATTTCATCCTGACGTGAAGAAAGGCCGGCGGGTGATTCAGGAAGAGTGGGAGGCGTGTATGGTGACGGTGCAATAATTGCGGTATGGCTGGTTTTTATATGGATAGAAGACTGGTCAAGGCAGTTGACTAACCCCATCATAGAAGGCGCGGTAAGGTAATAATCCCTCACATTGACCTGTTAAAATCACATGAGGGATTATTTTTTATACGTTAATAAGGTATAAATCTTTATCGGTATAAAGTATAATTAGCTTTATGCTAGCAAAACTAGCAAACTAGTTTTACCCACTCCATAAAAATCCCAAAAGTAAAATAAATATCTATGAAATGCTATACTACAAAGAAGGTACTTTCCAAAATAATTTAGCAGAACATTTCAATAAATAGGCGGGTTACATATGGCTACATTCTTTCTAGTAATCATTTATTTGGCCTTTATCAGTTTAGGTTTACCTGATTCATTGTTGGGAGCGGCATGGCCTGTGATGCAACCGGATTTGGGCGCACCGCTTGAAACTGCTGGCTTGCTTTTTATGACAATAGCAGGCGGAACCATTATTTCAAGTTTAGCTAGCAGAGCTATTTTAACGCGATTTGGAACAGGAAATGTCACATTCGTCAGTGTCTTAATGACCGCGGGATCGCTGCTGGGATTTTATTTTGCCCCATCGCTTGTGTGGTTATTTATCTGCGCCATTCCGCTTGGACTAGGTGCGGGGTCCGTGGATGCAGGATTAAACAATTACGTTGCCTTGCATTACAAAGCACATCACATGAGTTGGTTGCATTGCTTTTGGGGAGTTGGCGCAACGCTTGGACCGATCATTATGGCCTATTTTATGTCAGGACAAGGTTCTTGGAGAAATGGTTATTTTACAATCGCAAGTATTCAGTTCGCATTAGCGATCATCCTTTTCTTTACTTTGCCTTTATGGAAAAAGACAGAGTCAAAAGGCAATGCTGCCGCAACTGAGGAACAAGAAGCGCAAGAATATGCTTCGCATGATGCAGATAGTAAAAAAGTAAAATCTATCCAAATCACAGGAGTTAAGCTAGCTTTAGCCTCTTTCCTGTTTTACTGCAGTGCTGAGGCAACAATTGGTCTTTGGGGAAGTAGTTTTCTAGTAAATGTGAAGGAGTTGTCCGCGGAAGTTTCCGCACAAGTGATTTCTCTATTTTACGCGGGCATCACAATCGGCAGGTTTATTTCAGGCTTTATTACCTTAAAAGTTAGTAACAAGACTGTGATTCGGATAGGGCAACTAATCGCATTGGCGGGTATGGTGCTTCTACTTTTACCATTGCAGTCCAGTACCGCTTTTGTCAGCTTTACCATCATTGGTTTAGGAATGGCCCCAATATTCCCATCCATGTTACATGAAACACCAGCACGTTTTGGAAAGGAGCACTCCCAGGCCATTATAGGCTACCAAATGGCTTTTGCTTCCGCGGGTACTACCTTTATGCCTCCCGTTTTTGGTTTCCTTGCATCCTATTTAACAATAGGGATATTCCCGTTTTTCATTGTTGCTATAGTTGCAGCAATGATTCTAGTTTCGGAAAAGCTAAATCGTTTTTTAATGAAAAAAGACAACTTTTTACAAACGAATAACCCCATTTCTACAGAAAATTGACCGAAATTGTAAAGCGGCTAGACGGATTTACTGGCCGTGTTTGTCAAGTGGATTATGCAAAGGCTGCATATCATGGAAAATCACCCGATTAGTTTTTTTAGCATGAAATTAAACGAGGCTGGGACATAGCTAAAAAATTTGAGTCAAAGACGAACAATCACAGGGTAGCCAGTTTAAAACGTTAATTTTTAAATAGTCGGATCTAATTCGCAGTTGATATAAATAGCGACATATGCGCTGGGTTGTTTTCCGCTGCGGACCGTTGCTTTCCGCGGGCACGGCTTAAGCCTCCTTGCCCCGGCAAGAGGTATGCCGACGTTGCCCGCAAAGGGCGGTTTTAGTCGGCCCTCATCATCACCCACTCTGCGGGGTCTTAAGACTCGTGCTGTTCCCGCAGGAGTCAACGGTCCGGAGCGTAAGACACCATCGTAATAGTGGATGGACCAGGTAATACCGTTGCTAAGTACCATTAGCGAAGGAAAAACACGGAGACTCCTCGAAAAAGAAAAGCACTTTTTCTTCGTGCGATGTTTATTCGGAGAAGCATTCCTTGTCCTGTGGGAGCAGAAGCATCGATGAGACCCCGAAGAGCGTAAGAAGAGCACTGAAAAAGTGGTAGATTTTATAAATTTAGCCTCTCACCTTTATCTAGCATCTTGAATATACGGAGACTCCTGCGGGAAGTGAGAGATCGACGAGACCCCGCAGGACGGCAGTCCGAGGAGGCTTGTCACTCGCCCGCGGAAAGCGCAGTATATTCAAGATGCGATCATAGATCCACATGTTTGTGTACTATCTATACCTTTTTCAGTGTCCTCGAGCATAAGCTCGAGGAGGCTCATTAGCTGCCCACAGAAAGCGCAGTGTTTTTCCGCAGCGACCGCCGGGGTGATAATTTTTAGTTACGTTGCAGTTTATGGACAATTCACAATAAGGTTTAAAAAACAGCCAAGAAAAATATCCGAACTAGTCCAAATTCTGATTAAAGAATTTGGAATCATAGTTCGGATTTCCCAATGACTGAATCACTTTTGTCTCAGCCTCGTTTTTACGAAAACAAGGTACATGTGGAGACTAGAAAAACGCAATAGTTGTATGGTGACAATAGCAGTAGGTGGGCTAACGGAAACCAAAATAACTTCCTTTACCCATCACCTTTTGAGCGCACTTTCATTCAGCCGGCACTACCAAGCGCCAACAAGCGCTTTAAATTTTCATCAATAAATTTATTATCGGCACGATTAATTCCGCGACCGGCAAAATGGCCCCAGATGGACTCGATAGGATTCAAATCAGCATGCGGTATGAGTTTAGCCTCGTATTTGTTTTCGGCCGCTGTGCAGAAAAGATCCGTGCCCCCGGGCATGACGCAGGCAAGTGCTTTAATACTTTTCAGCGCTGCATCGAAATCCCCATTATAGGCGGGGTTTGCACTAATATCTGCATGTTGGCCAGTCCATAACATGGCCAGGACATTGTGCGGATCCATCTTCATAAAGCTGTCCTCCCAGACGCCAGCTACAAAATCTTCCAATGTGTCATACCCCAGCTTTCGATAAAGTTCCTCCCTGTAAAACGCCTGTGATAAACCCCATCCCGCATAAACACGACCAACGGCACGCATGTCCGCAGATGTCAACTGGTTTCGTTTATTTGAATCGAAGCCGATCGCAGCCATGAGCGCGGCTTTCATTCCATCCAGGACGACAAGCGTTTGCGGCCAAGTCTTGGCAGCTCCGGCGAAGGGTGCAATTCGTTCTACCATGTCGGGATAACTTGCCCCCCACTGGAATGATTGGATGCCTCCCATTGACCAGCCAACTACGAGAGCGATTTTTTGAATGCCGAATTTTTCGGTCAGCAGCCGATGCTGTAAGTTAACATTGTCATAGATAGTTACCTTAGGAAAGTTAACCCGGTCGAATGGTGGAGGCGTGTTACTGGGAGACGAAGATAAACCGTTGCCCAGCAGATTGGGAACAATAATGAAATATTTCCCCGGATCCAGTGCCATTCCATTACCAATTAACCACTCGTTGTTTTCATGTGTATCTCCAAATGCAGTAGGATAAACAACCACATTGCTCTTATCTTGATTTAATGTCCCGTATGTTTTATATGCGAGAATTGCGTTAGGTAATGTCACACCAGATTGCAATGTAACACTCCCAAGTTCAAAGATTTCATAATCCATCATAACTAACCCCTTTCATTTCTTTGTCTTTAGTATAAAAGGGTGTTACCTTTAATAAAAGTAACCATTTTTGAACCCGTCATTCAAAAAAATTGAACAAAAGGATGAACCACTATGGAAATACGCCAGCTTATTACTTTCAGAACAGTGGCCCTAACATTAAACTTCACTCGGGCAGCTGAAGCACTCAACTATGTTCCATCGAACGTCACGATGCAAATGAAAGCCTTGGAGGAAGAACTGGATACTCAGCTCATTGACCGCTTAGGCAAGCAGATTGTTCTCACTGACGCTGGTAAACGATTCTTATTCCATGCGGAGAAAGTGTTGAACAGTTTAGACGAAGCGCAGTTAGCCATGAAAGAAAATGATGAGTTAACGGGGACCCTCACGATTAGTGCCAATGAAGTGCTTTGTTCTTACCGCTTGCCCGCCGTTTTTCGATCGTTTCGTTCTCGTTACCCTGGCATACGGCTGATTTTTCGCCCATTTGGTAACGATCAGCTTAAACCAAGTCTTTATGAAGGAAGAACGGACATTGTATTTATGTTGGAAGAACCAGTTAGGTCAACTAACCTTTCGATTGAACCTTTAATGGAAGAACCCTTTCGCCTACTTGTGGCACCAGACCATCCACTTGCAAAAAAGGCAAACCTTCATCCGGAAGATTTCCAAGGGGAACCGTTTTTGCTTACAGAGAAAGGGTGCACCTATCGTACACTCTTTGACCGATCATTGGAGCAACAAGGGGTTAATGAAGGAATAACGAATTTGGAATTTACCAGCGCAGAAGCGATTAAGCAGTGCGCAATTGCTGGTATCGGCATTGCCTTCCTCCCCGAAATAGCCGTAAAGGCCGAGCTGGAGCGGGGCGAACTGGTTTCTCTACCTTGGGAAATGCCAGATCTTCAGATTGTTACCCAAATGTTATATCATAAAGATAAATGGCTTTCGCCTGCTATAAAGGCTTTCTTAGAAATAACACGGGACGTTATTGCTTTAAAGTAAAAATTAAAAGTGGAGGGATTATCATGAAGCGATTAGCTGTTTTTTGTGGCTCAAGCGACGGGGCTTCAAAAGCATACAAGGAAGGCGCTATCCAATTAGGAGAAGAACTAGCAAAAAGGGAAATAACGCTTGTATATGGTGGGGCAAGTGTTGGAATCATGGGGGCAGTAGCAAATGCTGTTTTAGAAAATGGCGGGAAAGTGATTGGTGTCATTCCGCAAATGTTAGAGGATCGGGAAATATCACATCCCAATCTGACTGAGTTGCATGTTGTTCAATCTATGCATGAACGAAAAGCGAAAATGGCTGATTTAGCTGATGGGTTTATCGCCTTACCTGGAGGACCGGGAACGTTAGAAGAATTTATTGAAGTCTTTACCTGGGCTCAGCTGGGTGTACATCAAAAGCCTTGTGGACTATTAAACATAAATCATTATTATGAACCTCTCGTGTCCCTGTTTAATCATATGGCAGATCAGCAATTTTTACATGAAGAGTATCGTTCCATGGCACTTGTCGATTCTTGCCCAAGCCAATTGATTGAGCAATTTTACGCCTATCAGCCGCCAGCTATAAAGACTTATATTAAGAAAGATCAAACCTAGGCAAATGACTAGTGAATATGAGGGTAAAAAGGGTGGTAGGAAAATGGAGTTGCGTTTTCCCATCTTCAAAGAGAAAACATCATACAATGGGTTGAGGATGAAACAGGATTAACGTATGGAGAGCAATTTCGACTTCGGAAGGAAGAGGCAGGAGAACTTCATTTCAACCATTGTTTTTGTCCCATAAAATTGAGGTTTTATTCGAATACAATAAGTAGGTGTAAATTTTCTCTAAAAAGATCAGAAATCAAAATATGTCTAGCTCCAGCACCCAGAAGCTGCCGTCATAAGCAATGGACACTACGAACGCTAAACCCATGCGTTCTACGGCCCCTTGCTTATGCGTCCGCTTCTAAACGGGCGCTTGCGCTTTTCTTGTCTAGCTCCAGCACCCAGAAGCTGCCGTCATAAGCAATGGACACTACGAACGCTAAACCCATGCGTTCTACGGCCCCTTGCTTATGCGTCTGCTTCTAAACGGGCGCTTACGCTTTTCTTGTCTAGCTCCAGCACCCAGAAGCTGCCGTCATAAGCAATGGACACTACGAACGCTAAACCCATGCGTTCTAAGGCCTCTTGCTTATGCGTCTGCTTCTAAACGGGCGCTTCCGCTTTTCTAAGTGAAACATTTTTATTTGTGAATGGTACAAGAATGATGTGAATAGATATGTATTTAGGAAATCAGGATTAAAGAATCAAAATGAAAATAACGATTTGGGGGATTATCGTGACAACGGAGAATGAATTAATTACTAAATCCTATCATGAAGCGATTATAGATGAAAACAAACAAGGACACCCTATCAAGATATTGGGTGAGATGTATAGGGAAGAAATGCAAAAACCACGGCCGAATTTGTCTTTTATCCGCTTTGCACAAGGGGAAGTATATTTCTTAAATAATGATTATGAAGCAGCGATTTATAAATGGCAACATCCTTTAGAGGAGGAATTCATTCCGTGGGCACAGAAAAACATAGCAGATGCCCACCTGGAAATGGGATTGTTGGAAGATGCGGAAAAATTTTATAAACAGGTTGATTCCACATCACTTGCACTGCAATCGGAAGTCTTGCTACAGCTGTTTTCTTTGTATATACATCAGGGTGATCAGAAAAAAGCTGTTGATACAATTAAGGATGCTGTTACGTTAAATCCGGATTATTCCCATGTAACGAAAATAGCCCAAAAATATTTAGAGGAAATAAATGATTGGGATAATGCGGTTGAACTGGCGGTTGGTGAGGCAATACGAACGAAGTCACTTTCTTGGTTTGATGTTTTATCAGGGTATGTCAAGCAAGGGCGAACGTTTAACTATGAACCTAACTATTTTAATGAATTGTTGGAAGCAGTACTGCAAATGGATCATAATCGATTTGAGCGTTTTACGGAGGTATTGTGGAACAGCTATAGACAAAGTGATTTTTACGTTGAGTGGCTAGAAGTGATTAACCGACTTCTTTTGAATAATAACGTTGAAACTTCGTATGTTTGGGAGAGTCTCCCAATTGTATTTCAAGAGGCTTACTACGAGTTAATTAGCGGAAAGTTCCTAATCAGGGACATTTCTGGGTTAATGCAGCACCATTTAACAAACTGGTTAAAGGTTTCTTCTGAATTAGATCCTATGATTTCTGCAACTGCCATACTTGCATGGAATGAAACGTTTCCTTCCCAACTAGATGCTTTATTGATTCGTGAGGCGGAATACCATTTTGAAAATTCAAATCCGAATCAAGATGGAAGAAAAGATGGTATAGAGCTTTTTGATTCCATCAAGATATGGGCGGAAGGAGAAGGTTTATCAGAAGATTTATCTCGAATTACAACGCCTATGCTAGAAGAACACAATATTGAAGTGGCAAGTTCCTCAAGAATCCGGGATTTGGTTAAAGCTTCGATAGATTTTCTGCTGGAACAAAGGGTAGCCTTGGAAAATGCCGAGCAGGAAGAAATAATTCGGAATGAAGGGTTACTAACAGGTCTGCGTGATGTTCATCAACAGATCGATGATTTAGAGAAAGAGATGGCGATTGACATAACAGATTCGTTTCGTATATTAAAAGAATCTTACATGCAACATGTGATTAGTGAGCTGCCTAAACTATTACAGGATTGCTCTGAACTTGTTCAGGAGGACAGTGACTTTTCAAAGCTTCATGTAGATCTAAATGAAGAGATGAATAGACGGATTGCCGACTATATGAAAAATTTTGTCTTGAATGATCAGAAATATACTGTTCGGAAATGGATTGGGGATTGCAAAAAGAGATTCCAAGACAGCCAGATTACTTGTAATGAACTGAGTGGGAATATGAATCAAAACTATGATGAAAACATTGTATTACAGTGCGACTTTAAGGTGCTAGATGACTGGCAGCGGGACCTGGAACGGATATCCCGGGGGTTGCTACATCTAGAAAATGTAAATGTTTTGTTACGTAATACTCCGTCCCAGTTATTTTTGAAAGGGGCGGGAAAACTATCAGGGTCTATATTTAAAAATAGCGAAATACTTCATAGTAAATACAAAAACTACATTGAAAACGCAGATTATAGTCAAATAGCAAAGGATATCATCACCCCTTTCGTGCAACAAATGGAATTGTTTGAGAGGTCAATTGAATGGGATGTTAGCAGGTTTTTCTCAGATTCACTGGATGAACTAGCTCGTAAAATGGATGAAGTCCAGGTGAATATTGAAAGACATGAGGATTCGTTAAATAAGATGCGTGATAAACCTGAGATTTATCGTAATCCACTCACTTTGTTCGGGCTAAGGCTTCGTCAATATGAGTTGATGAATACCATAAGTTGAATCTGTTTGGTAATCCCTCATAAGGAACAAAGAAAATATATAACACTTACCAAAAGAAAGTATTGTGCTTTTTGGTGAAAAAACATAATAAGCAGCATTTTTCTGCAATCTTAAAATAAAGGAGATCGTTCAGTGACTAGAACAATCTCCTTTAACAGTAATTCACTATTTAACTGTACCCGCATCCGCCGGGTGAACACCATGACGGTAATAATCTTTATACTCCGGCTTCATTGGTCTTTGGCCACGGATAATATCGGCTGCTTTTTCTGCCAGCATTAACACTGGTGCGTGGATATTTCCGTTTGTTGTATGCGGCATTGCCGATGCATCAACCACCCGCACATTGTCCAGGCCATGAACTTTCATGGTCTCTGGGTCTACAACTGCCATCGGGTCGGAAGCCGGTCCCATTTTTGCTGTACAAGATGGATGAAGGGCCGTTTCCGCGTCTTTTTTTACCCACTCCAGAATTTCCTCTTCTGTTTGAACAGAAGGTCCAGGTGAAATCTCACCGGTACTGTAAGGTGCTAATGCTGGCTGTGAAAGGATTTCTCGTGCAACGCGTATTGCTTCCGTCCACTCACGTCGGTCCTCTTCGGTAGACAAATAGTTACATACGATACTTGGATACTCGAAAGGGTTACGTGAACGGATTTTCAGGCTCCCTCTGGAGTTGGAGTACATCGGTCCGACGTGTACCTGGAATCCGTGCTCCGTATCTGCCTTTTGCCCGTCATATCGAACCGCAAGCGGTAGGAAATGGAACATCAGATTTGGATATTCGACTTCATCATTCGAACGGACGAATCCGCCACCTTCAAAATGGTTCGATGCTGCCGGTCCAGTACGTCCAAGCAGCCATTGCAAGCCGATCCAAGGCATTTTTGCTTTATTTAAGCTAGGTTGTTCTGAAACCGGCTTGGGACATGCGTGCTGAATATATACTTCGAGATGATCCTCAAGGTTTTCACCCACACCTGGCAAGTCAACGACCGGGTCAATGCCGAGTGAGCGTAAATGTTCAGCGTCACCTACACCGGATAATTGTAATAGTTGTGGCGTGTTGAATGCACCACCGGAAAGAATTACTTCGCCCGCGTTAACGTGATAGGTTTTTCCACTCCTTTGATAGGTTACACCCTGCGCTTTGGTACCATCAAAATTAATGCTGGTAACAAAAGCACGTGTCTCTACTGTAAGGTTTTTGCGGCGCATGGCTGGACGTAAATAAGCACGTGAAGCAGAAACTCGTCTTCCGTTATGCACCTGGCTGTCAAATGGGCCAAAGCCTTCTTGACGAAAACCATTTACATCGGGCGTTCTGGTATAACCAGCCTCCACACCTGCATCGAAAAAGGCCTGGAATAAAGGATTTGTTGCAGGTCCGCGCTTTAACTTAACTGGACCATGATGACCGCGGTACTCGTCAGTTGAATCCGCGCCAAACGTGTTTTCCAGCCGTTTAAAGTATGGAAGACAATGGGCATAGTCCCAGTTTTCCATACCCTCTTCAGATCCCCACTTCTCATAGTCTAGCGGATTACCACGTTGGTATATCATGCCATTAATGGAACTTGATCCTCCAAGCACTTTCCCTCGGGCATGCGCGACACGGCGCCCATCCATATAAGGCTCAGGATCGGTAGAATAGATCCAGTCATAAAAGCGATTGCCTGATGGGTACATCAACGCTGCCGGCATTTGAATAAATAAATCCCAAAAGTAATCATTGCGCCCCGCCTCCAGAACAAGAACGCTTTTGTTTTTATCCATACTTAGACGGTTACCGAGTACAGAACCTGCACTGCCTCCGCCAACAATTACATAATCGTAAGTTTGATTCATCTGAAATACCTCCTTGAAGATTGGTAAATGGCATACAGTTTACAAAGGAAGTTGAAACCATTCATCAAAAGCTTCTTTCTTTTGTGATTGGCAAAAGTTCGAGCGATTCTAGTAATCTGGCAACCTAGTTCATCTTCTTTGACTGTATTAGTTTTATTTAGTTTGTTAAATATATTTTTAACGTATTGAATGATATAAATATAACACGTTTTTTTAAACTTGTAAAACTTGGGGTGGTACAAACTGTGGCCACTGAAAAAGGTAAATGTAGTTCAAAATAGGTGGATCTATCGTCGCATCTTGAATATACTGCGCTTTCCGCGGGCGAGTGACGAGCCTCCTTGCCCCGGCAAGGGGTAGCCGACGTTGCCCGCAAAGGGCGGTTTTAGTCGGGCTTCCTTAATGACGTCCTCCGGGGTCTCGCCGATCTCTCACTTCCCGCCGGAGTCTCCGTATATTCAAGATGCTAAGTTAAGGTGAATAGCTAAATTTATCAAATCCACCACTTTTTCAGTGGCCTTGGTACAAACCCAAAATATAGCTCCAAACCTTTCTATTTAAAGAAGGTTTAGAGCTACTGATGATAGAATATCGTGTTACATTAAAATTAGTTAAACCAGTTAACAGGTTCAGGTTGTTTGTTGCGATAAATATGTTTCACTTCGGTATATTCCTCCATACCTTCACGGCCAAGCTCACGGCCAATACCTGATTGCTTATAGCCGCCCCACGGTGCTTGTGCAAAGTAAGGATGGAAGTCATTGATCCAAACGGTACCCATTCGCAAGCGTGCCGCGACAAATTCTGCCTTATCCAAATCTTGCGTCCAGACGGCTCCAGCCAACCCATAGATCGTGTCGTTCGCTAATTTGACAGCTTCCTCTTTGGTCTTGAACGTTTCTACTGTCAATACCGGACCGAATACCTCTTCCTGAACGATGCGCATGTCACTTGTACAGTTTGTAAATATGGTAGGTAAATAGAAAAAGCCGTTTTGCAGTTCAGGATCATCCGGGCGCTTTCCGCCAACTGCTAGTTTGGCTCCTTCTTTTTTGCCTATTTCCACATACTTTTCCACTTTTGCACGGTGTTCTGCTGAAATCATTGGACCACTTTGTGTGTTTTCATCAAAACCATTGCCCAATTTGATTTGTTTTGTTCGTTCAATGAGTGCCTCCACAAATTCATCATGAATGCTTTCCTCAATTAAAAGCCTGGCTCCAGCAGAACATACTTGGCCTGCATGGAAAAATACAGCATTTAACGCCTGATCAACCGCTGTTTCAAAGTCAGCATCGGCAAAAACGATATTCGGATTTTTTCCACCGAGCTCAAGTGCGATTTTCTTCACATTATGACTAGCTGCCTGCATGATTGTTTTTCCGGTTTCAATGCCACCAGTGAATGAGATTAAATCAACGTCATCATTAACAGATAGTTCTGCACCAACAGATGCACCGGAACCGAGTACTAAGTTGGCTACACCCTTTGGTATGCCGACCTCTTCGATTAGTTCAAAGACTTTAACGGTTGTTAATGGTGTGATCTCACTCGGTTTCATGACAATGGTGTTACCTGCTGCCAAAGCCGGTGCAATTTTCCATGCGGCTTGTAATAATGGATAGTTCCATGGTGTGATTTGACCACAGACACCAACAGGCTCGCGAACCACCTTACTTTCACTGTTTGGTATTGGTGAGGCAATGACTTCACCGCCATTTTTATCCGCTAAACCACCGAAGTAAAAGAAAACATTAGCGATGTCGGCCATATCCGCACGGCTTTCTTCAACTGTTTTACCTGTATCCAATGTCTCCAGTTCAGCAAGTTCCTCCAAATCTCGGAGGATCAACGTACCTATTTTGTAAACGAACTCACCACGTTCACTGGCAGGCAATGTGCTAAATCTTCCTTCATCAAATGCCACCCTTGCTGCTTGAATGGCTGCTCGTGTATCTTCTTCATTTCCTTCTGCAGCAGTTGCAATTACTTCTTGATTATATGGGTTAATGATATCCCGTGTTTCGTTGGATTTTGCATCCACCCACTCACCATTTATATACATTCTTTGTAAGTTCAAATCATCACTCCTTTACAATTATTATATCGTTAAATTTGTTAAATAAAAATTAAACATTGTTAATACAATTATCCTAACAGTACTGTTATTTACTTGTCAAACGCTGATACAATACGAATTTGTTTTATCCCTGGTAAGACAACAAGGAGGCAACACGAATGAACTTTCTAGATTTGACAAATCAAAATAGTTCGTTAACCTATTAGGTAGAGTAAAAACATTTAGAAAAAATTAAATGAATTTATTTTATTTAATAGAGGGGGCGTAAGTAGATTAGCAGATTTGAGAGCACAATCGGCAAACGTGAATGTTTTACTAGATAGTTGCAAAATATAAATCAGAAAGGGTTTGACAATCAATGAATTTTCGCAAAATAAGTCAATTAATTTTATTTACAATCATACTTTTTGGACTAGCAGCTTGCGGTTCAACTAGTTCTGATAGTGCATCTGACGAATCGGGTGATAGCAAAGGAACAATCTCAATTGGACAGATAAATTGGCCGGAAAACATTGCAGTAACAAATTTGTGGAAGGCTATTTTGGAAGATAAAGGGTACAATGTGGAGTTAGAATTACTGGAAATGGGTCCTCAAATGTCCGCCTTAGCTTCAGGAGATTTAGATGTGGCACCGGAAATTTGGCTGCCAGTGCAGGATAAGAGTTACTATGAGAAGTATAAAGACGAAGCTGATTTTTTCGAAGATCCGTGGTATGAACATGGTAAAGTTGGCTTGGCCGTTCCAACGTATATGGAAGATATAAACAGCATTGAGGATTTAAATAAAAACAAAGATAAATTCAACGGCGAAATAATAGGCTTTGAGTCTGGTGCAGGAACAATGATGGTAGCGCAAGACGTCATTAAGGAATACGGTCTTGATTATAAATTAGTAGCGAGCAGTACAGCAGCAATGATTACATCTATCAAGGATGCGGTAGAACAAAAAGAACCGATTGTCGCACCGCTATGGAAACCGCATTATATCTTCTCTGAAGTTGACCTAAAGTTCTTGGATGATCCGAAAAAAACCTTTGGTGAAGTAGAAAAAATTTATATGGCAACCCGTGCTGAATTCGACTCTGACCATGAAAAGGTTAGTAAATGGCTGAAAAACTTTAAATTAAGCGATAAGCAGCTTGGTGAATTAATGCTGGATATTAAGGATAATCAAGACAAACCGCTTAAAGGCGCACAAAAATGGGTGGAAGAAAACCAAGATGTAGTTGACAAATGGATGAAGTAACGGTTAGGAAAAGAGACGGTACTCGGTGAGAGAATCGTCTCTTTTTCTGCTATTTTTGGCTGCTATTTTTAGAGATCCTATCACTTAACGTATGTTGCATCTTCGTAATGTTCATTATAAGATAGAAGAAACGTTTAATTTATTATGAATCAATTTAACAGAATGAACACATTAACTTTACATTGGAATTTGTAATTGAAGAAAGACCTTAACAGGGAAACTGCGGCACTAGCTATAATCGGGGCGGGTGCCTAAGAATTTCTAATCAGTAAAAAAGAGGTGCCACAATGGAAGGAAATCGGAACAATTTTAGTAATGAGAAAGCGAAAGAAAAAATCGACCAAGCCGAAAATATGATGGTTAATACGATTTCAGAAACGATGGACCTTTATGGTGTTACTCCTTCAGTGGGACGTCTGTATGCAACAATGTATTTTAAACATCAACCTATTACCCTGGATGAAATGAAAGAAGCACTGGGGATGAGTAAACCAAGCATGAGTACATCTGTTAGAAAGCTTCAAGAAATCAATATCGTTCAAAAGGTATGGCAGAAAGGCTCAAGAAAAGATTCTTTCATGGCCGAAAAAAACTTCTTCAATTATTTCACTCAGTTTTTTGGTATGAAATGGGAACGTGAAGTGAGCATGTTTTTGGTCAGTATTCGGAAGGCCCAGGAGCAACTAAATGATGTAATCGAAAACAGTGAAATAGATGAAGCATTACGAGAAAGGGCTCAGTTGCATTATCAGCAGCTCGATGATGCCATGGTCTATTATCATTGGCTGGAAAAGCTGACCAAACTTACTAAATCTGGCGAAATTTATAATTATATACCTGTGGAAGATGCGGGTGAACGGGATTAGTTATCAAAAGAGGCTTAAGTCTTTCGGAAAGTTAGAGTATAAGCTAAGGAGAACTCTAAATATTGATAGGGGGGGTTCTCTTTTTATTTGCTCAACAATTTAGATTATTATGTTATAATAGAATACAATAGACTGGCTTCGCATGAGGGGTTTGGCAGCACTGTTGCTCGTCGGTAGTCTTCGGTTTGGGAGACTTCCCGGGGAAGGGGTGTAGCCTATGGACGTTGTTAGTGCGCTAACGCTAATGATATCTTTCGGGATGTTAATAGCGTTTATCGTTTCTGATAATAACCGCAAAAAATAACCCCTCATAAGCGTTTTCGCAGGCGCTGAGGGATTATTTTTGCCTTAAGCTGCCTAGCCCCTCTTGTTGGGGTTCGGTCTATTGCGACCGCTCCATGTAGAAGCATGGGCGGTCTTTATTAGTGTATGCACTTATTATCTTTCTATGTTAAGTATACCACTAAATCAATGTTTGTACACAGTTTAATTATTTTTCCCCTGTGTTCCTTTATTGATCTCATTATTTTTCAATGACAGCTTGTTTCACATACAGCTAAATCTTCATTTGTAAATACACCAAAGCTTTAAAGCAGCATAGGTAATCTGGAACAACCTTACGAAGTCGATTGCTTTTGATCATCAACACAAATGGAAATACCTTTCTTCGTTAAAAGTATAGAACCATAAAAAAATAATCCCTCATGCGCTTTAGACGGTACGTGAGGGATTATTTTCCTAAGCTGCCAGCCCCTCTTATCGGGGTTCAGTCTATTGCGACCGCTCCATGTTGAAAATGGGCGGTCTTTATTAGTGTATGCACCTATTTTCTTTCCATGTTAAGTATACCACGAAATCAATGTTTGTACACATTTACACATTTTAGCAGGGGGTTCAATTAAAGAGCGCCATTCCTAAACGGTCCTGGATTTAAAGAAAACTCTAAACTCCCTTTTCCGGTTTAAAAATCAAAGCAATAAAACCGGTCATAGCAAATACGATAAACATGTTTTCATACCCTATACCTTCCGAAACCACTCCTCCAATTAATGAGCCAAACACCTGTCCCAAAGCTAATAGTAAAAATGGTAAACCCAGACCAAAGGAGGAATTTGTTTTAAAGCTATTGATGCCCCAGATGATCAGGACGCCTGTCATGAATATATACGAACTTCCAAACGCAATCGCTGATATGACAACGGAGAGGACGTTTGTAAACAAGCCCAATAATAAGGAAGAAGCCCCCAGTAATAGTACGCTTATTCGGTAGGATGGTAATAATCCAATTCGCGAGCTAAAATATCCGGCGAATCCCCCTAATACTCCTGCTAAGCCAATGATGATCCAAAATAGTTGGATGAGTGCCTCAGGAATAGTCTCGATTTGAAACAACAAATCTCTTGAAAATGTCCAATAAGCCGCACTCGAAATCCCTAAAACTAGAGAAGATAAAATTAAGGGGTATGCAGCAACAAGCTCCCTTTTTGTCACATGAAATGCTTGGGTCTGGCGAATTTTGTTCGTATCCTTTGTCTTAGGAATGATCTTATAATTAACGATCCATATTATAATCGCTAGGAGTGTAAACAGAAGGTACGTCAGTCTCCAATTGTCAGCCAAAAAGATAACCATTACTCCTGTTAAGGCAGTTCCCAAACTAGTACCTGCATTGATCCATGTATTCGCTTGGGAACGCTGATCTTGATCCACCCATTCTTTTATCACCTCTGCATAAGGGGGAGAGGACAGCCCCGTACTTAGGCCAGCAATCCAGATACCAATGCCAAGCGTTATTGCGCCACCTGCTATGGATATGATGCTCATTCCCATAGCTGCTGTGATCCCCGCGATTAAAATCAGCATCCGGGAACCAACTTTCTTCATATACAACATCGCAAGGATAATCGCAATACAATATGCCAAATACGATAACGAAGAAATTATTCCTGCCACAGATGGATTGATATCCAGCGACTCACGTAAATAAGGGAGAACTAATCCATAACTAAACCTTGCAAACCCATAAGTTACCGCAATCATCGGTAAACCAGCCATGATTAACTTTTTTGGATCCATTAACAACACCTCTTAATATATAGAACGGTCAATCTACTCCCGGTAAAAAGAAAAATCTCCAAGTAGAGACCGCCCAAGATTTTTCCTTCTTACTAGTGTCCTATTCGACTTTTAGTGGAATCCCATAGACTTTATGGAATTCCTAAATGCCATAGCCACGTCATCTACATTCAGGGTTTCCGATAAAGCAGTGGCACCTTCAAACACCAACACCAATTGTGCGGCCTCACTATGGTTGAAGCCAAGTTCTTCAAAAAAAGCCAATAATGATCTTTTATGCGCATTTACGTATTGGACAATCTCATAATTATCATTGGAAGAAAACTCTTCTTTAGCCCGTAAAAACATGCATCCGTTCGTGTCATGTTTTCGAATCCAATCAAGGTGGGCTTCCGCCAAGGACCATACAATGGAGTCTTTGGAATTTCTAACGGATGATTTCAAAATAGAAAAATACTTTTCATCTCGTCTTTTAAGTACTTCTAGAATCAAGTCTTCTTTCGAATCAAAATGATTATATAACGTCATAAGCGCAACATTTGCTTCTTTGACGATTCGTTTTAAACCAACAGCGTGAAAACCATGGTCATAAAATAACTGCTCCGCACGTTCCATGACATCTTGTTTTTTTTTGCTCATAAAAGCACTCCTTTTTATATAGAACGGTCACTATATTTTAAACATACTTTTTGCAATGATGTCAACACACTTTTTTATAAGATCAGAAAGTATAAATTAAAATCTGTCTAGCTCCAGCGCCCCGTTAGAAGCTGCCGTCATAAGCAATGGACACTACGAACGCAAAACCCATGCGTTCTACGGTCCCTTGCTTATGCGTCTGCTTCTAAACGGTCGCTTACGCTTTTCTAATAAAAAGGCCCATTCTGAGGGGAATCATGCGTGTATAGTGAAGTCCATTTTGATTTTGAAAAAAACTAATTATCACAAGCTTGCCCATACAGCCTGACATATAGTAAAATAATTTTGATAATAGGAATTGTCTATTTCTATTTGTGGAGGAGGATTATTCATGTCTAGAAGAAAGGCAATGCAAAGTTTAGCTAATTTAGAGAAAGCACTAGCAAGGCTAGAAGAAGCTTTAGATGAAGATGATATGAATAGTTTGTATATTGATGGAACGATACAACGTTTTGAGTTTACATTTGAACTTTTTTGGAAAACAATAAAACGATTGCTTGAAGAAGAAGGTATCGAGGCAAAAACTCCTAAAGAAACGTTAAAGCAAGCATACGCAATAGATTGGCTTCAAGATGAACATGCCTGGTTGCAAATGCTCCGTGATCGAAATGAAACTTCTTATGTGTATGATGAAAATAAAGCAAGACAAATTTATGAAAATATCGTTGATTACTTTCCAAAAATGAAACGTACCTTTAAACAATTAAACGAAAGGTTTCAAGGTGACAGGAATGAGTCGTCCAATGATTGAACAAAGGCTTAAGGAACAATTATGCAGCATTGGCCAAAGCATATACACAGTAAACAAAATTGTTCTGTTTGGTTCGAGAGCTGTGGGGGATAACAAAGAAAAGTCTGATATCGACTTAGCCTTCTTTGCCCCTGGCATGACAAAGAGGAAATGGACGGAATTAACGTTTACCCTGGAAGAAGAGCTGGATACATTACTATTGTTGGATTTGATAAAATTTGAAGATGCTTCTGAAGAATTGAAAGATGAGATTATAAAAAACGGAAAGGTGCTATATTCAGAAGAATAGTAATAATCGGTACCGATCAAAACATGAAACATATTAGATATTTGCCTTTGGACGCTAAGAAAATTTATTAGTAGATGAAGCACCCTGCAAAGAAAGCGAGGTGCTTATTTTTATACGCTTAGGCCACATCATTGGAATAAAAATGACCCATGCCTCATTTTCTAATTCGGACTATCAAATTGATGAAAACACCTACAAAATTCTTAATGACTGGTTTATTGATAAAATTAAATCTTGACAAGTAATGCTATTATGTAATACTATATACTGGTAATTAGTAATACTTAATACCAAAAATAGTGAAATACAGGTGAGGGAAAAATGGAAAAAAACACAGAAATGCTGAAAGGGGTGCTTGAGGGTTGTGTTCTTGAGATCATCAGCCGCGGCGAAACGTATGGCTATGAAATCACGCAACAGCTGCGGGATCTTGGCTTCACTGATGTGGTTGAAGGTACAGTTTACACGATCACCATGCGGCTTGAAAAACACAATCTAGTGGACACTGAGAAAAAACGCTCTACGATGGGACCACCGAGAAAATTTTACACACTCAACGCAGCAGGTCAAGCGCATCTTGAAGCGTTTTGGGAGAAATGGGAATTTGTCTCGAGCAGAATGAACGAACTCAAAACTAAAATAAATCATAAGGAGAGATAATATGAGTATTTTTGAAAAAATCATCGGAAATATGGATGACAAACGGGAATGGAAGTCGATGGAGGCCCGTGCAAAGGCACTTCCAAGTGAGTACCGCAACGCGTATGAGGCTATCAAAAAGTATATCTGGACGTCTGGTGGTCCCACCGACTGGAAGGACATCAGCCGTATCTTCGGTGGCATTCTCGAACTTTTCGAGGCAGGTGCAGCGGAAGGCAAGAAAGTTACTGACCTTACGGGAGAGGACGTGGCAGCTTTCTGCGATGAACTAGTGAAGGACGAGAAAAATTGGAGAGATAAATATCGTACGAAGTTGAACGATACCATTGGCCGTGGGTAAAAGAAAAATAAATTCAATAGGACGTACTGACTGAATAGCTGGTTATAAATGAGAAATGCCACCTTTACTATTCAGTTCTATTTTTACCTCAGTATTAGGTTATACAGATTACCAGTTATACTAAGTAGTGAAACTTGCGGCAAAATCAGTTCGCAGGCATCAGAATACAAGCCAAGATCGTAAAATACGGGTTAAATCAAATAAAATACTAGCCGGGTCACGGAATATTGTCCACCCGGCGCTATTCTAATAAGGAGGAAAAAATATGAGTAATACAGCGATTTCTGTAAAAGGGTTAAAAAAGTCTTTTAAAGACATGGAAGTTTTAAAAGGGCTGGATTTGGAGGTGCGACGTAGCGAAATCTTTGCACTGCTAGGCTCAAACGGAGCGGGTAAGACGACGACGGTTAACAGGACGCCCAGCTGCAACCTGGTCACGTTCGCCAGAATATCAGCCTGACCGGACAGTTCGCAGCTTTAGACGGTATGCTTACCGGACGGGAAAACCTGATGATGATTGCCAAGTTGCGGGGAGTTTCCAATTCCGCTCAAGTTGCCGATGATTTGCTTGCAAGATTAAGCCTGACTTATGCGGCCAATCAGCGTGCCAGCCAGTATTCCGGCGGGATGAAGCGTCGGCTTGACATCGCCATGAGTCTAATCGGGAATCCAGAAATTATTTTTCTCGACGAACTGACAACAGGGCTTGATCCCGAAGCGCGGATTGAAGTCTGGGATACCATCAAAGAGCTTGCCGGTGGTGGCACGACCATCTTGCTGACGACCCAGTACTTAGAGGAAGCCGAACAACTGGCAGACCGCATTGCCATTCTGCATGGTGGAAAAATCATCACGACCGGTACCCTTACCGAACTCAAGGAGATGTTCCCGCCAGCGAAAGTGGAGTACATCGAGAAGCAGCCGACATTAGAGGAAATTTTCCTCGCGATTATTGGCCAAAAGGAGGAGATGTAAATGAAAAGTAAAACAGGTGTATTACTAGGGCGTTTAATGCGCAATATCATGCGTAGCCCAGATACGATTATCACAGTGGCGATTACGCCAATTATGATGATGCTGTTGTTTGTCTACGTATTTGGCGGCGCGATAGAGACAGGAACGGACAACTACGTCAATTATTTATTGCCGGGAATCTTGCTGATGGCTATCGCATCCGGAGTCGCTTATACTTCCTTGCGGCTGTTTACAGATGTAAAAAGTGGGCTGATGGCGCGTTTCATTACCATGCCCATCAAACGCTCATCCATATTGTGGGCCCATGTATTAACCTCGCTTGTTTCCAATGCGCTTACTGTTCTGATGGTTATCCTCGTTGCGCTCTTGATGGGATTCCGCTCCAACGCTGATATTTTGGAGTGGCTCGTTGTAGCTGGGATACTAGGGCTGTTTACGCTGGCGCTGACATGGCTGGCGGTGATTCCCGGATTGAGAGCGGGCTCTATGGAGGGAGCGACTGCCTACTCGTACCCACTGATTTTTCTTCCGTTCATCAGTTCAGCTTTTGTTCCCACAGAAACCATGCCTAAAATTGTCCGTGTGTTCGCTGAAAACCAGCCCGTAACTTCAACCGTGAATGCAATTCGTGCCCTCTTGTATGAAGGGTCTGTTGGCAACGGTATCTGGAGCGCGCTTGCCTGGTGCATTGTCATCATGGTCATCGCTTACTTCTTTGCAAGTAGGGAATTTAAACGCCGGTTAGGGTAAGTGTAAGTATATCATGTTGATTTTCTAGGTGGATGTCTAGTCCACAATATATTTACCGGATTGTGTAAGTCCGAAACAAGAGAAAGCTATTTGATAAGTCTTTGTAGCCGACGTTGATTTTAGGAATTGACTTTGCAAACAATACCTTTGGATGTTGCAGATGATTTTGATATGATATACGATGTTAATGTTTTTTATCACTATCATTAAACGTGGAAAAACGTTTGAAAAATACACAATAGACTCAGGAGTGAATAGACATGTTACAACATTTTTCCAATGGTTATGTCGCAAAAACCCTTTTTCAAAGCAGCCTGCCAAAGGTGCAAGGTGATGACCAGACTGCAACGCAATTTAAAGAAGGGTTTAAATTATCCAGAAGGGCAATGAAGTTTGCAGGCCTCCTTGAATTGATCGGCTCCATATTTTTATTTATATCAATAATAGCCAAATCAGGGAAAAAATTTGCAAGAATTGGTGCGTTAATGATCAATATTGTTCTTGGCGGCGCCATTTTTAAACACCTTGAAGCCGGACATGGCGTGGCTGGCTCAAAAAAGGCATTAAAATTGTTCGGTTTAAATACGCTTAATTTTATTGAAACCATGCGTAAATAAACTTTTCATAAGGAAGCAGACATCACCTACTTAAACGGCAAAAAGTAGGTGATTTTACACTTTAAGAAAAGTATAAATCTTTATCGGTATAAAGTATAAAAATTCTAAGGCTTTCGCCATTAGTTCTTGGCGACAAGCCAAGATTTTCTAATTGATGTCTATTCATTATATTTTCATTAATCAGGCGCAAGAATTGAACAATGGTGGGCTGTTCCTAGCGGTCTATCTCCCCTCGTCTTTAATCCGTTCTAGAAGTTGTCTAAGAGGCTACTAGTTATATACATGACCTTAGTCCATTACATAGGCAGTACAACGTTCCACGAACTCCAATACCTCTTCCGAAATCGGATATAGTCCAGTTTCCTCAGCAGGCAGCTTCCTAATTTCCCAGAATTTCTCTACTAACGTTGTATCCCCTTGAAAAGTATTATCCGATAGTTCCGCTAGTTTGGAAGCAATTTGAAAACCTTCTTCTGATTCTGGTCTAATATTGTTTTTGATACACCATTCAACTCGTCGCAGCAATGACATATATTGTTGTGTTGTCTCATCATTGTTACTGAGGTTTGGAAGGATCTTTTGCAACATGATCTGTTCATCATCCTCGAAATAGTCCAGCCATTTTTTTGAGTTACTTTGTGAATTTTGCACGACTTCGGAGACATGTTTCCAAGATAAAGACCCTTCTAAATTAATCATATTGATTAACGAAGTCGTATTAGAAATGTTTGTTTGAAGTTCCGAGAGCTGATCCTGCAGGTAATTGTAGTGTGATATTAGAATTTGTTTATAGGATAATCTTTCTAATATATCCCGAATATTTTCCAGTGGAAGTGAAAGGGATTTCAGAATGATAATTTTTTCCAATTGAAATAAATCGTCCTCTGAATAATATCGCTTTCCGTTAGCAGCCTTAAAACTTGGAGTAAGCAGATTAATCTGATCATAATAACGAAGTGTGCGAATGGATATATTCCTTTGTTTAGACACTTCCCCTGTCGTCCATTGACTCATTTAATTCCTCCTCGAAAAAAAGCTTGATGGTAACGTTACGTAACCCAGTATAGTTGGATTATACCATATAAGAAGAGGGATGGGATAACGAGTGGAAATAAAAAAGATGAGCTGGAAAGAGCACGACCATTGGGGGCTGAAAGAATTCATATGTTTAATGTTGCTAGAATTTGTGTTTGTAATTGGGCTTATTAAATTTGTTGTTCAACCATTTTATTCTCAGTGGCTTGATAATGATCTATATGCTGGAACATTAATGGGGTTAACAATCGCAGTTATTCTTATTTTAGGTGTATATTTAATTGCTCTGCGTCCCAAAGGTCTTTCTTGGAGTGAGGTAGGAGCAAAATCATTTCCCGTGAAGGATTGGAAACTTATTGTCTTATATAGTATCTTCTTATTAGTTGGTGCAGTAATAATAGTGGTGCTTACTAGTTTTATAGAAAATACGTGGGAGAACAGCAAAACAGAGGCAATGCAGCAAAACGTAACTTTTTTCGCGTTTTTAATTGCTTTTCTATCCGCAGCAGTTATCTCGCCAATATATGAGGAACTATTTTATCGCGGGTTTTTATATCGCTGGTTGCGCACACGCATTGGTTTAATTGGAGCAATTTTATTAAGCTCGTTAATCTTTACCATTGCTCACATTCCAACTTATAATGTGATGCCTGTAAATTTCTTTAGTGGGATCATTTTTGCTTTGGCATATGAACGAACTAATTCGATTTGGCCTTCCGTAATGATTCACGGTTTAACTAATGGAACGATGGTATTGATGACAGGTTTGGCATAAGGATATGATAGGAAGTGTTACTATGAATTTTCTTGCTTGGATGATTGTTATAAGTGAAATTGGATTTTGGGTGTTAATTTTGGCAGGATTCATTACACGTTATATTTTTAAATTAAAGAGGGTAGGTCTTTTCCTATTGGCCTTAACACCAGTTATTGATTTTATTCTGCTGGTGGCTACTAGTATTGATTTATACCGTGGTGCCACCGCAACTAAAGTGCATGCAATTGCTGCTGTTTATATTGGGGTTTCTGTTGCATTCGGTAAGAGTATGATTGCCTGGGCTGATAGACGTTTTCAATATTATGTGATGAAACAGGGACCGAAACCAGTTAAAAGATACGGTCTCGATTATGCGAAACACTATTTTAAAAGCTGGGGTCAACATGTAATCGCTTATTTAATAGGTGCAGGAATTTTATTCGGCCTGATCTATTTCATTAATGATTCATCGCGAACGGAAGTGTTGACAGGATTTTTAAAATTATGGACACTTGTGTTAGGCATTGATTTTGTAGTTGCCATTAGTAATTTTGTTTGGCCTAAGAAGGGGTGACTTTCTGTTTAATAGGGCAGTTCACCCATGGATGCTTTTCTACACTTTAAGAAAAGTATAATAAACTTTTTGTTAAAGGATGTGTAATTTCATGAAAGCAATCATTTTTGATTTTGATGGTACTCTTGCTGATACGTTGCCAGTTTGTTTTTATGCATTTCAAACTGTATTTAAAGAATTTGACAATATTAATGTTACTACAGATGAAGTAAAGGCTATGTTCGGTCCATCTGAGACTGGAATTATTAAAGAAAACCTTATGAATTCTAACCATGATAAAGCAATAGAATTATATTATGAGAAATATAATGAACGACATCGTGAGCTTGTACGTGATAATAAGGAAATAAACAGTTTGCTACGGTTTTTAAAAAGTGAGGGTTATAAATTAGGGATAGTAACAGGGAAAGCAAAAAGAAGTTTACTCATTTCCTTAAAACACCTTAATATGAACGATTTGTTTGACGTCATTATTACGGGGGATGATGTCAACAATCCAAAGCCCCATCCCGAGGGCGTAAATAAGGCATTGGAAAAACTTGGCGTAAAAAACTCTGAAACTGTTTTTCTAGGGGATAGCAACGCTGATATTTTGGCTGGTAAACAAGCTAACGTTCACACGGTAGGAGTGCAGTGGTTACCAAATTACCAGACACCAGCGTTTAGTGTTAAACCAGATAAAATGTATAGTAGAGTAGATGAATTCACACAGTCACTTACGAGGGGATAAGTGACACGTGATAATTTACGGATTATTTAATAGGGAAATGAATCGCTAGTGGAGGTGCTCAGAATGAAGGAATCCGTTGAAAGGGATATATCAAGGTGAATGCAAACCCTGAATCCGACTAGACCTGAGCTATTACCAACACGAAAGCGTCTTGAAATCTAGAACAAATCATACCCAAGGCTGATTCAAAAATCCTCAATTAAGTTAAAATAAGACTACAAGAAAGTTAAAAAGTGGGGATGATGATGAAAAATAAATCAGGCAGGTTCATTAATCTTGAAGAATATGTATCTATTAATGGCATCAAACAATTTCTGTTTCACCGCGGGACCAGCGATGATAACCCGGTTCTGCTTTTCTTACATGGAGGACCGGGCTCTGTTGAATCCCTATTTACACAAGCATTCCAGGAAAAATGGGAAGAAATCTATACCGTTATTCATTGGGATCAGCGCGGTGCTGGAAAAACACTGATGAAAAATCTTAACGCACTGCCGACAATGGATTTGATGCTGCAGGATTTGTTTGAAATTATTCGCTACCTGAAGAAAAAATATAACAAGAATAAGGTTGTTTTGCTCGGTCATTCATGGGGGAGTGTTTTGGGTTCTGTCTTTATTAAAAAGTATCCTGAGGAAGTAGCTTATTATATAGGAGTAGGTCAGGTTGTCAATATGCTTGAAAATGAGCGGGTTGGCTATAACAAAGTGAAACAGTTAATGGAGCAGGAAGGCGACAAAAAGTCTATTAAACAGCTTGAATCAATTGGTGAATACCCTGGCGAGAAAATTGTTTTTAACAAAGAATTTTCACATAAAATAAGCAGGATTAGAAAGCTGCAGGGGAAATATAATTTAAGTGCAAAGATAGACTTATCATTTTGGAAAACTGTATTCAAAAGCCCGATTTTTAAGTTTTCGGATCTTATTGCATTTATGAAAATGTTTAAAGCAAACAAGGAGATCTTTAACTTTTTAGGGGATTTTAATTTAGACAACGAACTGGCAGGATACAAAGTGCCAATCTACTATATTCTAGGCGAAAATGACTGGCAGGTTCCCTATACTATTGCCCAGAAATACTTTGAAAAGATAGATGCGCCAAATAAAGAAATATCTATCATTCCTGATGCCGGACATATGGCGATGATGGACCAGCCCGATTTGTTTTTTGATGCATTATTAAAAATAAATAATGTGGAAATGAAGAATCATTGATTTTGTTCAGGCTACTGGTCGCTTGTCAGATTGAACTCGGGCGGGGGAATGCGGAACTCGGGAGAAAACAGATGGAACTTGGAAGAGAGCAAGTCCAAGTCGGGAGAGAAACGGCTGTCTCCCGAGTTGGCTTGACTTTCGCCTGAGTTCCGGCGGGACAAGGAACCTGTCCCTATGTCCCATCCATTATCTGATATAAAACGCGGGTGGTTCAATGCCCAGCATTCGCAAATATATATAACCCTGTCCACGATGGTGGATTTCATTTTCCAGGGAGTATTGAAGTCGTTCAAAGTGGCTTTGTGGCGGAGCATTGAAAAAGGGATCGTCCATCACTTCGGCCAGTCTTTCCTCTGTTACGGATTTCCACAATCCACGAGTTTCGGCACGTACCTGTTCACAGGACTCAAGCAAATTTTCTTTAGTGGAGACGTCTGTGAACTGATCTTTGTACTCCCATTCATCCTGCGCAATGCCCCGCATGAAGGCTCTTTCGACATTCAAAATTTCCTTCACCATCGCTGAAAAAGGCCGAAGCGGCTCAACAGGTGCATAATCGAACAACTTGTCTGCTGGAAAGGCTTCAATCACCCGTATCGTCAACCTTCTATTTCCTTCCAATATCTCCATCAATTCTTCTTTTGAAATTGCCAAATTCATTCTCTCCTTTGTTATCAATAATTTGGGTTAAGAATTAAGTGCACTTCGTGGCTTTGGCAGGGAAGCACGCATGCAGGCGGACTTTTCTCAAAATTCCCCGTCACGACTTGCTCCCGGAACTCCATGTGCTTTATGCGCACCCCGAACTGCAATTCCGGCCCCTCTATGAATATAACCCTAAAGTCAAACCTTTCTTGTTTTTATCATTGCAGCGAGCTTATTTAACGTTTTCCAGTTACGAATTGTCACTGGAACTCCTAATTTCTGAAGACGATTCACCAGCCTGGAATTTCGAATGCTATTATAAAATAAAAGGTAAATATCCCTGCCTTCAACTTGGTATGTTTCTTGTTCACTTTTGTAACTGCTTAATCGTTCAATTTCCTCCTGCGACGGTAGTTTAGGCAGTAAAGCCACGTGAAGGCTTTCTCCGACTGCTGATGCTTTTGCCTCAGATAAAGCTTTCTCCGGAAATGGACAATTTCTGATAATCCTTTCTAATTCCTCATCCGTTCTCAAAATAACACTGACCGAAAATCCGAATTCCTCCTCTATTTTATTCTCAATTTGTATCTGCAACGGTTCCTTTTCTTCATCGGATTCAAATAGGATATTACCACTATGAATATAAGTTTGTACCCGATTAAGCCCCATCAGTTCGAGTGCGTGCCTTAATTCGGCCATCTTGACCCTATTCTTTCCACCTACGTTAATACCGCGCAACAGTGCGATATAATTCATGAATCTCCCTCTTTCACAATGCTTGTAATCTAACTTTAATCCTATAAAGCAGTATCAGCTAAGCCAACAACGTACAACTGACTGTCATCTAACCATCGTTATTGAAGCTCCCGGTATTTCTGCAAAAGTATTACGCTTGCCTTCAGCAGTAAACTAGTTATACAATCCGAATTTATTCAATATCATTCCTTCCATTTAGAATACGTTCGATACAATAGTAATTCTTTCTAACTTTTATAAATCCTTCTTTTATGTCTCCTGAGTCGAAGTTGCCACCTCCCAAGTTCAGCATGTTGTTGACCGACTTGGCTTGGTTTTCGCCCGAGTTCCGGCGGGACAAGGAACCTGTCCCTATGTCCCGCTGTATTATTCCGAAATTATTGACAATTTTAATATTGTTGCTGTAATGTTATATGAAAACGCTTTTAAAGGTAAAAAGTTACTATTAATTCATATTAATTGGGGTGATGGAATGAGCATGGTACAAGCAGATTTAGTTATTACAAATGGCGGAATATTGACTCTTGATCAGGACAATAACAGGGCGGGTTCTGTGGCTGTTAAGGATGGCCGCATTACTGGGATCTGGCAGGAATCTGAGCCTCCAAAAAACGAAGTAAGCATAACAGGGCAAACACAAGTCATTGATTTGGATGGGGCAACGTTAATTCCCGGATTTATCGATACACATAACCACATCTCAGCCTATGCCAGGATGAAAAGTTTCCTTAATTGCAGTACACCTCCAAATCGGAATATCGCGGACATTTTATCTTCTGTGCAGAAAAGATGCGAAAGAACGCAAAAAGGGGAGTGGATAAACGGATTCGGCTATGATGATACGATGCTTGAGGAAGCTCGTCACATAACGAAAGAAGAATTGGATAGTGTATCACCGGATCATCCGATTTTCATTTCGCACATTTCCGGGCATTCGGCGATTGCGAATTCCTTAGCATTTGAAAAAGCAGGAATTGATGAAAGTGTGTCTGATTCACAGGGTGGTTATTTTGGCCGGGATGATAATGGCCAGCTGAATGGTGTTATTTTTGAAAGTTTAGCAATGGAACGTTTCACTAAAAAGATCCCAGAGCCAACAAAAGAGGATCTGCTGGAACAGTTTGACGAAGCGGCACAGGATTATTTGGCACATGGCATCACGATGAATACGGATTCTGCGGTGGGGATGTCAGGTGATGCTGAGAAAGAAATCGATGTTCATATGGAAGCCTCATTACGCGGGATAAACCCAATGCGTTCACAATTAATGATTGTGCATAAACTGCTGCAAAAAAACGGCTTGTTTGGCGATTATACGGCAAAGCAGCTGGACCAGGAACTGTCCGACCGGTCAAATGGCCGGGTGAAACTGGATAGTGCTAAGTTATTTCAGGATGGATCCATCCAAGCATTAACAAGCGCACTCAGGGAGCCTTATTATTGTGATAAACAGAAAAGCGGACAGCTTTTCCATGACCAAAAGGCATTTAATGAAGAGTTGGCGGATTTACATACACGTGGTTTCCGCATAGCGATTCACGGAAATGGTGACCGTGCCATCGGTTCTATCATTGATGGATATGCCCATGCACTCGACGCTGAACCGCGTGCAGATCACAGGCACCGGATTGAACATGTGCAAACGGGAACAAAGCAAGATATAGAGAAAATGGGCAACTTAGGGGTTGCAGGTTCCTTTTTTATCAACCATGTCTATTATTGGGGAGAAAGGCATAAACGTCTATTTCTTGGGCCTGATCGTGCAAGTAGAATTAGTCCATTGGCAGATGCAGTGGAACATAATTTGCTGTTTACCCTGCATTCTGACTGCCCAATCACCCCAATTTCGCCACTGTTCTCCGTCTGGGCTGCTGTGAATCGGTTGACCCGGGAAGGGGAAGTTCTTGGAGCTGAACAGCGGATTGATGTGGTGACTGCATTAAAATCGATGACGATATACGGGGCATATTTAAATTTTGACGAAGCAAACGCGGGGAGTATTGAGGTTGGAAAACGGGCGGATTTTGCTGTGCTGGAAGCTGATCCGACCAAGGTGGATCCTAAGGAAATCAAGGATATCAAGGTGCAGGGAACGTTTGTTGACGGGGAAATGGTTTATCGTAAAGAAGGTGTGGTAACGGAATAACATTGTTCTTTTCATCACATGCAGACAATGAAGTGTAATGAAAATGGATGACCAGTTATCTTCATGGTGCTGGTCTTCCATGCATTGGCAGAATGGAGTGCCGGATCAAGGCAGGACATAAGCAGAAATATAACGTATGAAACGTTTCATGGTGTGTCTAAGGTTATATTATAAAAATTTGGAGGAGTTCAGCTTGAATTTTATTGATGGAGCAAATAAAGCGATGGTGTCTGGTGACAATATAGGCTTGAGGAATCAGCTTGTAAGTAAAATCAATAACTTCCATTTACTATGTGTGTATGACGGTGAAACGAGACTGAACAGCAGAAATCATTTAAAGAGCCTCGCGCATGATATACTCCGGGGTGAAAAGGAAGATATGCCAATTTTTGGCGGCAGTACAGAGGCGGAAACGTTTTTTGTCTGGGAAGATACGTATCAGGAAAACAGCAAGTTATTTTTTAAACTCCGTCGGACGGCAAGGGACGACTTGATTTTTCGGATTTCAGTCAGACTTGCTGCTTATTTTCTCAAGGAATATTCAACTTTTATCAGCACTTCCATATCACGTCATCCCCAATTTCAAAATAAAGATTTATTGGATACTGCCATAACAAAGCTGGAAAATCTGTTAAGAAACAGTACATTTTTGGCTGAAGATGTAACCTGGGATAATTTTTGCCGATGGTTTAAATATAACCTGACGGAACAGGTGCTTGATGATATGGAACGAACAATGGGCCGTAATGAATTACAGGGCTTAAAAGATGCGGACCTGAATAATCAGTTCTATCATCATATAACGAAGCAGCTGCAAATCGACTCAGATTTTATCAGTAATTTTACTAGCAACACAGAACAATACCTCCAGCAATGGTTCCAGCAAGTTATTTCTTCCATTGACGCGGACCGTGTTTCCGTTAGTGAAATGGGTACTTTTCTAGAAGTGAACCGCACCGACTTTCCAGATCAGAGCAAATACCCATTGAAAATGAATGTCCCCCTTGCCCTGACGGATCAAGATAATTTAACGGTTTTAAGTAATGCTGCCTATCAATCCGTCCGGGAAGTAATATCTAATAAGTGTTTTGCAGAGTCTGTGTACAGCCCTTGGCCAACAGCGTATATCAGCAAGAAAACAATTGAGGGTACCATCCAAATCGTACCATTTGGCCATGAACAGAAGAATGATCAAGTAGAAAATCCTAAATCAAGGGAACTGACCAATGAAATATCGGAGTTAGCTGTTGATGTGATTGATGCGCTCTGCAGTTTCTTTCTCGCTAATTCAGAACACCGGCATGATATGGTTGAGATTAAACTGCGGGATTTATTGATGATTCGCGGGTTGAAAGCAAAGCTTAGTGGAAATGGGAGACGCGGCGGATTTGAAAAAGGGCAGGTCGATCAAATTTTGAAGTCCTTATCAATCGTACAAAGTTTATGGGTGAATTTTTCCAAGGCGGTTGTCTATGAAAAAAGAAAGCCTGTACAGGTAAATCTTGAAGGACGTACATTTCGCTTTTTCAATCAGGCAGGAAAGGAATGTGATGTCAGGGAAATGGCACTGGAGAAAAAGCTGAAATTTACGGTTGGGGAAGTATTTGCCAAATATCTGGTTAGATCCGGAAGACAAACGGCACTTCTTCCAATTAAGACACTGCAATATAATCCGCGCCAGGAGGAATGGGAAAAGAAACTTATCCGGTATTTAAGCTGGCGATGGAGAACACAGGCCAAGAAAGGGGATTATCTGAAACCGCATAAGGTAAGCAGTTTGTTGCGTGCAATTGGTAAGGAAATCAACACACGAACACCATCACGCACGAGAGACAGATTTGAGCAAGCCCTTGACAAACTGCAGGATGATAACCTTATTAAAGCATGGGAATATGAGGAATGGGATGAGTCCATTGCTGCCAAAAACAGCTGGTCCCGTTTATGGAGAAATACAAAGGTTATCATTAATCCACCGCAAGCTGTCAAGGAACAATACCAGCTGATTGCGGGAAATTCACCAACATCCGGAAAATTTTTCGGTCAACAGAAGCTAACACCTATCGATCCGTACGATCAGCTCGGAAGCCAATTAAAAACCTTTCGAAAAAAATTAGGATTGACCCTGGTGCAGGCAGCGACAGAATTGGAATTATCTACTTCCTACCTCAGTACAATTGAAAGAGGAGTAAAAATACCTTCCCAAAAGGTGATGAGACAAATTGAAGCCTGGATTCACGGGTGAAAAATTTATCCTCTGTTCACTAACAATAAGCACTCAGTAAATGTTCGCTTTATTCAACTGAGTGGAAAAGATGGTTCACTTATCTTCATGGCAACTAATGCATGAAGATTTTTTTATGGTCATTTGTAACCTTTGTCGTGGTTAATCTGTGCCGTTGTCGCGGTTTATTTTCACGTAAAAATCATAATCATGTTTAGTAAATCCATTAATAGCACAGGTTCAGCGAGGTAAAGTGTAAAATTTCACACCCTGATAATTAAAGTATTTAGAGTGAATTTATTTTTAAAATTTATTTAGTTGATAACGTATAATAACTCCCAAAGTTAAAAAGGGGTGATGGAAGTGGCCGTTAAAGATAGCAGGGTGCTTGGGTCGATGCTTAAACCCGAGACAGTAGCTATACTGGGTGCATCCAGTAATAAAAATAAGCTTGGTTATTTGCAGGTAAAGGCACTATTGGATGGCGGTTTTCAAGGAGATATTTATCCCATTAATCCGAATGCAGATATGATTGAAGGGCTGCGTTGTTATCATTCATTGGCTGATGTGCCGAAGCAGGTAGATTTAGCGGTCTTTTGTGTAAGCGCTGCCAACGCAGAAGAATGCCTAATGGATTGTGCAAAAAATAAGGTCAAATCTATCATTCTATTTGCTTCCGGCTATTCTGAAGTTGGGGAAAAGGGGTTTGAAAAACAGGAAAGACTTCGCAAGATTGCGGAGGACAATGGAATCCGATTGCTCGGGCCGAACTGTGTCGGGCTGGTAAATACAGTGAATGGTCTGGTTTGTACGTTTTCACCGGGATTGACGGAACTTCCGCTAAAGAATAAACGGGAAGTTGGCTTTATTACACAAAGCGGGGCATTCGGGGTCTTAACGTACATTGCCGCTGCCCAGGCAGGTCTGACATTTAATTATTTTGTCAGTGTTGGCAATGAGGCGGAAACAGGCTTCTCGGACCTGGTGGAATATATGATTGATGATCCTGAAACAAGTGTGATCAGCGGGTATTTGGAAGGGGAGAAAAACCCAGATCGCTTACGGCGTTTGGCAACAAAAGCTTTGGATGTAAATAAGCCAATTGTCATTATGAAGTCGGGTCGCAGTTCAGCTGGAAGCAGGGCGGCTGTTTCGCATACAGGGTCTCTAGCCGGTTCGGATAAAATTTATGATGGCTTTTTTAAACAAACAAATATTGTCCGGGCTGAAGATTACGATGATATTATTTCGTTCTCTAAGCTGTTTCAAGCCAAAAAGCTTCCTAAAGGCCGAAATACGGTAATTATCACAAGTTCAGGGGGACGGGGTATTAACGAAGCAGATCGCTGTGAGGCTTATGGACTTCATATTCATAAACTTCAAACAAAGACGAGACAGAAAATTGAACAAAGAATTCCTTCTTTTGCGAGTGCCGCCAACCCAATCGATTTAACGGCAGCAGCTGCTGTTACAAATCCTGAATTATTTATAGAGCCGCTTAAAGCGCTTGTGGAAGACAAAGATGTGGATATCATTATGTTTTCTGAATTTCCGATGAACTGGGATGCCGATTCACCGTATTTACAGGAGTTTATAGAAATATGCAGCAGCACAGATAAACTTGTATTTATCACCACTTTCCCTTTGGAAGGAATGGCGGTCCCAGCTGGAACGGATGAGCTTGAGAAGAATGGCATTCCGGTTATTACCGGGGATTTGAATCCGGTTCGTGCCTTGGCTAAGCTCGTAGATTACAGTGAACGTTACCGACAAACCAAACAGGAAAAGGGAAATGAATTTCCGGGCAAAAAAACGGAAACCAACGTATCAAAATTGATGCGGCCAGGTGCTACCTTAAGCGAGTCAGAAGCGAGTGAAGTGCTGGAGTCTTATGGTATTCCGATTACCAAACGACAGCTTGCTATTACGGAAACGGAAGCGGTTAAATGCGCAGAAGAAATCGGCTATCCGGTGGTCCTGAAGATTGATTCGCCGGATATCCCGCATAAATCAGATGCAAATGCCATTCAGCTGAATGTAACTGGCGAACAAGCAGTGCGTACAGCATACAGGGAAGTGTTGGAAAATGCCGCAAATTATAAACCTGATGCCAAGGTAAACGGCGTTTCGGTTCAGCAAATGCTGCCTCAGGGTGTGGAAGTGATTTGCGGGGTAAGCAATGATCCCACCTTTGGTCCGGTTATCATGTTTGGCTTGGGAGGCGTGTTTGTAGAAGTATTTGAAGATATTGCATTCCGGGTTGCACCGATTACGAAACAGGATGCAATCGATATGATAACGGAAACAAAAGGTTACCAGGTGTTGCGTGGAATACGAGGAAAGCCTGCAGCAGACATCGATGCCATTGCTGATGTGCTGATGCGTGTTTCGGCGCTTGCTTCGGATTATAAGCATGATATTAATGAGCTGGACATTAATCCGTTGATTGTTTATGAACAAGGAATAGTTGCAGCGGATGCCATGCTGACGGTGAAGGAAACAGAAAATCTATCATCTGTAGCTGGAGGGAAATAGGATGGAACTGGATGAAAGCGTCATTGGATTAACCGGAGAAAAATATACGTTTGATGTAGAAAAAAGACATGTTAAACAATTTGCCGAAGCAATAGGAGATCAAAATCCTTTATATACAGATGAAGCCTTTGCAGCAGATAGTCGATATGGGCAATTAATTGCTCCACCGACATTTGCGATGACGATTGGCTCTGAAGGCGGGGATTTCCCGATTGAGTTGGACACACGGCGAATGCTCCATGGTGAACAGGAATTTATTTTTTACCGGCAGATTGTTGTTGGAGACCGGCTGCATTGTCAAATGAAAGTTTCGGATTTGTATGAAAAAGAAGGGAAAAGCGGCACGATGCAGTTTTTAATTCTGGATACGGAAATGGAAGATGATACCGGTGATTTAGTAGCAATAAGCCGCACCAATATTATTTATCGGCCAAAAGCGTAAGCGCTGGAGCTGGATGTGGCCCTACTTGATCATCAAGTTATTCACATCGAAAATGATTGAATGGAGGGGAAGGAATGGCAGTAATGACAGAACTGGAGTATGGGAATCTCAGGGAAGGACAGCAGCTTGAACCACTGACAAAGCCCCCTATCACAAAAGTACAATTAGTAAAATATGCCGGTGCATCGGGCGATTTTAATCCATTGCATACAGATGATGAATTTGCCCGGAAAGTCGGCATGGATGGTGTGATTGCCCATGGCATGCTGGTGATGGGCTTTTTAGGGGAATATGTTCGAGATCTTGCTGGCACGAATGCGGAGATTTCCGGATTTAAAATGCGTTTTGGCGCGATGACAAGGCCCGGTGATACGATAATCTGTTCCGCCACAGTGAAAAAACTCTATTCAGAAGCCGGCAAAAACTATGCGGAACTGGATCTTCAGGCGGAAAAGGCACACGGAAAAGTGGTTGGTTGGGGAAGTGCTGTGCTTTATTTTTAAAAGATTTGAAAGTATAAGTCCAGCACCCAGAAGCTGCCAAGCAAGGCCACTGAAAAAGGTAAATATGGTACAAAATAGATGGATCCATCATCGCATCTTGAATATACTGCGCTTTCCGCGGGCGAGTGTCGAGTCTCCTTGCCCCGGCAAGGGGTAGCCGACGTTGCCCGCAAAGGGCGGTTTTAGTCGGGCTTCATTAACTCCGTCCTGCGGGGTCTCGCCGATCTCTTACTTCCCGCAGGACAAGGAAAGCTTCCCTGAATAGGCATCGCACGAAGAAAAGGTGCATTTCTTTTTCGAGGAGTTTCCGTATGTTCAAGATGCTAGGTAAAGGTGAAAAGTTAATTTTTTAAAATCCACCACTTTTTCAGCGCCCTTCGCTAAACCCATGCGTTCTGCGGTCCTTTGCTTATGCGTCTGCTTCTAAACGGGCGCTTCCGCTTTTCTAAACTATTGTACTGACAGGAGGTTTTATGATGGGAACAATCACAGATCGTTGCGCTATCGTCGGGGTCGGCGAAAGCGAACGTTCAAGGAATTCGGGCACGACACCATTGCATATGGCGCTGGATGCTGCCAGGGCTGCATTAACGGATGCCGGGCTTGAAGCAAAAGATATTGATGGTTTTATGAGCTATAACGAAAATGATTCTTGCACGTCCCATGAACTGGCAACTTATTTGGGTGTTCGGCCTAAATATGTAAAGGATATTCATGGTGGTGGAGCAAGTACAGAAATGCTTGTTGCTGATGCTGTCGGATTGATTGAAATGGGAGAAATGAATACGGTGATGATTTTCCGGTCCATGAATGGAAGTTCCGGCCAGCAGGTGGGGCGGGGGTATGACTCCGATATGCTGCAGACAGCTTTATCCGGTGGAAGTTACATTATTCCGTATGGGTCAGCAAGCCCTTCCCAATGGTTTGGCATGTTTGCTACACGCCATATGTATGAGACTGGGATTACGAAAGAGCACCTGGGGCATGTTTGTCTGAGTTTTTATGAACATGCACAGAAGAATCCACGGGCTTTTCTGCATGGCAAACCACTGACAATGGAGAAATATTTGGAAACACCAGATATCAGTTATCCATTTAATATCCATGATTCCTGTGTGGAATTGGATGAGGCGAATGCCATTATTGTGACTGCTTCAGATCGGGCAGCCGATTGCAGGCAGCGACCTGTTTATATTATGGGGCTCGAGTCCAGACAATGTCATCCGCATGCACATTACTGGGAAGACACATCGCAAGTTGCTGCGGATTATGTGGCTGATGGTTTGTATCAATCAGCTGGTGTCAAACCGGAAGATATTGATGTGGCAGCCATTTATGACTGCTTTAGCTGGGTGGTGTTAAGACAGCTTGAGGCATATGGTTTTGCTCCGCGTGGAGAGGTTGGTGATTTTGCTGCGGAAGGAAACCTGAAAATAGGTGGGAAACTGCCAACCAATACTGCTGGTGGAATGCTGTCTGAAGGATATACGCATGGTATGAACAATGCGCTGGAGCTGGTCAGGCAATTGCGTCATGACTATAAGGGTACTGAGCGGCAAGTAAAAGATTGTGAACTTGGAATATGTACTGGCTGGGCAGGCCCGGATATTGCCGGTGCCCTGATTCTAAGAAACTAGGAGGCTAAAATGATGGACTATCAAAAACCAATTCCATTAAAAACACAAGATAATAAACCATTTTGGGATGCTGCTGATCAGCATGAAATGGCACTGCAAAAATGCAATAGCTGTGGACATTATGCCCATCCGCCCGGACCAAGCTGTGCAAAGTGTGGCAGTCAGGATTTAACTTGGGAGCAATTAGGTTCTGATGTTAAGGCGTCTGTCTACTCCTATATTATTTCTTATCGTCCATTTTTGCCGGGCTTTCAGGATGATCTGCCATTAATTATTGCACAAGCGGAACTGGAGAAAGCACCGGGAGTAAAAATGATGTGCAATATTCTCGATTGTAAGACAGAAGATGTCTATGTCGGCATGCCTGTGAAAATGATCTGGCAGGATATAGCAAAAGACAGAGCCCTGCCACAATGGGTACCCGCAATGTGATGGAATGAAGTGGTAAAGGAATGAACATTTGGATAAGGGAGGCAACAAAATGGATTTTTCTATTTCCAAACAGGAAGAAGCTTTTCGCCAGGAACTGAGAACGTGGCTTGAGGAAAATCTTCCGGAAGGCTGGCTGCAGGGAAACCGGGAACTCCCTGAAGACAAGGCGGATTACGCAGTATTTTTGCGAAAATGGCAAAACACGTTATATGAAGGCGGCTGGGGAGCAATTTCCTGGCCAAAGGAATATGGAGGACGTGAAGCCACACTGATGGAAGAAATCATTTTCTATCAGGAGATGGTTCGGGTGCAGGCGCCCCCGCTGATCAATTATATTGGCATCCATATGGTTGGTCCGACATTAATCCAATCCGGCACCGACGAACAGAAAGAAAAGTTTATCAACAAAATCATAACTGGTGAAGAGGTGTGGTGTCAGGGGTATTCAGAACCGAATGCGGGATCCGATCTGGCGGCCATTCAAACGAGTGCTGAGAAAAAAGGCGACCAGTGGCTGATAAATGGACAAAAGGTTTGGACCAGTTTTGGTCATTTGGCTGACAAATGTTTTTTGCTTGCCCGGACCAGCACACACCCCGAAAAAAAGCACCGGGGTATCACAGCATTTCTCCTGGATATGAACCAGTCTGGCGTGGAGACGAAACCAATCACGCAGATGGACGGACAACAGGAATTTAACGAGGTATATTTAACCGATGCTGTTGCGTATGATGCAGACATTGTAGGCGAACTGGATAAAGGGTGGCGCGTCATGATTGCCCTGATGCTGCATGAGCGGACAGGAATCGGTGCCGAATTGTTCACGCTGGAAAAACGATTTGATGATATGGTCGCAGCCATAAAAGATTACCAGATTAATGGCAGACCGGTAATGGATGATCCATCTGTCAGGCAAAAGTTGGCAAGCTTTTATGCACGCTTCCGAGGATCATTGTTAAATTATTACCGAAATCTGACCAGCACCTTAAAAAATGGCCATCCAGGCCCAGAGAGTTCAATTGATAAATTAGCAGTCAGTGAACTCACCAAAGAAATGGCCGGTTTTATGATGTCGCTTCAGGGACACCGGGGAATGCTTTGGAAAGAAGATGCACCGATTGATCCAGTCTGGCAGGATGAATACTTATTTTCCTTTGGCCAGACGATTGGCGGAGGAACCAGTGAGGTACAACGGAATACCATCGGTGAACGTGTTCTTGGATTGCCAAAAGATATGGGAAGATAACGGAAAGGGGTGTGAAATGCAATGGATTTTGCGTTAAATGAAGATCAGGAAATGTTCCGCTCTTATTTACGGAAATATTTGGACAAAGTCGGACAAACGAAAGTCGCCCGGGAGTTTATCAAAGGAAACACAAATGAATTTACTGTGGTAATGAACGGTCTTGCTGAACTGGGTGCGACAGCTATAAATATCCCGGAAGAAAACGAGGGCCTTGGTTTAGGCGCTGTTGATTTAGTTCCTGTTTTCGAAGAGATGGGGCGGGTCGTATTGCCAGGTATTTATCTCGAAACGATGGCATTTGCCGTACCACTTCTTGAGAAATACGGAACGGAAGAACAGAAGGCGAAATACCTCCCGGATATTGCTGCAGGAAATAAACAGCTATCGCTTGCCTGGCTTGAACCGGTTAAGGATTACAGCCTGGACCAAATCGAGTGTGCTGTTAAGGAAGAGGGAGAGACACTGGTTATAAACGGGGTGAAGGAGCTTGTCCCGGATGCGGATTTTGCTGATGCATTTATAGTTGTTGTGCGCAATTCCAATGATGGCCTATCGCTAATTTTAGTTGATCGGGATGATGAGCTGTCAATTCGTCCGCAAAAATGTATGGATGAGTCAAGACATTTGGGAGAGATAACCTTCGACGAGTGGGCAGTTCCGAAAAGTCAGCTGCTTGGCTCCTGGAATCAAGGGGTGAACCTGCTGGAGGAAGGCATCCTGTATCTGAATGCCGGACTTAGCTCATTGCTTGTTGGCGGAATGGAAAAAGTTGTTGGCATGGCGACTGAATATGCCAACATCCGTGAGCAGTTCGGTCAGCCAATCGGACGCTTTCAGGCCATTAAACACACAATTGTTGATATGAAGATGGATCTGGAAATGGCCCGTTCCCTAAGCTATTATGCGAGCTGGACACTCGAAGAAATGGATGCAGAAAAGCAAAAAGCTGCTGTGTACAGTGCGCGAGCGTTTGCTACAGAAGCATTTATTCGTCTTGCTTCCGAAAATATTCAAATTCATGGCGGGATTGGCTTTACCGAGGAAATTGACTGTCATTTGTTTTTAAAACGGGCCCGATTCTATGAACACTATCTGGGCTCAGTCCGCGACTATAATGAGCTGCTTGCATCAGCACTGGGCTGGAATAAGAACGAAACGAGCAAAAACATGAAAGCAGAAAAGGTGGTGCATGGACAATGAAAGCGGCAAAGGATTTGCGGCAATTTCATAATATTATTGACGGCAAGCTAGTTCCAGCGTCCGCGGGAGAGACGATGGACAGTATTGACCCGGCAACCGGAAAACCCTGGTCCACCATCCCGCTTAGTACAACCAATGATGTTGATTCGGTGGTGAAAGCAGCTAGTAAAGCATTTCCTGCATGGTCAGCCTTGCCTGCCAGAAGCCGCGCAGATTACTTACGGCAAATTGGTGATGCGCTATCGGAACATGGTGAAGAATTGTTGACCCTTGAGACAAGAAATAATGGCTGGACCCTTGATCCATACCAGTATTTAAACATTGTCCTGAAACAAATATGGTATGATGCCGCCGGTGCTGCTCCAATTGTCGGTGCTCAGGGCAAAACAGTACAAATGGGAACAGGCAATTTTGGGTATACACGAAGGGAGCCATATGGCGTTGTATTAGGAATTCTCCCTTGGAATGCCGGGTTGTTCTCGTTTACGATTAAAGCTGCTTATGCACTTGCGGCCGGAAATACGGTGATTATCAAGCCATCTGAACATGCAGCATCGGCTTCGTTACGCTACGGCGAAATACTTTCTGAGATTCTGCCGCCGGGCGTTGTGAATGTTATTTCCGGCCTTGGGAGTGAAATCGGCGATGTGTTAGTCGGTCATAAACAGGTGAACAAAGTCAGTATGACCGGATCCAAACAAACGGCGGAGATGATTACCCGTGCCTCCGCACCTGTTCCTAAGTCACTGATTTTCGAGTTAGGCGGAAAGTCTCCCAACATTATTTTTGAAGATGCAGATATCAATCAGGCGGTGAATGGTGTCATTAATGGAATATTTACGAGAAACGCTGGTCAAATCTGTGCAGCAGGTTCCAGAATCCTCGTTCACCGTCCTATTTTTGATAGGGTAATAGGGAAGATAAAGGAACATATGACGGATCCAGAAAACGTCAAGTACGGAGACACGTTGGACACCACTAATACGATGGGGCCTATAGCCAATCTTCCTCAATACCGTAAAGTCTGCTCGTATCTGCAGATTGGCAAAGAAGAAGGAGCAGAACTTATTTTTGGCGGGCGAACGGGCGGTGAGGTTCTTCTGCCAGATGACCCGCACTATTCTGATGGTTATTGGGTGGAACCTACATTATTTAAAACGGACAATAATAAATTGCAGATTTGTCAAGAAGAGGTATTTGGGCCGATTGCTGTTGCTATTCCATTTGATGACGAAGAAGAAGCAGTCCGAATTGCAAATGATACTGATTATGGCCTTGCCTCAGGGGTCTGGACACAAGATTTGAAACGGGCACAGCGCATGACGGAAAAAATAGAAGCAGGTAATGTTTGGGTAAACACTTATGCCATGGTCGGTCCAGACTTGCCATTTGGTGGATTTAAAGAAAGCGGATATGGCACGGATACTGTATTGGAATACACGCGCGAGAAAGCTTGTGTGATTAATTTCAATTAAAGACCTATAGTGTTCTGTCCATAGGCCCTGGTTATGCACATGCCTATGGGAGAATAACTGTCGCAATGAACCTAAAATTAACAGCAAGACCATCACAATCGCCGTGAGAAAACGTTAAATAACGGTTGTTTAAAATTAAAGCAGGCGAAAGGAATGGTTTCATGGATGAAAAATCCATTCGGAAAGATTTTCATTTTTTGTGTATTGGTGTATTTTTCATTGTCCTGATTATGGCCACAGGTTTACCAGCATATCCTGACATATTAGCGTTTTATGATTTGAAGTCTGGTTACGCGGTCTGGATCCAATTGGGCTTTGCACTTGGCTTAACTGGATTTCAGCCTTTATTTGGATGGCTGGGTGATGTATACAGTCAAAAAGCTGTTGTGCTTTTAGGGTCAGCACTTATGGCCATAGGTTCGATTGTTACGGCAGTATCTCCATATTTTTGGCTGTTGGTCATTGGTATGTTTGCAAAAGGTGTTGCTGGCGCCGCCGTGGTCCCAGCTGGCTTCACCTATGTAGGGAAATTTTTCAAGGAACATCAGCGTGGAAAGGCACTCAGCACGTTTGGAATCTATTGCACAATTGGTGCCGCCATTGGCCCGTTTTTAAGCGGGGTATTGGTAGATACATTGGGATGGCAGGCTAACTTTTGGTTCTGTGCGGGATTAAGTGCCATTTCGCTGCTAATCTTTGCATTAGGGGTATCGTATGTTGAAGGAGATAAAGCCAGATCATTTGACTTCTCTGGTGTAGCATTTATGTTTTTGGTTGTAGCGGGTTTATTAACAATCCCTACCTTTATTAACAACTATGGACTTTCTTCCTGGATGTGGTTTCCTTCAGTTTTTATTTTTGCCATTTCATTTTTACTGTTGATTGCTACAGAAAAAAGACAAAAGCAGCCAATGTTTGATGTGGAATATACAGCCAATCGGAGTTTTTGGGCACCAGCTGTAATTGCTGTTTTCCTTTTTGTCACATACAGTGGGGTTATGTATTTAATGACCTTTTTTGTTCAGGATGTGCAAGGAAAATCGTCGACCACTGTCGGCTTGCTCCAAATGATCATATTTCTGGCAACAACCGTGGGCACTTTTTTCAGTGGAAGGTTGATTGCAAGAATGTCTGCGAGGGGATTGCTTGGATTTGGCATTTTCTTGGTGATTTTCGGAATAGCTATGTTAACACAGGCGGAGATAAATACTACTTTCCTATACCTTTCCATATCCTTAAGCCTGATTGGGATAGGTGTTGGTATTGCTGGTCCAGGGAAAAGAGCTACTGTTTTATCAAAGGCAAATCAATCCCGCATCGGAGTTATTACATTTACCTTTAACACGATTGAAAATATTGTTCAGCGTGTGGGCGCCTCTTTTGCCTTAATTATCTTTGCATTGTTTGCTGCCAGTGGTAATTCACTTAGTGCCCTTTCCAATACAGCGGTATTCCTAACCTTTTACACTGCACTAGGCCTCTTGTTTTTGATTTTCATACCAAAAACAGTCGCAGGATTCAAAAAAGAACAACCCACAACAAACCAGAAAAAAGACACATTATCCGAAGTGAAATAGGGACATGGGGACAGGTCCCTTGTCCCAGTTCCCTGCAGACTGGGACAAAAATCCCTGTCCCTTCCGTATTTCATTTGGAAATGCGACACCCTATGTGAATGGTAATTAAGATTAATCGAGTATTGTAGTAATTGCGATATGTTTGCAATGAAATTCGTATAGGAGGAATGATTAATCACAACAACAGGAATGTACTATTCCCTTAAATAAACCTTGCAGTCGATGGCGGCAAGACTGCGCAATAAGGTTTGTTGACACAGCACATGATACCAAATATATCACGTGCGTTTGTGCTTTACCTAAAAGATCGGAAAGCATAAAAATTGACTCTATTAAATTTACTTGACTGCCATCCTGATCAAGTTTTGCATCATTAAATCTTAAAGGAGCTAAAGGAGCATTAAAGTTGTTTGGCTTAAATATTCTTAACTTCATGGAGACCCTGCGTAAAAAGGGATAGCTATTAGATGATAGGATGTTCTGTATTTTTATGGGCCGACGGAATATGGAAGAATTAAAGACAGCCGGGTCCAAGTGCAAACTGAGGAACAGAATCATGGTTTGTCGAAGTAAGAAAAGATAATCATATTGATGTAGAAACGTCCCTCAAATATTTGAGGGGACGTTTTATATCATATTCTTTTATAAAAAATGGCGCTCTTTTTTTCACTATAACGGAGTAAAGTGAAGGAAACTGGTGATTTTTTAAACTGTACATTCTATTTTAACAAAAATAACAGAATATACTGTTTGAGTTATTCGGAGGAAAAAGATATAGTTTAAGACAGTGTTGCTTAAATTACAGAAACAGTAGCAAAAGTATCAAAGGGGGAGTATACAACATGTCTAATTTCAACATGAAAAAATTAGGGATAATTGCTGGTTTATCTATGTCCCTTGTAGTGGCTGGTTGTGGACAGGATGAGCAGCAAAGTGTAAGTGAAGAAATGGATTATACGATTACTGGTCTGGAACCTGGTGCTGGACAAACGGAACTGAATAACCAAGCTATAGAAGAGTATGAAAGCCTTAGTGGCTGGAATCAGCAAACATCGTCAACTGGTGCAATGCTGTCGGAAATAGACCAAGCTATTCAAAACAAAGAACCAATAATGTTTACAGCATGGTCCCCGCATTATATGTTTGCCAAATGGGATCTAAAGTACTTAGAGGATCCTAAAGGTATCTTTGGAGAGGAACAGCATGCTACAACAATTGTAAGAAAAGGCTTAAAAGAAGACCTGCCAAATGCCTATACAATTCTTGATCGATTCCATTGGGAAGTATCAGACATAGAATCAGCCCTGCTGACAGCTAATGAAAAAGGGTTGGAGAAGGATGAGTTGGCACAAAAGTGGGTGGATGAAAATCAAAAAGCAGTTGAAAAGTGGACAAAAGGAGTAGAGCAGGTAGATGGCACTCCAATAGAACTAGTTTCATCTTCTTGGGACTCAGAATTATTTACCGCAAACGTAGCCAAAATTGTATTGGCACAACAAGGATTCAACGTAACACTTACGCCAATTGATCCGGCTATTTTGTTTGAGTCAATTTCATCAGGTGATGCTGATGCCTCGCTTTCTCCATGGCTGCCTACTACGCATGGCGCCTTATATAAGGAAAATGAAGGAGAATTTGTCGATCTAGGACCATGCTATGAAGGCACCAAGATTGGATTAGCAGTACCAGCATATATGGACGTTGATTCGCTGGAAGACTTTGAACCCAAAAAGTAAGTACACTGAATACGTAGGTTAAAAACCCCCCCTTTAAACATTTGGTTGTTAAAAGGGGGAGTTTTTATTATGGTGCGATTCTAGTAGATTATTAGACTAATTCCCCGTTTGAAATACTAAAGAAGAGGGAGCGTTTTTGGGGTGAAGATCCGCGCCCTCACTTGGGTTTTTCTACTGTAATGGAATGGCAACGAAACATTTGAAGGGTGTCTACATAGTCACTGTCAAAAGAATTGCCAATCCGTTAAAAGCTTCATGAATAATCATTGGAGGAAAAACAGAATGTGTTCTTTCATATGTTCACTGTGATAAACTTATTAAAAATAAAAGAAGGGATTGATCCATAATGGAAAAGGTCACGCCGTTTCTAATGTTTCAGGATGGTAAGGCAGAAGAAGCAATGAATTATTATGTATCACTTATTGAGGATTCAGGTATTACAAGCATAACCCATTACGGAGCAAATGAAGCTGGGGATGAAGGCACGGTGATGCAAGCAACATTTTCGTTGAAGGGGCAGGAATTCATGTGTATTGACAGTAATGTGAATCATAAGTTTAGCTTTACACCCTCGTTTTCCATCTTTCTCACGTGTGATTCTGAAAACGAGATCAACCATCTTTACGATAAGCTCATCACGGATGGACAAGCACTTATGCCGCTTGATGGCTATGGGTTCAGCAAGAAGTTTGGCTGGATAAATGATAAGTTCGGCGTTTCATGGCAGCTTAATCTTCCATTTGGTTGATCGGAATGTAATAATGAGAGGCATTATGGCAAAAATAAGCCCAATCTCTCTTGTAAAACTTCCAAGATTTCCTTTGGCATTTCTCTGACCTTGATATCCTCACCTAGGAAAAGTAGCCAATTTGTTATTTCAGTCAATTCTTCAGGCTTATTAACATTGAAAAAAGTCTCTAGAACGGCTGTGGTTTGGTAAGGATTCATATAGGAAATCGAAACATTAAAAGGATGGTACTTTTTGAACTGGGCAATCGCTGTTGGGCCAAGTTCAAGGACAAGGTTGGTTACTTTTTCTTGGTTACTTAGTATTTCTAGAATCTTTTTCTTACTTAATCTTTTTTCCTGCGGGCAGGGTTTGACGTCGATGACATGGTCGACAGAAAAAATCTGCTTCTTTTCTTCCTTTAGGTCAAATCCTTCAATCAGCCAAATGCTTTTTTCACGATAAAGGTGCAGGAGATAAATTGGATAAGACTTTATTACCTTCCCTTCTTTGATGGTAATCAGTAAATAGCTATCCAGAAGAAGGATTTGGATGAGTTCTTCCAGCATGGGATGGGGAAGGTCTGACAGATCAAGCAGGTCGGGATGGTTGGGGTTGGTCCCTTCAAAAAGCAGGATTTGATTTAATAGAACCAGATCATCCTGCTGGTTTTCTGAGACGAGACCCAGTAATTTTTCAGCTAAAGAATGACGGCTCTTTAGGTAGGGGAGTTGCTGATTTCTAGTGGCCATGAAGGCGATGAAAAGGGCTTTGACCTCATTATCGGTAAAGCGGACTTCGGGCAGAACTGAGTTGTGCATGACAAAATAGCCCCCATCCCTTCCAACCTCAGCGACAAGCGGCATTCCCATGGCTTCAATTTCTCTAATATCTCTAATAGCTGTCGAACGAGATATGTTAAATTCCTGCATGATTTCAGAGATTGTAAAACTGGCGCGATTATTGATGTACCGCATAATGGTATTAATTCGTTCAACTTTTTTCATTGGAACCTCCCAAACAGTATCACTTTTTGACATGATTTAAGGTTATTATAAACGTAACAAATGAAAAGTAAAATCATTTGACCAATTAAAAAAGAGGAGGATGTTGATTATGGAAGATTTTAACTTGGAAGAAAAAGACAGCTTTGTCGTGCTAGGTATTGGAACGGAGCTTACTAGTGATTACACAGACTTTGCCGGCATAAACCAGGAAAAGGAAGATTTTTGGCAGGGCGTCAAAGAAGATGGCGGACTTGACAAGTTAAAAGCTGTAGCCACAAATGATTACATTTTTGCCGTCAATGAAGCGGTAAATAATAAAATGATGCATTATGCTGGGGTCATGACCAAGGCAACGGTACCGGAAGCATCCAGAGTTATCGAATTTCCTAAAGGTGCTTACCTAGTTATTAAAGGGGAAGCGGAGACAGCAGATGAATTGAATAAAAAACTAACTGGCGCTGCATTTGGTCAAGTCTTGCCAGAAGTAAAGAATTATGCCTATGTTGGCGGGCCAAATGCAACAATTGAAATGGGACAACGAAACGGCCTGGTTTTTGGCGAAATGTGGATTCCTGTTGTTAAGAAATAAAATGTGTCTACAGTTGGTTTAGATTACTTCGCCTGTAGTAGAAGTGCTTGCTGGTACGTGCTAATGATGCCAGTTACTTTGAATCATATTTTAATCAAACTTTATAGTAATGCTACCTGTAGTTGACGATTATAAGCCTAATTTCCTGCCAAAAATAAGGAGGGAATAGGCTTTTTTTACATTTTAGGACAGTATAAATCTTTATCGGTATAAAGTATAAAAAAATCTAAAGGAACCTTCAGTGGCACATTAAGCAAGGGCTGGCAGAAGTGATGCGCTTTTTGGCTGTATTTGGCTCAGGATTACTATGAAAACTATTTTTTAAAGAGTGCGAAAATATATGATCTTATGGTATATTAAATATATGATAAATAGTACCTATGATTGATGTAGGTTGTACGGAATTAAATAGGTATAAAGAATCAGAAAAGGAGGTCGGTGTCCGGTTTGGTGATGATGGATGGGATGGAAAACTGAGGAAGAAAATTTGAATGAAGGAGATTAGATGCCCAATTTGTAAACGAAATATGAAGGACAGATACCGTGTTGTCCTGGATATACTTAATACAGTTATTTGCACACTGTGTAAAATACAGCAGCAAACGCCCTATCAAAGATACAGACTTCTATGAGAATATCATCAACCACTACCCATTTTTCGAATCACTGTGGGAGGAAGAGACAGTCTGAGGGACGGAACAGTTTTCCTGTTCCGGGCCTTCTCTTCTAAGCAAGCACCAGTTCAGACAAAAGTAAGTGAGTATTTAACATCCACTACAATTATCAGGAGTGATAATATGGAGCAGCAGGTTCTTGATTTACTTAAAAAAATGAATAATCGATTAGATACTATTGAAGCAAAACTTGAAGGTGCTGTTGGCAGTACGTCTGAATTAACTAGAGACGAAATGGATTTTATTTTATACAAAGTAAATAAATTGGAAATGGAACTTTATCTTTTAAAAAAAAGGAATTCTAACTTTTCTTAAGCCAGGGATGGGACAGAGGGACAGGTTCCTTGTCCCGGGCTCGTTGAACTAAGCAAAGCTAGCAAACCGGACGATAGTCGGAATGCTAGCTTTTTGTTTCGATAGGTTTGACTTTTGTTGAGAGTAGGGTGGGCAACATCATGCGGGACTTTTGTGGGGGAAATGGGTTTATTTGTTTTTCATATTCAACAACCATTTTTAGGTATAAAAGATTGATCATTTTCTTGCAAAGTTTCCTTCCGCAATCGTGCTAGATAACCGAACAAGTTGATTCAGTCCCAGATTAACGAAAAAGAGTGGGTATTTAATATTCTAGTTACTATTTTTGTTTTTTAAAATATAAAGTTCTTTTTCCATTTTACTCATTTTACTGGAAATAAAATCCCTTTCATTAATCCTTGATTCATTAGTTAATTCAAACTGATTACCAACACCCTCTAGTTTTGCTTCAATGGTATCAAATCGATTATGCATTTCCGATCTTAAAGAATGAATATCCGATTTCATGCCTTTCATTTCATTATTCATTTCTGTGAGTAGATTAAGAATTTGTTTTTCCACAATATCACCTCCTTTTAAATAGTATAATGGATGTTAGTTATATAAGCACTACTTTTATATCTAAAACAATAGAATTATACTATTAACCTCAAATCATCACAAAAACCACCCCAAAGTCCACCGCTAAGCGGTCTTTGGGGAACAGTTCTCTCTATTCGTTTACTTCCGCCCAACGTCACTTCACCTTAGCCCTTGCCACCTAACTTCTTGGCTGATGCGAACAATATTTCAACTGCAGGCAGAAGGGTTTCTTCATTAATATCAAATTTTTCATTATGATGTCCTGCAGCCAAATCGGTTCCAAATACACAGTAGGTCCCGAAACCACCTTGCTTCTGAACGGCGTCGATAAAGAAGGTAGCATCTTCTGAACCGGCACTATCATCGCTTTCGAGAATAGCAGTAAGACCAGCGCTTTCCGTACACTCGTGAAGCACTGCAGCAACTTCTTTGGAACACGTGCAGCTTTTTCCTTCGCCAACAAAATCCATGTCGTAACTAATTTGGTACATGGCGGCGGCGCCGGAAATGATGGACTCTGCCTGCTGCTTTACAAATTCATTAATTTCGGAAGTTTCTCCGCGTGTCTCTACCTTTAGTGCGGCTTTGTCCGGAATAATGTTCCGTCCACTGCCTGCATGCATTTCTCCGACATTAATTCTTGTCGCACCCTTGGAATGGCGGGTAATCGCGGTCAGATTGAGGGCGGCATTGGCTGCTGCCAGCAATGCATTTTTGCCTTCCTCCGGGTCGCCTCCTGCATGCGAAGCAACACCTCGAAAAGAAACATCCAATTTGGAGGTGGCTAAAAATCCATTGTTGGCGGCGACAACATGGTTATGCGGTACCCCTGTGCCGATGTGGGAAGCGATGAAATAATCAACATCCGCTACTACACCGGCCTCTACCATCGATTTAGCACCGCGGGTTCCTTCCTCCGCTGGCTGAAAAATTAATTTGAATTTGCCCTGCAGCTCCGCTTTATTTGCTGCGAGCAAGGAAGCTAAGCCAAGGCCGATTGCGGTATGTGCATCATGACCGCAAGCATGCATCTTATCATTTATTGAGCGAAATCCTTTCTGTAAAGGTACGTGGCTTTCACTGGTTGATTCATAGATTGGCAATGCATCCATATCCACCCGGTAGGCAACCGTAGGACCACGCTTACCGGTATCCAATGTTGCAACAATTCCCGTATAGCCCTCTGAAAAAATAGCGAGATAATCTGGATTCGCACCATGCTCTTTTGCCCACTCCACATGTGCTTTCGTTTCCTTTTCACCTGGTTTTCCCATACAATGCTCGGCCGACATCACTTCTTTTCCCATTTGTAATTCAAAACCTAAACCATCTAGAATCCCTGCCACAATCGAGGCTGTACGCATCTCCAAAAAACCAGTTTCCGGATAGTGATGAAAATCCCTTCGCCACTTCACTAAGTTTTCTTCTAATTTATTCATGATTACTATCCCCTTAGACAATTATTTAACGGATAACAAAATATGGCTCTATTAAACTTACTTATATAAACGGCCATGCACCTAGAACCGGGCACCTCCGCTTTTCTCCCCAGCTGCAGTGCCCAGCGACTAGCAAATAGTTAGTCCTGATGAATGTAAGGAAAGGTCACCGTACTTTCACAGTCCTATCTATTTGTACGTCGCTAACCGGGCACTTCCGCTTTTCCTGTCTAGCTGCAGCGCCCAGAAGCTGCCGTCATAAGCAATGGACACTACGAACGCGAAACCCATGCGTTCTACGGTCCCTTGCTTATGCGTCCGCTTCTAACCGGGCACCTCCGCTTTTCTCCCCAGCTGCAGTGCCCAGCGACTAGCAAATAGTTAGTCCTGATGAATGTACGGAAAGGTCACCGTACTTTCACAGTCCTATCTATTTGTACGTCGCTAACGGGCACTTCCGCTTTTCCTGTCTAGCTGCAGCGCCCAGAAGCTGCCGTCATAAGCAATGGACACTACGAACGCGAAACCCATGCGTTCTACGGTCCCTTGCTTATGCGTCCGCTTCTAACCGGGCACTTCCGCTTTTCTCTGTCTAGCTGCAGTGCCCAGCGACTAGCAAATAGTTAGTCCTGATGAATGTACGGAAAGGTCACCGTACTTTCACAGTCCTATCTATTTGTACGTCGCTAACGGGCACTTCCGCTTTTCCTGTCTAGCTGCAGCGCCCAGAAGCTGCCGTCATAAGCAATGGACACTACGAACGCGAAACCCATGCGTTCTACGGTCCCTTGCTTATGCGTCCGCTTCTAACCGGGCACTTCGGCTTTTCTTCCTACATATACGTATGCACTCCAGGACCATATGGTAGGCCGGTGAAATAAAAGATTAACAGCAAGATGATCCATGAAAGCAAGAAGGTAATGGAATATGGAAGCATTAATGAGATATAGCTTCCGATACTTGTATTCTTGTCATAACGCTTCATAAAGGCAAGAATAATAACCATATAAGGAAATAACGGTGTAACAATATTCATGGAAGAATCGGCAATGCGGTAGGCTACCTGCGTAAATGCCGGATCATAACCGAGCTGCATAAACATTGGCACAAAGATTGGTGCTTCAATTGCCCATTTTGCTGAACCGGATGTGATTAGGAAGTTCATTAAGCCGGTAAAAATAACGTAGCCAATGATCAATCCAATCCCAGTAAATTCAATGTCCTTCAGAAATTCAGCGCCGTTTACCGCGACCCAGGTACCCAGGTTGGACCAATTAAAGAAGGCGATGAATTGTGCGATGGCAAATACGAGAACAATGTAGCTTGCCATGTCTTTCATCGATTCTGCCATATAATAACTTACATCTTTACTTGATTTAATCTTACCAACTGTCATACCAAAGGCAACCCCAATGACAATAAAGAATATCAGGATTAATGGCACGATTCCTTCTAGAAGCGGGGAGGGGACAATTCCGCCCTCATCATTTCTTAATGGACTGTTTGGCAAAAATACGGTGATCGCAATGATGGCCAGGTAAACAAACCCTGCAATCAGCGCATTGATAAACCCATTTTTAGCGTTTGGAAGTTCCTCGCTGTCTTCTGCTTCTACCTCATCGCCTTCATATTTACCTAATCTGGGTTCGATAAATTTTGACGTTACTAGGCCGCCAACAATGGTCAGCATAAACACAGAAACGATATTAAAATACCAGTTATCTACCGGTGTTACCGTAATGGATTCATTTACTAATGCCGCTGCTTCGGTTGAGATACCTGCAAGCAATGCATCTGTTCCGGCAATAAATAAATTTGCTGTAAAACCAGCACCCGCACCAGCAAAACCAGCTGCCAGACCTGCAAGTGGATGTCTTCCTACTTTATAAAATACCAATGCACCCAAAGGAGGGATTAAAACAACTGCGGCATCGGACGCCAGATTACCCATAATACCTACGAACACCACCGTATAGGTGAGCAGAAAAGGAGGTGATTTTAAAATGGTCTTACGGATTGCATAATCAAGCAGCCCAACTTTTTCGGCTAAGCCAATCCCGAGCATCATAACTAGTACAAGCCCGAGTGGAGCAAATCCAGTGAAGTTTTCCAGCATCGATGTGAGGATAAACTGTAAGCCTTCACCAGACAGCAAATTTTTAATTGGAATTTCTTCGCCAGTTCCCGGGTGAACGACAGATGCCCCCGTGAGACTGAGCAGATAGGAAACAACAACCATTACCAATGCCAGCCCTATAAATAAAACAAATGGATCTGGCAGCTTATTGCCAACGCGCTCGACTATATCTAAAAATCGTTGAAACAGGCTTTTTTTGTTTTTCATCGTATCCCTCGCTTATTTTAAAAGTTGTGGTTAACGTTCATTCAGTTTTGATGGACGGACACCATCAGGAATTGGACTATTGTAGTCATGCTTTTTCCTAAATTCAGTAAATTCTTCTTTTACATGATCCAAATCCTCTTCAGATTCAAATAGCTTAATCCCGGTCAGAGCCATACTTCCAGCAGCACGCAGCATTCCTCTATTAGCGAAATCGCTTAACCCCTGTGAGGTCATTTGCCAGGTGTGCAGTGCCGTTCCAAGCGCTGACGTAGCGGAGGTCAATTGCGCAGTCGGCACAACCCAGCTTACATCCGCAACATCGGTCGAACCCGACAGGATCCCTTGTGATTCATAGTAGGGTGAAATGGAATCTGCCAAATATTTGCCGTCAAATTCACTGCCGTCTCCGATATAGCCGAATCCTGTTACCGGATCTAGATAATTTTCCTGTTCAGACTCTGTGAAGGTGGACCATATCTGTTCAGCAAACTGTTTTTCGCTTTCTGATGGATTGCCGGCACCAATTTCTTGCAGATTCTGATAGAGGATTTTTTCTAAACTACGGTTTTGAACGTAGTTGGAACATGCTTTATCAAACTCGACCGTTACTTCAGTTTCCGTCATCATCGCTGCACCCTCAGCAATTTTACGGATTCGTTGATACATCTCATCGACCTGATTGACCTTTGGTGCGCGGATTAAATAAAGAACCACCGCATTTGCCTGTACCACATTTGGGGAAATGCCCCCGGTATTGGTAACTGCGTAATGAATGCGTGCTTCCTGAATAACGTGCTCGCGCAGATAATTTACGCCAACGTTCATGAGCTCCACTGCATCAAGCGCGCTTCTTCCTAGGTGCGGAACATTGGCGGCGTGTGCGGCCTTTCCTTTAAATCGAAAAAATACTTGGTAATTTGCCAGACTCGACAGGCTCATAATGGCGTTGGCTGGGGAAGGGTGCCAGGTTAACGCTGCATCTACACCGTCAAATACTCCTTCTTTCACCATAAACGTTTTCCCTGAGCCGCCTTCCTCCCCAGGGCAGCCAAAGAATTTCACGGTCCCAGGGAGATTGTTTTCTTCAAGATATTTTTTTACAGCACATGCACCAGCAAAGGCCCCTGTTCCCAGCAGGTTATGCCCGCAGCCATGACCAACATCGTTCTCCATTGGTTGATACGTTGTTTCATTTGGTTCCTGACTTAAACCGGATAACGCATCGAACTCTCCCAAAAATCCGATTACAGGGCTTCCGGAACCATACGTTGCAACAAAGGCAGTTTCAATATTGGCAACATTTTGTTCGACTTTAAAGCCTTGTTTTTCACATTCTTTTGCCAAAAACCCGGCTGAAGTGTATTCTTCAAATCTAGTTTCCGGATGTTTATAGATAAAGGAACTAACTTCCTTGAAATAAGCTTCATTATCCTGTAAATACTGCTCAACAAATTCTTTCATTACATTTCCCTCCATATATACTCTTGCATTATTGAATTGCTTCTGTTTGCAGGTATGCTGCCAGCACTTTTGTTCCAATTACCAGATTGCTAGTTTCCGTATACTCGTTTGGCTGATGACTGATACCATCCCGGCAAGGAATAAAAATTAACCCTGCTGGCCATCTTGTTGCCATATTCATCACATCATGACCAGCACCGCTTACCATCGATTCCGTTTTAAATCCTAGCTGCTTGGATACATGGGTTAATTTCGATTGGATAGTATCATCCAGTTGTACGGATTGATTGTTCACAAGTGTTTTCACATCAACCGTAACGTGATGTTCTTCGGCTAACTCCAGACAATATTGCTTGATGTTCGTTACCAGTTGTTGTTTTGCCGCATCGTTTACACTGCGAATGTCAATGCCAAATTGTACTTCTGATGGAATAATCGTCATGGAATTGGGCTTGACAGTAACTGTGCTGACCGTCGCCACTAGATGTGGATCTTCCTGTTTATTCATGGCTGCGGTTTCTCGTGATACATATGGAATGAGCGGCGCCAAGGCAACTAATGCATCGTTTCTTTGGTGCATCGGTGTCGTGCCGGTGTGATTGGCCACTCCATATGCCGTTACTTGCAATCTGACTGGGCGGGCAATGCCTGTTACAATGCCGATTTTTGCCTGACTGTCCTGCAATTTTCTTCCTTGTTCAATATGAACCTCCAGGAATTGCTCCAATTTAGGGACTGGCAAGGTTGCTTTCGTAAGGTCTTCCCAGTTTATTCCCATTTGTTCCACTGCTTGTTTTACTGTGATTCCTTCCATATCGCTGACGTCTTCTAACTCTTCGATGGCCAGTTCCCCGGAAATAGCTTTGCTTCCAATCGTTGAGATTCCAAAACGCGCTGATTCTTCCGCAATAAAGCAAACAACCGCGATATTTTTTTGTGGACGGAACTGCTTGTCTTGCAGGACTTTGATAGCTGCCAAGGCACATAATACACCAGCCACGCCATCATATCCGCCGCCATTGTAGACCGTGTCCAGATGTGACCCCAAAGCAACCGCCTTTGCATCCGGATGCACTTCCCAGATCGCCCACTGATTCCCGACCTTATCCTGATACGTATGCAGCCCTAGTTCCTCTGCGGTACGAATAAATTGCTGGTGGGATTTGTATTCTGCTTCGCTATAACCGAGTCGGGTAAATCCTTGCGGGTCCTGAATTTGCTCCACCCTATTTAATTGACATAGCTTTTGTTCCATCCACATGCTTAAATTGGTCACTGACACTACCTCATTTTCGAATTAATTATTGTTGTACATCATGGTGAAAGGGGAATATCCACTGCGAACTGATACATAATTTTAGGTCTTCCTTTTTGTTTTGCATGGCTTGTCCCACATTTTTGTATCACATTGGCATTTTCTAAATTCGTTAAAATTCTTCTTCCATTCCGTTCCGTGCTCTGCAGCCATCTGGAAATATCCTGGGATGTAAAAGCCTGTTTGTTGTATTTATGTGAATAGATGATGAGCCGAACAGCATCCCTGATATTAATTGCTTCGCCAAATCTGTCTCGTAGTACCTGTTCAATATGTTTTAAATTTACTGGAGCGCTTTCATTATTTGGATATTTGATGGTTGCAGACTGTTGTTCATCGATTACGACGATTGGCGCCCGCTCATCCGGCTTTATGCTGCTTAAACCATAGCGGACATTTTGTTCGGCGTGGGAAACATTTTCCCCATAACCAATCACAACACCGATGGACAGCTGATCCCGCAGCCTAAATTCATTAATAAAATGAAAAAGGTTCTTCTCTGCTTCATCATCCATCTCACCTTTTGTGGTAAAAATAAAGTATAGCCCGTCACCTACATCGACAAAGGATCCATTCATAATTTCCGTCAAATGCATTAATGACTTCTTGATATCCAGTTCATGGTGTTTCCACTTGAACAAATCATAGGCTTCATTTTCATTAATTTCATTAACTACCTTGCACCCGACAACGGCCATTTGCAGGTTTTCGTAACGATTGGCCTGCGCTCTTTCTAATAACAATTGAATGGTTACTTTAATCGATATATAGGAAGGAGTAAGCCGGTATACAGGAATTCCTTCCTTCTTCAGCTCCTCATACGTTGATTTGAGTGCAGTTATCGCAACCTCTGTTTTACCATCTTGATAAAGTGACTTATGAAAATTCGGAAAATTTTCCAGCGAATAGTAGCCTTCATATGGCTCATTGTAATACGTAAGGGAATCTAATTTATAAAATGACATTACTTTAGCCATTTCCTCGTTGGTAATCGCATCAATGCTGATATTTCGAAAAATCTTCCCCTCGTTTAATTGCGCCTCCATTAATATCCCGAAAAAACTCGAACCATGTAAGGTTGGATAGCTTCCTTCATCTGGTGTAATGTATTCCCTTTCAATAGCAAGTGAATAATTCATTATTCCAGAAAACAACCACTGATCGACAAGAATCCCGTTACTCTTTAAAATTTCCTCAATTTCGGATACCTCTTGGTAAATGAAAGGTTTAAATTCAAAAGCTGGAAAATCCTTAGCAACCCTTAAGATTCGACTAACCGATTCCTTAGGCCCGATCACACCTATGGTAATATACACTTAACTGTTCACCACCTTATAAAATGCATTAAAGGAATTTGTCTCTTTATATTCCTTAAAAGCATATTACTAAAAATCTTCAGATATGTCTACAATTTTCGCACATTTTTTTGGGACAGAGGGACGGGTCCCTTGTCCCAGGTTTGTTGGGTGGGGAAGGGGATTTTTTTATCGGAGTTATCAGCTTGGTGTTCGGTCAACATCACCACTTTCCCACGTCGCTCTTACATCTATTGAGCATTTCTTTAGGGTAATGCTTGCATACTCTTACTATCACATGTATACTATCTCCTCCAATAGAATAAGGAGGATGATGTGATGACGGAATGGATAAGTATTGAGCATGCGAACGAACACAATTTAAAAGATGTTAGTGTGAAAATCCCAAAGCGTAAATTGACAGTGATAACTGGTGTTTCTGGTTCAGGCAAGTCTACCCTTGCACATGATATTCTTTTTAATGAGTCACAACGGCAATATCTAGAAGCAATGGGAATGCAAGGCATTGAAAAACCAAATGTTGCACATATTAGCGGTGCTTCTCCCGCTATAAGTTTGAAGCAGCAAGAAACGTCATCTAATCCTCGTTCGACAGTAGGAACAAAGACAGCCATGTATACGAGTTTACGTATGATTTACGAGAAGCTTGGTATCCGCACATGTCCAAACTGCAAGAAAAAAGTAAACCCCATTCAGGCCATTGAAGAAACAGAACATGTAGATGGCGAATTTACTGTTTTTCAAATTTGTCCCCATTGTGAGCACAAGTATAAAAAACACACACGAAGCCACTTTTCTTACAATACAATCGAAGGCGCCTGTCAGAAATGTAAAGGTATCGGTAAAGTCATCCAAATTAACGTAAACACCTTATTGAATAAGGAATTGTCGATTGAAAATGGTGCAATTGCATTATGGAACGGCCGCTATCTAGAGTATCAACTTGATAATATCAAAAGAACAATGAACCATTACAATGAGCCACTTGAACAAAATACACCTCTTAAAAATTTTAATGAACTGCAATTTGCTTTACTTTGTCATGGTACAAGCAGTAAGGAAGTCCGAAAGCTTACTGATAAAAAGGAGCCGAAAACAGTTGGTGATGGTAAATTCCAAGGTGTAATGACAAACCTTTGGCGTAAATATCAAGAAAAGAGCGGAGACATGGGTAAAGAATCTATCTTTTTCTATAGTGATACATGTCCTGACTGTAATGGCACGAAACTAACCGAACAAAGTCGCAGTGTTAACGTGATGGATCGTTCTATTACAGAAATCTCAACATTAGACTTAGATCAATTGTTAGAATGGATCAATGACTGCAGTTTAAACTTAATTGGAGAGGAAAAGGCGGCAGTTGATGTCTATTTTCGTGACATAGAAACAAAACTTAAACGTATCAAACGTTTAGGCCTCGGTTATCTCACTTTAGAACGTGGGACAAACACTCTATCTGGCGGTGAAAGTCAACGTATTCGATTATCTGCCATCTTGGATTCAGACTTAACAGATGTTGTTTATGTTATCGACGAACCAACAGCAAGTCTTCATGCTAAGGACACGGAAGGTATTATCGACATTATGAAAAAACTGAGGGATAAAGGTAATACAGTTCTTGTGATTGAACACAATACGGATGTTATGAGAGAGGCTGATTATTTAATTGAGATTGGACCAAAAGCTGGCCGATACGGCGGCGAACTAATTGGTACAGGTACATTGAAAGACCTTGAAAATAATGAGAAATCCCTAATTAAAAACTACATTTCAAACAGAAGTCAGCCGAAGCAAAATGTTAGACAAGCTGGAAAAACAGCCATCCATATTCAAGACGCCACGCGTCATAACCTTGCTTCTGTAAGTGTAGCCGTTCCGACAGAATCCCTTGTAAGTGTAACGGGCGTCTCAGGGTCAGGTAAATCTTCACTAATATTTGATGTTGTAGGGGAAGAAGCTAGCAATGTTTCAGGCTTAGATCAATTTGAAGAAATCATTACTATTAATCAAACAAGTATTTCAAAAATGAAACGCTCAAATGTTGCTACATATACCAACGTTTTCACAGACATTCGAAACCTTTTTGCAAAACTAGATGATAGTAAAGCACAGGGTCTTACAGCTAAACATTTCTCTTTCAATACAAATGGTGGACGCTGTGAGACATGTGAAGGACTTGGCTATGTTATGAGCAACATGCTATTTTTTAATGATATGGAAGTTGTCTGTCCAACGTGTAAAGGTAAACGTTTCAAGGAAAATATCCTTACTATCACATACAATGACTATAATATAAATGACTGCTTAGAGTGTTCAGTCGAAGAAGCATTAGATATTTTTAAGGATGAATCGAAAATCCATAAAGTCCTCAAATTATTAACTGAAATTGGATTAGGATACTTAAAACTTGGTCAATCACTTACAACATTATCCGGTGGTGAAGGTCAACGATTAAAGCTGTCAACTTCCTTAATGAAGAAAAATAAACAAAAGAGTCTGTTCTTATTAGACGAACCTTCAACAGGTCTGCATCCTTATGACATTCAATATTTGCTAGAATTATTCAGTCGATTAATTGATAAAGGTAATTCCATTATCATGGTAGAACATAACATTCATATGATCCATGCAAGTGATTGGATTATTGATTTAGGACCAGAAGGCGGCGTCAAGGGAGGACATATAATTGCAAAAGGAACACCAACTGACATCAAAGTAAATCAATCCTCCGTAACAGGACATTATTTGTGAGGGACAGAGGGACAGGTTCCTTGTCCCAGGTTCGTTGGAACAAGTAAAGCTAGCATTCCGTGGGTTTAACCGGGGTGCTAGCTTTATTTGATAATTTTCTTAACATCGTTTTAAATGTTTCAATCAGGTCTAAGTTAGATAATTTTAGTGCAATCAATCTATATGTTGTGGATGATATTAATCAACTAGTTTCGCATTGAGGTGAATTTTTAGGTCCTTGATGGAGAGTAGTTGTAATTTAAATTTTATAATTATTTTGAAAATAGGTAATTTATAGAAAACCATTGACTTTCGAAAGTAAACCAAATATAATCATATCTAAACTAAATGAATGTAAAATATTAAAATAACAACCATTTAACAGTTAAAAATAATAAATTTTTACCAAGAAGGTTAAATAACACTGCATCTGTTACGAGATAATCTATTCGTCATTTTGCTTACATGCTAGATATACATAAAAAGATTGAAAGCGCTGCCAAAGTAAAAACTAAAACTCTTTTATTGTTTTCAAAGGATTTTAATCCTTTTAAAGATACCCATACCAAACCAATTTATAAGGAGGAATGAAAGTGGAAGAAAAGATTGAAAGGCTAGAACCTCAAGGGACTCCTAACAATCCACCTAATAACTTAAAAGGTAAACTGAAATTCGTGGGTCCCGGATTTGTTGTTGCGGCTACTGGGGTGGGAGCTGGCGATTTTGTTATGGCCTCTATTGCTGGAACAAGCTTTGGATTGACTTTGCTTTGGGTGATAGTTGTAGGGGCTTTTATTAAATTTGTCCTAACCGAGGGGATAGGCCGTTGGTATCTGGCCTCAGGAAAAACAATTTTAGAAGGTTGGCATTTGGCAGGATGGTGGGCAACTATCTATTTTGGTGCATATCTTGTCTTGATGGGATTAATATATGGATCAGCGATAACCGGAACGTGTGCGATGATAATGGTTGCCATGTTTCCAGGCACTTCCTTTTCATTATGGGCAATCAGCTCCGGAATTGCCGGTTTTCTATTAGTTTGGTTTGGCAGATATCAAATACTTGAAGGGCTCATGAAGATATTAATTGGGATAATGTTTGTCAGTATCATTGGCTCTGCAATCATTATTTTGGCGAATGCGGGAAGTGTTGAGTATGGCATCGTTCCTTCTATACCAGAAGGATCGTTTTTCAAAATCCTTGGCATACTTGGAGGGGTTGGTGCTTCTATTACCCTTACTTCGTACTCATACTGGATTTATGCAAAAGGCTGGAGAAACAGGCAGTGGATGTCAATCATGAAACTGGATGTGTCGGTGGCCTATATTGTAACAGGTATGTTTGCCATTAGTGTTATGATCATTGCTGCTGAATTATTGTTTGGATCCGGTGTAACAATTAGTGGTAATGACGGGCTTGTGGGTCTTGCGGACGCCTATGGGGAGAGATTTGGAAATATAGCACGATGGATTTTCCTAATTGGTGTTTGGGGAGCCATTTTTACATCCATCGTAGGTCCATGGCATGGGATGTCCTATCTATTTACAGATTTTGTTCGCATTGTAAAAAATAAAGGAAGAAAAGCTCCAGGTAAAGAAAAACCAATCACCGAGAAAGATACAGCTTTTCGATTTTATCTGTTCTGGATAACTTTTCCACCGATGTTACTTCTGTTATTTAAACAACCAGTAGCGATTGTACTTATATATGGTGCACTCGGAGCGGCATTCATGCCAATTCTTGCAGCAGTTTTACTTTTTTTATTAAATTCTAAACAGATTGATAAGGCAGATCGAAATACTAAGGTTAAAAACACCATTTTTGGACTTATCATTTTACTGTATCTATATCTCGGAGGCAGTGAACTGTTTGAAATGATTTTTGGGTGAATCTGCGGGACAGAGGGACAGGTCCACTTTCCCGGCCGAGTCCGTTGAAATAAGCAAAACTAGCATCCCGATTCGCTCCTGTGGTGCTAGCTTTTTTGTCGAGATAGGATTTGCCTTTTTTGGAGCTAGGAGAGAAGAACATTATAGTGGTATTTTTGTGCAGATGAAGATTGCCTTATTATGGAAACTTAGTTCACTTCTAAAGTCACTTCACATTAGCTTTGTCACCAACCTAACTTAGCTGTGCTGATGCACACGCACACAATATTTCAACTGTAGGCAGACATCTCGTTAGTTAAAACGCCAGATGCCAAGAAACTATTCACGTCTTTTCCACCTATAACTGACTGCCAACTCGTGGTAAAATATTTATGATCGGTTTATAGTCCCGAGATCGTTATGAAAGGAGAGGAAGAAATGGCGAGATTTCAAACGCGTAACCTATTGTTCTTTGTAGTGTTTTTCCTTTTGATAATTAGTCAACCTGCCCAAATTTTATCGCAAACTACTATAAGCAAAGTTGATGAATCTTCCATTACTTCTGCCAGTTATGTGTCAGATATAAATGCTGCTCATATAACTGCACCAACAACTCTTGCTAATCATGATGATCATAAATCGTATACTATACTGCCGGCGTTACAAAGGACTATGCAACAATTAGCTTCGCATATTCCAAAAGTGGATGGCTTATTCCAACGTGCCATTGACTTGAAAAGCTTTATAAACGCGGTGATGTATCAATCAAATTACCTCCCCTGTTAATACTTTTTTTAAAGGAAATATAGCTTATTATCTTTCTATCGTAATAGAGGGTTTATTTGTTATTCAAAAAAAGTATTGAAGGGGAATAATAAAATATGAAACAAAATGATAAACCATACTGGAAAGAATCCGTTGAATGCTTTCTGTTCATATTTATAATTATGCTTTTGTTTATTGGCACTTTTATCGTGAGTGGTCAATTAACTGGAACAGATTGGGTATCTTATTTCGGGGGAGTTTCTTGGGATATAAATACGGATATTTTAAAGTGATTGTTTAGTGTTAACCAAATGATAAAAAAGCCTCAGTTACGAGGCTTTTTTAGTTTGCCCCGGATAACGCCGAACTTGTGGATTTGAAATAAAGCCACAAAGTTTTATCTCCTTTGATTTAGGAAATTAACTTGTTTATGCAAGACACCGGTATGTAACTTTTATAATACTAATGTAAAAAAGGATGTAAATTGCTACAATTGATTTAATGTTTACGTTTTTTATGAAGAAAAACAAGTCTATACAAAGGTCTTCGCGAGAATAATCCGGCAAATAAGAACTACTGGAGATTTACTGAAATTAATGCTGTATAGGCAAAGGGGGAAAAACACAAATCGTAGGAAACAAAATAAAAAATAACAAGCCGAAAGCACAGCTTAACCCAAACAAATCCCCATATTTTATCCTAAATTTTATGCTGATGAATATCATTTAGAGATGGGATTGTACAAAAGGTGGGGTGAAATATGAGGCAAAATTGGCATATTCTTGGAATTTTTTTAGGAGTAGCCTTTTATGTTTTTGGAGAGTTACTGTGCATGGTATTCGGTTTAATTGATCATTCGGAAACTTATTGGGATTATTTTGTTAACTATTTTGTGCTTTTTGGAATATTTGGTTTCTCCATCGTGATTATTATGTATTACGCAAGCAAAGTGGTGGAATATACGGCTGGCTGGCGTTCACTATGCATCTATACAATATTTCTGTTCATCCTGCCAACTTACATATTTGCTAGGATGCTTTATTTTACCTTTGATATCGAATACATTACCGAGGCAGCATCGTTATTATATAGTGTGATGGTTTTGTTATTCGTATTTCTTAGGGAGGATATATTCGCTGGTTGAATTTGAGAGACAGTATTAGATTCCCTAGGATCTAAGCACATCATCCTGCTCGGTAAAGCCGACCGGAACAGGGAAATCTTCGTTTACAAAAATACTTCGGATGGTGTTTGTATTCTAGGCAGCTTCATCGTAAGCTTTTTGAATCAATGGATGTATATCCTGATCAGTGATCATACTAAGGCCGTACTTTAAAAAACGAAATGTCATACTATAGACATATAACTTGTCCAGAGCGCTGCCATTTCTGAAGGTGTTAAAGGCTGGTGACTGAATTCACTTATGAGGTTTCCTCCTAATTTGCAGGAGGTAAGGAAGTATGCGTTTATTTAAGTGCAAAGAATAAAAGGGGCGAATTTTTATGCGTCTATGGCATGAGGAATTACTAACTCGCCTACCCCGTCAACAGTTACTAGGTCAGCATAGAGAATGCTGTGCCTTAAGAGGTAATGGCTGGGGTAGAAAACACGCTACGGTTAACTATGTTTTTAGCCATTCACCATACAAGCTGTATCTTTACCATATGAAGGTTATGAAGGAAATGAAACGAAGAGGCTATCGAAATAATCCATTGTGGGAGGATCCTTATTATCGCGGTAATAGCTGTCCCGCCCACGATGACGAAAGTCTAGGTGATAAAAATGAAGATGAAGGTTATCCGGAACATGATTTGAGGTATTTACAAGAATGCCTTGAAAACCTTCATCAAAAGGGGATAATAATCTAATATCAGTCATGACTTTTGACCCTTAAAAAGGAAGGATGGTAACCCCATGTCACCACCCTTTTCTGCTTTATTTATCCGAATCCAAATTGTCCTCTTTTTCCCCAGTTTTTTCTTGTTCCTCGCTCCACCACAGTGAATCTTCTGGATTTTCAACAGCTTCTTTATACTCGGACTTAGAGGCAACTGTTGGGTAAGAACCCTTTAGGGATTTTCCAGAAGTGCTGCTGAACAAGAATGCTATCACTAGAAATCCGATAATACTGACGATTGTTAAATAGAAACCAGGTGCTAAGTTATTCCCAGTTTGGTGGACTAGCCATGTGGAAACTAATGGGGTAGTCCCGCCAAATAATGAAACGGAAACATTAAAGGTTACAGCTAATGTTCTATATCGAATGTCTGTGTGGAACATCGTTGGTAACGATCCAGGCATTGTGCCCTCATACGTTGCAAGCAGAACACCTAGAATTAGGATACCTATAGAAATAAATACTAGAGAATCCAAGTTTAAGAAATAAAAAGCGAGGACAGATAATAAGGTTAATCCACCTAAACCAATTAAGAAAACAGTTTTATTGCCAATTTTATCACCGAGCCTTCCAAACATTAAAGCAAGTGGCACCATAATAAGCATGATAATCGTAATTAAAATGGTTCCTACTGTGCTGGATAAGCCAATAATCTCATCTAAATAGGAAGGCATGTATGATAATAGCATATAGTTTGTAATATTAAAGAATGCGACAGCTATAAAACATACAAAAATATCCCTTTTGTGGTTTTTTAAAATGGAAAAAAAGCTTTCTTCCTCAGTTTCATCATCAGAAAGTTCATTTTCAAAAATAGGTGTTTCGTTTAAACTCTTTCTTAAATACAACCCAACAAGCCCTAAAGGTAAACCGAGTAGAAAAGGTATTCTCCAGCCCCATGAGTGCATCTGTTCATCAGATAGTGTGATAAAAAGTGTACTGGCAAGAAGTGAAGCTAATATAAAGCCAGCGAGCGTACCGATTTCTAATCCACTGCCAAGCATATTCCGTTTATTGTCCGGAGAAGACTCCGCAATATAAACCATGGCACCAGCGTATTCGCCGCCAGTTGAAAAACCCTGAATAATTCTTGCTATTAATAGGAGGATAGGAGCCCATATACCTATTTGCTCATAGGTAGGTAATAAACCGATTAATAATGTTGAAATAGCCATTAAAATAATCGTGGTTGTTAAAACGACTTTTCTTCCCATTTTATCCCCAATTTTTCCGAATATAACACCGCCTAATGGCCGCATTAAAAAGGCAATCGCAAATGTTCCAAATGTTAATATTAATTTCAGCTCATCATTTTGAACATAACTAAAAAAGTTTTGACTAATAATAACAGCTAAATAGGAATATAGCCCAAAGTCAAACCATTCCATAGCATTACCTATTCCCGTAGCATACACGCTTTTCTTCGTTTCTTGTATATCTACAACATTGATTTTTTTCTTGTTGAATTTCATTAGATCATGCCAACTCCTTAACATGGTAATTCCGTAGGCGATATGTGTATTAGTTATGTTAGACTTGTTAATCAAAATTTCTAATTTTATTATGTACCTTTCTCTCCCTTTTATGAAAAAAGATTGATGTAAAGGAGTCTTTTGAATAACCTTTTCTTGTAACAAGTCTGTTATGTTTCGAGAACCAACTGGCCTTATAAAATAGATACGCTTTAAATCGCGAGCAGTTTTATGGCACTTACACACGAAGGAGAGCCCAAAATTATTCTTAGAATTTCGAAAGCATATTCCATATTCCTTCAAGTATTTATAGGGAAGGTGAATAGTAAAGTAAGTAAACCCCGGCTATTTTTTGTATTTGGTTAGTGAAAAAATCAGGCAATTGGATTAAAATAATATTTTGAACAGAAATGGGGGGTGCCACTCATTATGCAATCAATTGAGATACAAATGTTGCCTTTTAATGCGAGTGCCAATTTAGTGGACATGGAGCACGTTACGGACATCGTCAACCGTGTGTATGCGGCATCTGAGGGAAGCCTTTGGATGCGCGGGGTAGTCCGTACGACAAAGGAGGAAATGGCTGGGTTCACCCGTGAAGGTGAGATCGCGGTAGCCCGGTCGATGGGGCAAATTCTGGGGTGTGTCCGTGTTCGACGGATTGGCCAAGAAACGGGGGAATTCGGAATGCTAGCTGTAGATGATGGCTACCAAGGGACTGGGATTGGACGAAGGTTAGTTCGCTTTGCTGAGGAAAAGTGCCAAAAAGAACACCTTCATAAGATGCAACTTGAATTATTAATACCTCTGAAAGGTTCTCACCCAGCCAAATTAATTTTGAGGAACTGGTATGAACGTATCGGCTATCATCCTATACATATGGAACCCATTGATGCCGCGTTTCCGAAATTGACGAAGATGCTAGCTATTCCCCGCCAGTTTGTCGTATTTCAAAAAGAATTAAGGTAGCATCGAATACTTTAATTCTGTTTGCTGCCAACTGGGACTCTACTTGCGTCCTGAAGTCGAATAAAGTCACCCTGCCAATTATTTTGCAAATATTTCCCGGGAAATGTTGCTTTATATATTACACGGATAAACCATTCTTGATCTGCCAATTACCCTGCCGCGTGAATCCAATGCATGGACTAGAAAGTATGGGCCGGCTGCATAAATGGGAATAGCTGTTTCAAATCCGGTGCGTGGAGTGGTGGATACTGCCACTGACATGGTATAAGGTGTTGAACCAGCTAGAACCTGCCAAGCTGCGGTTTCAGTTGAACCATTCCATGATGCAAAAACTATCGATTTATCTTTACGGATGGTCTCAACCGCGATATCTGGTGGATGAAGCGGCAAACCTACCCATTCATTCTTAAACGCTCGATACGTGTGATTTGGCATCTGCATATCGTATATCAAATTCAATGAAGGATTGTTTTTTGTATTTCCGGCATATTTAAATTCAGAAAGAAAGGGCTTCACTCCCCATCCAATGAACTGATTTTCGTTAGGCAGTTGTTGCATATTACCTTGATGATCAACGTAAAGCGCTGGATCATGGTAATACGATTGGCATTCCTTTGCGGTCATGTTTGTGTAATCAAGCTGAAGAATTAATCCATGTGATGTTCCCTCAGGGGGAGTAGTCGCCCCACAACAAGCATTATTAAACAAACTGATCTTCGTTCCAGAACGATAACGCGCATGATGCTGCCAGGAAAATGTAGCATTCGAATCAAAGGTGAAATCACTTTGCTTTCCACCAAGCTGCCAAATGATATTTCCTGTCCTCTTATCAATATTATAAATGCCCCACATATCACGCATGCTGATCAGAAGTGTAGTGTCCGGCCCCTCTTCGACAGAATTTAAATGGAAGGGATCCCAAATATTGTGAGACTCCATTGCAGATGAGGCAGGCACGTTGGAATAGCCCGGGTTAACATGGGAAAGCGCATCCCAAAAGAAAACGAGTTCATTTGTTTCGGGGTTAATTTCCTGAATAGAGTAATTTCGAATATAACCTTCCCTTGGCCCCCCAAACGGTGACAAGTCTGCAGGTACATGTTTAATTGCTAGAAATAGCGCGGTATTTCGCTTTGTAATGATAAACTCATGGTTATCAGCAGTGTATCCCTTTTTAGCGGTGATTGTTCGTATCACTTGGTAATGTTGATTAATAATTTGAAAATAAGCGCCGGGCAGCGGTTCACCCTGAGGCAGATCGGGATGTGCAGACAATGTACCTGCTATTGTTCCTTGCCACAAGGTTAGAACTGGATGCCCATAGTAAGATTGCGCCTTGAAGTCCCTATTTTGTGTATATTTATCAGAAGGTCTGAACCAGACTGGATTACCCGCTTGATCCATAATCAATGAGCCCGTTTGTCCAACCGTGGGTGTACTGTAATACTCATATGGTGCAACGAATATGAAACCGGGAGCCGTTCCGGGTTTATTTACATTTACGGTGACCTTCATGGGATGCAAGTGAGGGGCCGAGGCAAAATCCCACACTTGTGAACTAGAAACCTTTTCGTATGAACAGCAATTGATTGATCCAGTGTTTTCAGGGCAACAGTCATTAGTTCCAGCGGTTGAAGCCGGACTAAATTCATCAAAATTACACAAGCTCATCTCTCCTTTTAATCACCATAATATGCTTTGAACCTAATTAACTGAGGGTTCCAGCTATTTATACATAATTATCATATGGAAAGAGAGTTGACTTGTTTATTCAAAAAGGGACAGAGGTGCCTTGCCCATTCGGGTCCAACAGGGACAAGGAACCTGTCCCTCTGTCCCTACTTCGCTGCCTCACCATAATCAGGGTCATCCGTCTCTTCATCACTGTCATTCCGAATATCTTCAAACACCTTCCTAGTGGAATCGCTGATTTCCGCATTAAAATATGGTTCATACGCTTCGAGAGGTGGCTTTTTCGTTAAATAGACAGCAAGCAAAACACCGATTAAAGAGGTGGAAACAGATATTACAAATGGAAGCGGTAAGCCGATTGTCTTGGCGATAACATACACGACGGCACCAATAATTATGCCTGCATATGCTCCTGCCCGGTTCATTCGTTTCCAATAAAGACCCAGGAAGACGACCCAAAAGAATGCGGCGCCAAACCCACCATAAATATAAACAAATCCCATTGCTAAGAACCATGGTGGTTTAATAGCTAGAAGCACTGCAATGATGGCAATTCCAAAAATACTTGCCCTGAGCCAATTTTTAAACCCTTTGTCACTAATTCTCTTAGGAAATATATTTAAATACACATCATAATAGAGCGAAGTCGCACAGTGCAGAAGCATAGAATTTGCCGTCGATATAGCGGCTGCACAAATCGCAACCAGTGTTATCGCTCCAATGATGGCAGGTGTGTACTCCTGGATAATCAATGGAACAATGTAGTCGGTCGTTTTTCCAGCAGGTATGCTTGGAATAAGAACCTTTGAGCCTAGTCCGATGACGATTAATGGTCCCATGATGAAGATTAGAACAACGATTGTTCCCATGATCTGTAAAATTGCTACTTTAATATTTTTTGGAGCCAGCATCCGTGCTACCCAGTGTGGGGATGAAGGAGTTCCTAATGAGTTTGAAATAAAAATGGAAAACAATGTCGCAAGCCCAAACGTCCCAAGTGGAGAAAGTAAGATTCCCTCTTCCAGTGACGGACCGCCTACATATGTAGGTGCAGTAGTAGTCGAAAGCGTTTCTACGATATTATCCATTCCACCGGTTACTGATAAGACCACACCACATGTTAAGATGACGCCGATCATAATTAGAATTGTGTTGAGTGTATCTGTGGCTGCAACGGACCAAAATCCGCCAAAGCTTGTAAGCAAGATAAATAATAAGAAAGCAAAAATAGCAATTTTATAATCAATTCCTGTAATCGTTGAAAACACAATTCCGAAGCCGATGATCTGGATATTAACTAGCAGCAGATAACCAAGTAACATTAAAATACCAACGATCGCTTGCAGGCTGCTCTTTTTCATAAACGGTTCGAACCGGAAGCGAATAAATTCCGGGAATGTTCTTGCCGGCGTTTCTGGTCGTCTTATTTTATAGGCAACAATTGGTATCAAGGCCCCGCCAAAGGCCCAGCCAGCCACCCAGCCAATAATTGCTGCCACACCCGAACTGTATAAATAGCCGGGCACCCCGATTACAGACGCCACACTTACCCAGGTAGCAGCTGTTGTACCGATTCCCAATAGCAATCCCATTCGATGCCCGCCAGTCGTAAAATCATCCAATGATTCTACCGCTTTCAGGCTTTTAACATTTGTCCAGATAAGAAAAAGAACATAAAAGCCAAAAATTATGATGTACCACATCGTTTCAGTCACCTCAATCCTCTATTATTTATACTTAAATATTCGCCCGGTGGCTCCCCAGCGCTTGACACCCGACTTTTCCACCTTGTAACAGAGGAAAGTATTTAATACAAAACTAAACAGCATCGTTCCAATCCAAATCATGATTGCAATAAACATCCAAGAATCCCCCTTCATTTTGATAATTAAAAAAACCTCTTCTTTAAATGAAAGAAGAGGTTAAAATGCCGTTGTTTGTGGCTGGTCACTCTTCTTATCTTCAAGCATAACGCTTTCTGGAGTTGGCACAGTACTTAAACTAGTCTGCTGCCGAGGTATCAAAGGGCCAGTCCCTCCACCTCTCTGGATAAGAAAATTACATATATTCAATTAATAATAGTAACTAGCATATACGTAAGTAGTGTTTTATGTCAAGCGTTCCTTAATAAAGGGACATGGGGACAGGTCCCTTGTCCCAGCTTATGGGCGTAAACAAAGCTAGACCCCAGAAACTAAACTGGAATGCCAGCTTTTTCATTAATGCGAATGAACTGGTCTTTTTTTATCATAGAGTGGTAAGGAATGTGGGTCTATTTAACTGATTTTATCCTGAAGAGTATGAAGAGTTTGACAATTTGTCGGATGGATAGTAATCTTTTACATTAATTAGACATTAGTTTACTAGTTTTTTAATGGAAGATCGCCAAAATAATAGATTTGCTCACAGAGATTTTTAGTATATAGGGGGCTGCATGGCACAGGTTTGTGCTGGCAGTCCCTTTGTGCTTTTTCCACTTTCCCCGTAAGACCAACTTATTTGTAAAGTGGGACAAGAAACCTGTCCCTCTGTCCCGCCATACAGGAAATCTCTTCCAGCGAGGTCATAGAACTGTGGGGATGGGAAGGTCTGGAATTTTTAAAGGGGGTGGTAAATGCTGTAAGACTAACGTGTTGTTCAATATTCTGCGGTCTATGCATCAAAACTACAAAAGGAGGTATTTTAAAATGAAGAAAAAATCAATTCCGGTATTGTTGTCAGGGATCCTAATAGCGGCGTTGCCTTTGATGTCTGCCAATGCGCAAACGGATAAGGACTCTACTTATTCGGTCTCACCGGAAACAGAAAAGGCGTACCAAGAAATTAATTCAAGTTCTGCTGTCCAAAAGGGGTTGGAATTTATTAAGTCTGATGCGGACAATACCCTCTCCCAACAAATCGAAATGACCGAAATACCAGCTGTGCCCAACCATGAGCAGAAGAAGGCGGATTATTTTAAGAAAGAATTAACAGAGCTAGGCATGAAGGATGTTCATATTGATGAAACCGGAAATGTAATTGGTACACGTCCGGGAAGCGGGGATGGCCCGACGTTAGTTCTTTCCGCCCATCTGGATATTGCCTTTGAAGAGGGAGTAGATACAACGGTAACCAAGAAAGATGGGATTCTTTACGCACCGGGAATTGCTGATGATACACGTGGGCTAGCGGCTCTGCTTTCTGTTGGCCGGGCGCTCAACGAAGCGGATCTTCAAACTGCTGGTGACATTATGTTCGTTGCAACAGTTGGGGAAGAGGACGACTTTCGAGGAGTGAAAGCTCTCTTTGATGAACACGACAATATCGATGGATTTATAACGGTAGATGGAGGTGGGGCCAGTGAGGTTACCCATGGCGGAACCGCAGGATATACCATCAAGTTCAACTACCATGGCCCTGGAGGGCACTCGTATGGAGATTTTCAAACGCCCAGTGCGACTCACGCGCTTGGCCGAGCTGTTGCTGAGATAAGCGATTGGGGCAAAAAGGATCCAAAAACAACCTTTAATGTCGGAGTTATTAACGGCGGCACAGCTGTCAACGCTAAAGCGGAAGAAGCCAGTATGCTGACTGAATTTAGAACGGATGGTCCAAATGTGGACAAGCTAAAGAAAAAATTATTGAAAACCGTCCAGGATTCCGCTAAAAATGAAAACCAGCGGTGGGGAAGCAAGGATGGCGTAACCGTCGATTCCAAGACCGTGGTAGAAATCCCTGGTGGTCAGATGCCGAAAGATGCGATAAGTGTTCAGGCTGCGGCGTCTTCCATTAAAGCAATCGGGAAGCAGCCAACGTTCGGTACGTCCGGCATGACCGATGCCAATTATGCTTTTGGCGCGGGTGTCCCGGGGATGAATCTAGGGTATGGAGGTACAGCGGGGCAAACGCACTCATTAGATGAATGGTATGATCCAACCGATGCCTACCTTGGCCCACAAGGAATATTTTTGACAGCCCTTGGTCTGGTTGGGGTGCAGGATTTAACTGAACCGCTATTGTCATCCAAGGGTGATACAGGTAGTGAAAAATCAGAGGGTACCGCTGCGAGTACTTCTACCGGAAACACCAAGCAGGGTGGAGAATTGCCCGAAACATCAAGCGATAATCCAACGAATGCATTAATTGGACTCGGCGTTGCTATGGCAGGAGGCCTATTATTTTTCCTCCGTAAGAAGCTCTCTAACTAACTCTTCTATTCATCAAAGGGAGGAATTTAGTTGCGAAATAAATGGGGACTCGCAGGCATGACCCTAATAGTCGTTGGATTATTGATTTGTGCTTGGAACAGTTATGCGTGGTGGCAAAGTTCTCAATCAGTCCATTCCATTGATGCGGAGTCGACGCTGGCCAGGCAGCCGGAAAAGGTTGAGAAAAAGTCTCTCCCGTTTCATCAGCTTTCAACACTAAAACACGATTACAAAAAAGGTGAAAAGGTTGCTCAACTAACGATACCCAAAATCGATGCTCGTTTTGATGTGTTTTGGGGATCAGATGAGGCGACGCTTCGAAAGGGCGTCGGCATGTATGTCAGCAAATGGACAACAACGCCAAATTCAGTCAGTGGTCATACCGTATTAAGCGGCCATCGCAACACTGTATTTAGGGGACTTAGGAATCTTGTGAAGGGTGACCCATTGACGGTTAACTACCAAGGAGAGATTTATACTTATAGAATCACAAAAATATGGATCACCGATCCGGATGATCGATCGGTGATAGTCAGGAAACAGGAGCCAACACTTACACTAACGACGTGCTATCCATTTGACTATATCGGTAATGCGCCGAAGCGTTATATTGTTAAGGCAGAGCTCGGGACGGAGGGACAGGTCCCTTGACCCGCCTTCCTTGACACAGCTAAAAACTAGCATTCTGGGAGTTAACCGGGATGCTAGTTTTTATGTTTTGCGATAAGAAATAGATTCATAGTGGGACGGGGGACCTGTCCCTATGGACCAAAAGTAGTATAGACATCTATACACCCTATTGATACGATTAAGTTGATTCAAAAAATTACAAAAAGTGATAGGAAGGTGATGTTTTTTGTTAGCAAAATGTCGGAATTTCCTGCTTCTTTGCCTGGCAGTCATGTTATTGTTACCAGTGGCACTTCAGGACAATCATGTCTATGCAAAGGAAAAAGAAAAAGGGGACCTTTTGAACATTAATCCTGCACCGCAGAAGATTACAAAACTTGGAAAAGGATTCCCGTTAACCCCCGTTGTCGGACTGGTTATTGGAGAAAATGCGGATGAGCCTGCCGTGCGTGAAGTTGTAGAAGCGCTAAATACTGCCAATGTCAAACGCATTGTCCGCAAGCATGCCGGGGAATCAGTACCGAATACCCCAGTGACGATTTGGATCGGTAACTTTTCAAAAAATTCCTCTGCTGCCAAGGTTATGGACGAACTAGGTGTCAATGGGTTTCAGGGACTGAAGGACGAAAGCTATGTTCTGGCCGCAAATAATAAGCACATTGTCTTGGCCGGGTCAGATAAGGCCGGAACGTTTTATGCCGCCCAAACGTTTGACCAGCTCATTCAGGAAAAGCCCGGGCGTGATTGGGTTCCATCCGTAGCCATCCTTGATTGGCCGGAAATGCCGATGCGCGGATCAATTGAAGGATTCTATGGCCCGCCATGGTCCCATGAAGACCGGCTGAGCCAGCTTGAGTTTTACAGTGAAAATAAAATGAATGCCTATATTTATGCGCCGAAAGATGATCCATATCATCGTGAAAAGTGGCGCGAACCTTATCCGGAAGATGAGTTAAACAAGTTAAAAGAGCTAGTAGATAAAGCAAATGAAAATCATGTTGATTTCACTTTCTCGCTGTCTCCAGGAAACACGATTTGCTATTCCGGGGACGAAGATTTTTCCTTACTAATGGATAAGATGCAGACCGTGTGGGATCTGGGTGTGCGCTCTTACGCAATCTTCCTGGATGACATCAGCTATGAACTTCACTGTGAGCAGGATAAGGCCAAATTCGGCGATGATCCGGATCCGTCGGCTGCAGCACAGGCTTACTTGTTAAATCGTTTTAACAAAGAATTTATTCAAACACATGAAGGGGCTGAGCGGTTAATTACGGTTCCTACCGGTTATGCCGGCAATGATTCGACAATATACCGGGAGCGTTTCGCCGATCTAGTCGATGAGGACACCATTGTCATGTGGACAGGCCCTGAAGTAGTTTCCGAACGTATCACCTCTGAAGGCGCCGAAAAGGTCTCGGACATTTTTCAGCATGATTTATTAATTTGGGACAACTACCCGGTCAATGACTATGATCGCAACCGGTTGTTTCTCGGTCCATTGGTGAAAAGAGATGCTGATTTAACGGATCACGGTGTTATGGGATTGACGGCCAATCCGATGAATGAAGCAGAGGCCTCCAAAATTTCATTGTATACGATTGCTGATTTCACGTGGAATTCAGATGCTTACAATCCAAGAGAGTCATGGGAGAGAAGCATTGCATCGTTCGGGGGCGACGCAGCGGATGCATTGAAAACGTTCGCTGAAAACTCGTATTCGTCACCGATAAATAATAAAGAATCGCTGACATTAACCCCTTTGATTAATGATTTTTGGGAAGCTTACGAAGAGGATAACGCGGAACAAGCTGCAAACCAGTTAATTGCCGAATTCGAAGAGATGCAACAGGTTCCGGAAAAGCTTCAGCAAAAGATGGAAAACAAAAAGTTCTTAACGGAAGCCGAGCCATACCTCAAGAAACTTGCATTATATGGTGAGGCAGGTGCAGCGGCCGTTAACTATTTAATGGCACAGCAAGCAGATGATGCAAACAAAGCAAGTCAGTACAAAGAAAAGCTAAAGGTCTTATTTGATCAATCTGAGCAAATTCCGCAAAAGATGGGAGAAGGCGTCATCCGAAAATTTTTGACGGACACTTTATGGGGACCAAACCTTGCCCTTAATCAGCCGGTGGAAGTGAATAACTATTGGAACAATCTTCCTAGTGTCAACGGTGAAAAAGCCGTGGATGGGGAATTGAAAACTAGGTGGGCTTCCGGTGGCGGTGTGACCTCCGCGTGGCTTGTGGTCAATTTCCCAGAAGGTGTTACCTTTAACCAAACTTTATTAAGGGAATGCAAGGATTTTGGAGATCGGATCCAAAACTATGAAATTCAATATTGGGATGGCTCGAATTGGGTGACGGTCCATTCAGGCGGAGTGCCTGCGAGAATTCAAGTGGATCAGTTTGAGCCGGTGACAACAACCAAAGTACGATTAAACATTACCGACGCAACCTATGAGCCTACTATTTGGGAATTTGAAGTTTATAATACAGAAGCTGCACGATAATAGGAAGTGGATATGCAATTGGGGCTGACTGTTTGATGGCAGCCCTTTTTGTTGTGCAAGAAGTCGGGAAACTTCCTGGGGATAAGTGAAGAACTCGGCCAAACCGATGCACATTTTGTCATATTTTGAAATGAAATGTTATTAAATTGTATCCTCCTGATAATCTCATAGTTTTATTCATTTGCTAGACTAGAATAGTCATCAACTATACAGCAAAGGAGCATACATAATGGAAAATAAAAAGCATTCGATAGGAAAGTACATAGGAGCAACTGCCTTTGTCACATCGCTCGCATTTACACCGGTTGTCGCGGGAAGTGTTTTTGCCCATGGGGCCGCACCGGACAATGGTAATACAGGAAATGAAGAGGTGGTTGTCCCAACTGTTACTGTTAGTTCCGGTCTCATTTCAGCAGGCGATAGAGGAGAAGCTGTCAGTGATGTGCAATCAGTTTTAAATAACAATGGTTACGACCTGAATGTGGATGGAATATTCGGCCCAATTACGAACGATGCAGTGAGAGATTTTCAACAGGATAATGATCTTCTGGTCGACGGGATTGTCGGACCACATACAAAAAAAGCTCTAAATACAAGTGATCATACGAATGAACAGGGAATAACCATTACTGAGGCGCCTGAACAAAAGACAGAATCCGAGGTAGTAGATACCCCGGCTGATTCTCAGTCTGATATTGTTTCGATTGCCGAAAGTTTAGTTGGTACCCCTTATACATTTGGCGGAACAACACCTCAAGAAGGTTTCGACAGCAGTGGTTTCATCAACTATGTGTTCGAGCAAGTCGGCATTCCGCTCGATAGAACCCATGCTGAAATGTGGGAAAATAATGGTACACATGTAGATAGCCCAAGTCCTGGCGACGTTGTATTTTTCGAAGATACATATAAAGATGGTATATCGCACAGTGGTATTTATATCGGAAACAACAAAATGATCCATGCCGGTACAGAAGAAACAGGCGTAGAAGTAACATCCCTTGACGCAGACTACTGGCAAAGCCGTTACGTCGGCGCAAAATCATTTCAATAGTGGGACATGGGGACAGGTCCCTTGTCCCAGATTCGAAAGCTAGCATGCTGGTGGGTTCCCCGCCTGGATGCTGGCTTTTTTGTGTTTAGAGCGGGACGCGGGACCTGTCCCCATGTCCCTATCCCCATGTCCCTATACATGACATTAAATCCTTAATATGTAATAATAGTGTTGTTGAAATATGCAACAAATGAGGGATAAAATGATAAAGGCACTTTTAATTGCTCCGTATCAAGGGATGGCTGAAACGGTTAAAAAAGTGAATATACCGGATGATATTGAATTAGATGTAAAGATAGCCAATTTGGAGGAAGGCGTTCGAGTCGCAAAGTTGGCGGAGAAGCAAGGATATGAGTTAATCGTCAGTCGTGGTGGTACTGCTTCGATGATTCAGGATGTTGTATCGATACCCGTAGTACATATAGATATAACAGGGTACGATATGCTGCGTGTTTTTACCCTGCTTCGTGGCATCAAGAAAGGGGTGGCGCTTGTTGGTTATGCAAATATTTCCCAGGGGGCCGCCACAATCTGCAACATATTGGAATTTGATGTGAAGATGATTACGATTACCTCCAGGAATGAAGTGAGGGGTCACTTGGAACAACTGAAACAACAAGGTTACGCTGTGGTAATTGGTGATGTGATTACGGTTCAAGTTGCTGAGCAGGTAGGGTTGCGTGGCGTTTTAATTACATCCGGAAAAGAAGCGGTGACAGATGCTATCGAAGAAGGGAAGCGGGTATACCATTTTTTCCGGAGGGTGAATAATCAATTCAATTATTTTCGGGAGACCTTTAATTCCATGCCCTTCCCGGTTATTTTACTTCATAAAAACGGTGAAATAATAGCGAAGAATTTAATGTACGAGCAGGACAGCCACTGTCACGAAATAATGGAGTCGTCTGCTGTTCCAAGGATAATCAAGAGGGTACTGGAAAGTGGAATCAGTAAGTGGTCTGAAATTGAAGGTAAAACGAATCGTTATGAAATACAAGCCTTTCTGGTAAGTAAAGCAGAGGGTATAGTTGGGATAAACATCCATGCTGCGCTTCTTAAATCACATACCAAAGCTGTTAAAATTATCGGGGATCCGGTGCATATCCCGATTATTGGAGATAGCGGCCAGGCCATTAATTTACGAAAAAATATTGAGCAGATTGCTCATTCCGACGATCCTGTGTGTATTTTGGGTGAGCCGGGTACGGGTAAATTTAGCGTTGCGCAGGAAATCCATTTTGAACGGTTTGGTCAGGACTCACCGATGGTTGTGATCGAGGGAAGCTGCTTAGCCAAAGCGGCGGCGGAATATGAAAAAATACATCCAAAGCTTTTGTCCATTAAGCTGGGAACGGTTTTAATCAAAGATATCGACGCAGTACCAATGGAAATACAAGACGCGATGGAAAGCCTGCTCCGTTCTATTCCTAACAGCATAAAAGTTATCGTTCTCGCTAAAGAAGCACTCGATAAACTCGTATATGCCGGCAGGTTTAATGACGGGTTGCATCAAAAAATTTCGAAGTACACGCTACATCTTGCGCCACTAAGGGATCGGAAGGAAGATATTGGGGCATTTGTTGATTACTTTTTAGCTGAGTTTCATGCCGAAAACGGTAATGAAACAGTGGGTATGAAGCAGGGTGCGGTAGAATATCTGAAGAAATTTGACTGGCTGGGCAACCTTTCGCAGCTTAAAAAAGTGATTCGGAAATTAAGTGTGATGACGACAGCAAATTACATCGAGCTTTCGCATGTGGAAACCTTAATGAATGAATATGAAGAAACAGTGGCCGATATAAGTTTACCACTTAACGGAACGCTAGAAGAAATTGAACAAGCAGTAATTAAACAGGTGTTGCAGGAAGAGGGAAATAATCAATCAAACGCAGCAAAAAGGTTAGGGATAAACCGTTCAACCTTGTGGCGAAAGCTGAAAGAATAATGTTTTACATTCAGTATAATAATAGTTTGAAGGATCCTTAGTGAAGGGTTCTTTTTTATTGTTTTAAAATGCAACAATGCAAAATATTTATTCGTTAATAAATGGAAAAACACAACAATATGTTGCATTATATAACAAATTGATCTATTATAATACATGTAAACGCTTTACATTTTATTTGTGTTTCATTATTAAACATCATTAGATAAACGAGGGGGATAAAAATGAGAATCAAAGCGACGTTAGAACGAATTCCTGGTGGTATGATGGTAGTGCCATTGTTGCTAGCTGCAACACTAAACACTGTCGCACCGGAATTACTAAGGATAGGTAACTTCACACAAGCATTATTCGTAGATGGGGCAAGTACGCTTATCGCACTATTTCTATTATGTACAGGGGCACAGATTAATGTACGAAATGTTGGTGTAAGTCTTGGTAAAGGGGCAACATTGCTGACAACGAAATGGTTAGTAGGTGCGGCTGTTGGTTTAATTGCTTATATTTTCGCTGGAAATGATGGCCTTTGGTTGGGTCTGGCGCCAATTGCAATAATTGCTGCCATGACTAATAGTAATGGAGGCTTGTATGTGGCGCTAGTTGGCCAATACGGAGATAAAACGGACCGTGCGGCATATTCGCTGCTTGCATTAAATGATGGTCCTTTCTTTACAATGGTTGCGCTGTCAATTTTCGGTGCAATGGGCTTTGTAAATGGATTGTTTTCTTTCGTGTCATTTATTGCCGTGTTACTGCCGATTATTGTTGGTATGGTTCTAGGTAACTTAGATGAAGAAATGAGAGCGTTTTTTGAAAAAGGCAGTTCGATGTTAATTCCATTCTTTGCGTTTGCCTTAGGTATGGGTATTGACTTCGGTGCAATTATCGATGGTGGACTATCCGGAATCATTCTTGGCTTAGCAACCGTATTTATAACAGGTACAGCTGGCTATTTCATCTTTAAAGCATTTAAATGGAACCCGATTGCAGGTGCTTCAGAAGGATCTACAGCGGGAAATGCCGTAGCAACACCGGCCGCAATCGCAGCTGCAAGTGCCAGTTTTGCAACACATGTTGATTTGGCAACAGTGCAGGTTGCAGCATCCACTGTTACAACAGCGATTCTGCTTCCGCTATATATTGGATTTCTGGTAAAACGTTTGGACAAAAAAGGTGTTAAAGTACCAGACGACTATATGGTCGAGTAACTTAGTATATAAAATTGTTAATAAATGAGGAATCAACATGAAACAACTGATAGGAATAATAGCAGACGATTTAACTGGTGCAAATGATAGTGGTGTCCAACTGACCGAAAAGGGGATAAATACTTCAGTTCTTTTTGATAACCCTGAAGGCCGGAGAGAACTGGACAGTGGGCTGGTGATTGATACGAACTCCCGCGCGCTGTCAAAAGGCGACGCAGCCGCTGTTACAAGAAAAGCCGGGCAATTTTTACAGCAAGCTGGTTATGTTAACATTTATAAAAAGATGGATTCAACCTTAAGGGGACATATTGGCGCGGAGCTGGGCGCTCTTTATGACGTGTTTAAACCGGAGTTTATGTTTATCGCGCCGGCTTTCCCACCACTTGGCAGAACGACAAAAGATGGGGTTCATTATGTCAACGGGGAAGAAATCGCCAAAACAGAAATAGCGAAAGACCCTAAACATCCGGTTATAGAATCGTCTATCCTGAAACTGTTGGAAAAAGAAATTGGGCAACAGGTTGGCTTATTGACAAGGACGGATATTGAAGCGGACTTATCCAGCTTCCGGGACAAAATAAATACTTTTAACGAAAATAATATAAACTATATTGTTTGTGATGCTGAGACACAGGATGATTTACAACAGGCAGCACAGAAAATGAGTGCTGTTTCGAAGCAGATTGTTTGGGCCGGTTCTGCCGGCTTGGCTGAAGTGCTTCCAGAGGTGCTTGGAATAGGCGGGCTGGCAGATTATCGAGCTATTTCCAGCTCAGGTCGGGTCATGACAGTTTGCGGCAGTCTATCACAGGTTACACAAGAGCAAGTGAAGTATGCGGGGAAGCAACCAGCAGTAACAGCTGTAGAGCTCGACCCGCTGCAGATTTTTGCGGATGATTGGAAGGTGCTTCGTCAACAATATGTAAAAGAGATTCTTGAAGGTTTAGCAAAAGGAAATGATATCGTTTTGTTTGTTCCTTCTAATCAAGAAATCAGAGATCAAGTCAAGCAAGCCGGAAATAACCTGCAATTAACAGGCAATCAAATTGGTGAACGGATATCAAGTGCGATTGGCGAAATTGTGGCGGCAGTAACAGCGGTAAACAAGGAGCTAACAGGTTTGGTGCTGACAGGTGGCGACACGGCAAAAGATACTGCGCGCCAATTAGACGGAATTGGCTTTCGTTTGATTAAACAGATTGAAGCGGGAATTCCATTGGGCACGTTAATTGGGACAGATAGGGAATTTACGGTAGTGACAAAAGCGGGCGCGTTTGGAAAAGAAGATTCGATTTACCATGCCATGCAGGAATTGAAGGGAGTTCTTACGAATGAGTAAAAAACCAATAATAGGTATTACGATGGGAGATGCCTCCGGCGTAGGGCCAGAAATCATTGTGAAAAGTCTGCAAAGCGAACATGTATATGAGCAGTCGCACCCAATTGTAATTGGTGATGCTAAGATGTTAGGGCGTGCTGCAGAGCTTTTAGAGGCGAATGTAACTATTAAGGAGGTAGATGTAAATTTCGATTTCACAGCAACAAAATTTGGAGAAATTGCTTGTTACGATCTAGACTTACTTCCAGCGGATCTACCGTTCGGACAGGTTTCTCCTGAAGCCGGCCATGCTGCATTTGAATACTTAAGGACGGCTATTGAACTCGCAAATGAGGCTCGGATTGATGCGATTTGTACGGCGCCGTTAAATAAAGAAGCGCTGCATAAGGGTGGGCATATCTATCCAGGTCATACAGAAATTTTGGCTGAATTAACCAATACAAAAGATTTTTCGATGATGCTGTCATCACCTAAATTAAAAGTAATTCACGTCACAACACATGTCGGCTTACTTGATGCGATCAATATGACTAATCCAGAGCGCGTCTATAAAGTCATCCGTTTAGCGCATGAAACACTTACCAACTCCGGAATCGATCAGCCTAAAATAGGTGTCTGCGGAATTAACCCTCATGCCGGTGAAAATGGCTTATTTGGTTACGGTGAAGAAGAAGAAAAAATAATCCCGGCGATTGAACGGGCTACTGAAGAAGGAATAAATGTGGAAGGCCCATTGCCGGCAGATACATTATTCTTCCGCGCGCAACGTGGCGACTTCGATATCGTTGTAGCCATGTATCATGACCAGGGCCACGGACCAATTAAGGTGTTGGGACTGGAAGCAGGCGTCAACATAACTGTCGGATTGCCAATTATTCGAACAAGCGTTGACCACGGCACAGCATTTGACATCGCTGGCAAAGGCATCGTTGATGAAAGAAGCATGCTGGAAGCGTTAAGACAAGCGATTGAATTGGCGCCGGAGCGGTAGTAGGGACAGAGGGTTCTTGATCCGGGGGGACAGAGGGACAGGTCCCTCGTCCCGCTTGTTGACATGGGCGGATAAATTCCTGTTTTGGCTGATATACGCAGAGAAAGGCTGATATATTTCATTTTTGGCCTATATATTCCGAAAATGGCCGATATATTTTTATTATGGCTGATATATGTTGAGAACGGCCGATAACACTCTGTTTTGGCTGATATACGCAGAAAAGTTGCTAGCAGGACAAATCCGACAAGCCCGAATAAAACAAGATGCATGCAGACTTAAAATCTGCATGCATCTTTATTTTCCCCAAGAAAATCCTAGAGGTGGGACGCGGGACCTGTCCCTCCGTGCCGCTCAAGGCTGCACAATATTTTTAATTCCTGCGCACGTTCTTCTAAATATGTGCTTACTTTCTGCAGGTCGTCGTCAACTACTGCTGGGTGTGTCATGACTTCGACTGATTGAACGTCCAGTTTGTACAGCTCATCAAGTATCCCTGCATTAACACCGCTTTCATAAAAGTCCAGCCAAAGTTTTTCGGTCAAAAGAATATCTGGATATGCCTTAAGTGAATCCACATACCGAACACGAACTCCGAACTCTTTGGCCAATTTGATAACTACATCTTTTAGTGGCGCCCATCCATGAATATGGTGGTGACTGTCAATGTGATGCAAGGGTAAGCCTGTTTTCAGAAAGGCTTCAATCTGTGCTCGCCACTCCTTTTCGACTGCAGAAACGTCGGGTGGGTCCATTTCCATAAATGTATTTTTATATTTAAAAAGACCTTCCGTATCAACTAGTTCTGGAATGTCACTACATATCGGCCGTCCCCATGTCAGTACTAGGTGAATGCCAACCCGCAATGAAGGAAATTCTTTTGCTTTCTCAACCGCATAGTCCACTGCCCATCCATTCATCATTAATGTAGTGGAACCGACCACCCCGTTTAAATGAGCCTGCATGATTCCGTCTGTTACGCCTTTAGTCAGGCCAAAGTCATCCGCGTTAAATAATACGTTCATCACTTTTCCCCCAACGGATAATTTCTTTCAATCATAAAGTTTGTTTTGTCGCCACGAAAATAGGAACGGGAATACTCGACCTTTTTTCCGCTCTCATCTTCGGCAATTGTTTCAATATAAAAGCAAGGTAACCCAGGTTCACACTGCAAATGAGAGCATAATTGCTCATCCGCAAGTGTTATTTCGATATGTTCGGTCGTTTTCGCAATATGAATTTCGAATTCATCTTTCAATGCTGCATATAAAGATGTTTCTGCCTGGGCTTGGGTAATCCCTGGGGCAATGTTCCACGGAATGTAAGCTATCTCATATTGTGTAGGCTCTCCATTTGCCTTTCGGACGCGTTCCACCCGCTGAATTGGGTCGTTTACGTTGACAGGAAGTGACTGCTTTAAAGTTTCCGAAGCTGGCACCACGTTAATTGAAATCAATGTTATCTCCGGCTTTTTTCCTTGCACTTCAACCTGGTCACTATAGCGCTGGACCGTATTGGAAAGGGTCTGTCTTACCTTTTTGTCAGCCACAAACGTACCTCTGCCCTGATGCCTGACCAAATACCCTTCTAGTGTTAATTGGGTTAAGGCTGTTCGGACTGTTGTCCTGCTAACATTGAATGCCTTGCAAAGCTCAAGTTCAGTAGGGAACTTTTCCCCCCTTTTGTATTCGTCAGACTTAATCCTGGTTAATAACTCATCCTTAATATATGCATGTAATGATTGGTTTTTATCCATGATATGCTCCTTCAATTACGCGATATATAAAGTTTACAAGATTGGACAAGTAATGACAACTTTAAAAATATGTTACTACAATATGACATAAATGTATAGACAACTAATTATTTGTATGATACATTTTAAAGCAAGAAATGAATATACATGTATGGAAAACCTAAAGCGCTTTCACTTTCACAACAAGGAGTTTGTTTATCATGTCATTAAAAGTAGTAATTATTGGTGGCGGATCCAGCTACACACCGGAAATAATTGAAGGCATCATCCGTCGTCACGACACTTTTCCAGTATCAGAAATCGTGCTCGTTGACATTGAAGCCGGAAAAGAAAAGCTGGAAATCATCGGGAACTTAGCATTAAGGATGGTTGAAAAGGCAAAGAAATCTATTAATCTATCATGGACATTGGATCGCAAAGAGGCATTGCAACATGCGGACTTTGTTTCTACACAAATTCGTGTTGGCGGTTTGGCTGCCAGAGAAAAGGATGAACGGATTCCGCTCAGCCATGGTTTTATCGGACAGGAAACGAACGGTGCCGGTGGAATCTTCAAGGCATTTCGCACCATCCCAGTATTGCTGGAGCTTGCGAATGATGTTCATGAAATTTGTCCTGACGCCTGGATTATCAATTTCACAAACCCAGCGGGAATCGTTACGGAAGCTTTACTTAAGCACTCACCACACCAAAAGGTTATTGGGGTTTGTAACATTCCCTTTAACATGCGGCATTCCACAGCGGAAATCTTAAATGTCCGCCCAGAGGATGTGAAGATTGAATTCATTGGGATGAACCATTTCGTCTTCGGAAAAAAGGTATATGTAAACGGTGAGGATCAGACACAAGAAGTACTCACCAAACTAGCGAATGAAGGACTCGATTATTCACCGGCTAATATTGTTAATCTTGGCTGGTCCAAAACGTTTATTGAAGCAACTGGCTTGTTGTCCAATCCATACCATCAATATTATTTCCAGACAAAAGATGTTTTGGATAAAGACGTAAAGGCTTTTGAAGAAAATGGCACCCGTGCAGAAGTCGTTCAACAATTGGAAACGTCATTATTTGACTTATATAAAAACCCAGAATTAAACGAAAAGCCAAAGGAGCTTGAGAGCAGGGGAGGGGCATTTTATAGTGATGTAGCGTGTAGTTTGATGAATTCGCTTTATAATGATAGTGAAGATATTCAAACTGTTAACACAATGAATAACGGGGCCATCCCGGATTTACCGGATCATGCCGTTATTGAAGTGAACAGTGTCATTACGAAACATGGGCCAAGACCAATTTCATCTGGGCCACTTCCAGACACTGTAAAAGGAATTATTTATCAAATGAAAGCCTTTGAAGAACTCGTTATCCGCGCCAGCATAACTGGAAATTACCATGATGCATATACAGCCATGGTTATGAATCCATTAATTGCTGATGAAAGGGGAAGTAAGGTTCTGCTTGATGAGCTGTTGGAAGCGCACAACAATTACTTGCCGCAATTTAATACCGGTGGGAAGGCGGAATGAGGAATGTCTGGTTAATGTAGCGGGGGAAAGGGAACAACGGTTTACATTTTTAATACTATTAGGGAGAGTGTTCGTGATGAAAAAAATTATGTTAGTTTGCTCAGCAGGTATGTCAACAAGCTTATTGGTGACAAAAATGGAGAAAGCCGCAGCACAAAAGGGAGAAGAGGTTGAAATTTTTGCAGTGGCGGAAGCAGAGGCAAGTAAGCATTTTGAAGAGATTGATATTCTTTTGCTTGGGCCACAGGTGCGTTTTCTAAAGTCGAAATTGGAAAAGCAGCTTGAAGGGAAAAATGTCCCGGTTCGAGTTATTGAAAGTATTGATTATGGAATGATGAATGGCGAAAAAGTGTTAGAAACAGCGCTGCAAGCACTTTAATACGAGTGCAAACAAAGGGGGGGATTTGGTATGAATAGATTTATTGAATTTATGGAAAAGTATTTTGTTCCATTCGCTTCAAAGGTCGGATCACAAAGGCATCTCGTTGCTATCCGTGATGGTTTCGTAACCATTATGCCATTAATGATTCTAGGATCCATGGCTATTTTAATTAATAACCTGCCAATTGGTCCATATCAAGATTTTATGACGAATCTTTTTGGAAGTGATATATGGAAGAATTTTGGTGGCAATCTGTGGGAAGGAACTTTTCAGGTCATATCATTATTGACGGCATTCACGATTGCCTATCAACTGGCGAACTCCTACAATAAGGATGCTTTGTCTGCGGGAATTGTTTCAGTTGCTTCATTGATTATTTTGATGGAGCCAATTAGTGAGGGGGCTGGTTTGCCGATCATTTGGGCTGGAGCACAAGGGTTGTTTATCGCAATCATTACAGCCCTTCTGTCAACTGAAATTTTCATCAGACTGTTGGGAAACAAAAGGCTGGTTATAAAAATGCCTGAAGGGGTTCCCCCAGCAGTAGCAAAATCATTTTCATCACTTTTTCCATCTATGATAACGTTATCAATTTTTTCCTTGTTTGAGGTGTTAACGTTAGCAGTGGATATTCCAGATATACATCAAGCTTTTTATGAGCTGATTCAGGCGCCGATTTCCCATTTGTCCAACACACTTTTTGCAGCTGTTCTTATTGCGTTTCTGCTCCATTTGCTTTGGTTTTTTGGTCTGCATGGTTCCAATATGATGGAGCCGATTATGCAAGCCGTCTATTTGCCAGCAATTGAAGCCAACGCTGCCGCATATAAAGCCGGTGAAGCGATTCCGTATGTTGTGACAAAACCATTCTTTGATGCATTCATGTATTTAGGTGGGACAGGGGCAACGCTGGCCTTGATTACCGCGGTCTTCATTGCCGGGCGACGCCACAAGCACTACTATAGTATATCCAAAATGTCGGTAGCACCGGGTTTATTTAACATCAATGAGCCAATTTTATTCGGGTTTCCAGTTGTCTTAAATCCAATTTTATTTATTCCGTTTCTATTAACACCGGTAGTTTTAACAGTGATCAGCTATACTGCCATCTCGATTGGACTAGTCCCGAAAACCATTGCTTTTATTCCATGGACAACACCACCAGTTATTGGCGGATTTTTGGCAACCGGTTCGTGGAAGGGAGCGGCACTTGCGATTTTCAATTTCGCGGTGGCTGTTGTGATGTATTTACCGTTTATCGGAATTGCTGTACGCATGCAATTTGAAAAAAATAAATGAGTTTCAAGGAAGACACAGAAATAATTCAGACAAGGGAAATATACGAAATGAGGAGTTTTAATTATGGAATTGGAACGGATCGTTATGACGATTATTACACATAGTGGTGATGCCAAAAGTGACGCGATTGAGGCCATTCAGTGCGCTAAAGCGAAGGATATGGAAAAAGCAAATCAGCTAATTGACAGTTCAGAAAAGGAATTATTGGCTGCCCATAAGGTACAAACAGAGCTCATTCAAAACGAAGCACGTGGCGAAAAGACAGAGGTTACCTTGCTTCTGGTTCATGCCCAGGATCATTTAATGAACGCAACGACTTTTAAGGACTTGGCAAAAGAGTTTGTTGAACTGTACGAAAAAGTTAATTAACAATTAGTTGGAAACTCAAAGTTGATAGTTGCGATGTTTTAATTAATGTGATTATGGCTAGAGCATGGCAGCTATCAACATGATATTATCTAGTAGAATTTGTACTAATAAAGATTGAAACTGGAGGGGAGTCCACATGGTCGAAACAAATACAACCAACAACGATTACCATTTTCCGGATGATTTTTGGTGGGGATCTGCTGCCTCGGCAACACAAATTGAGGGGGCGGCAAGTACCGGCGGAAAAGGAATGAATATTTGGGATTACTGGTTTCAAGAAGAACCTAACCGTTTTTATGACCAAATTGGCCCGGAACAAACATCTGATTTCTATCATCGCTATCCAGAGGATATTCAGTTAATGAAGCAATTGAACCATAATAGTTTTCGATTGTCGCTATCCTGGTCGAGAATTTTTCCAGAAGGGACTGGGGAGATAAACGAAGAAGCGATTGTTTTTTACCATCATGTATTGGACGAACTTCTAGAGGCCGGCATCGAACCATTCGTAAACCTGTATCATTTTGATATGCCAATGGCGATGCAAAAAATTGGCGGTTGGGAGAATCGTGAAGTGATTGATGCCTTTGCAGCATATGCTGAAAGGTGTTTCGCAATCTTTGGCGACAAAGTCAAAAAGTGGTTTACCTTTAATGAACCAATTGTGCCAGTGGAAGCTGGTTATTTGTATAACGCCCATTATCCGAATGTTGTCGATTTCACCCGTGCGACACAGGTTGCTTATAACACAATGCTGGCACATGCAAAAGCTGTCCAGGTTTTTCGTCATGCTGATATCCCCCAAGGAAATATCGGTATCATTTTAAATGTGACCCCTTCCTATCCGAGGAGTAATCGCCCGCAGGATTTAGAGTCTGCCCGCATTGCCGACCTTTTATTTAATCGTAGCTTCTTGGATCCAGCCGTTAAAGGGAAATATCCCCAGGAACTTATCACATGGCTAAAGGAACAAGGGTTATTTCCAAAAACGGAACCAGGAGATTCTTCACTCCTTAGGGAAGGCGTTATTGATTTTCTAGGAATCAATTATTATCAACCAAGACGTGTGAAAGCAAAAGAACATATTCCTGTACCTGATTCACCAATGATGCCCGAATCGTTTTTTGATTATTATGAGATGCCGGGCAGGAAAATGAACCCTTATCGGGGCTGGGAAATCTATGAAAAGGGCGTTTATGATATTCTAATTGATCTGCGGGACAACTATGGAAATATCGAATGCTTCATTTCTGAAAATGGTATGGGCGTGCAAAACGAAGAGCGTTTCATGGAAGAAAACGTCATTCAGGATACATACCGCATTGCGTTTATCAAAGATCATCTTAAATGGATTCACCGCGCTTTGGAAGAAGGGGCGAATGTGAAAGGCTACCATCTATGGACGTTGATGGATAACTGGTCATGGCTAAACGCATATAAGAACCGCTACGGATTCATATCCGTAGACCTCAAAACAATGACAAGAACCCCAAAAAAAAGCGCATGGTGGTTTAAAGAAGTCATACGGAACAACGGATTTTAGGCGGGACGCGGGGTTCCTTGTCCCAGCGTTCCCAGTTCATTGCCATAAGTAAAGCTAGCATTCTCGGAGTTAACCGGGAATGCTAGCTATTTTGTTGTGATAGGGTATGGGTTCCTAGTGGGACGCGGGACCTGTCCCTATGACCCTCTTCTCTCGTAAACCAACTTACTATTAATATAAGTGGCGATAACTTCAATATCTTTAATATCCATTGGATCAATGGTCGTAGGGTCTGAATCCAGCACGGCAAAGTCTGCTAGTTTGCCAACTTCTATACTGCCAACATTCGCTTCATCACTGTTTAACTTTGCTCCATCAATGGTCATCGTCTTCAATGCTTTCTCAACACTAATACATTGATCTTCCCCAAGCACTTCACCCTCCATCGTTCTACGATTTACCGCCGCCCAAATGGAAAACAAAGGGGATATCGGTGTGATTGGACAATCCGAGTGCAACGTATACAGTATATCCCGTTTTAACGCGTCTGCTAGCGGATTAATTTTGCTTGCTCGTTCTGGTCCTAAGAAAATATTTTTATGCCTATCACCCCAGTAGTAGACATGGTTGATGAAAAATGAACCGGCAACATCTAAAGAGCGCATTCGATCCAAATCCTCCAAAGTGGCCGTTTGTACATGCTCAATCCGATGAAGATGATCTTCACGTGGTTCATTTGCTAACGCATTCTCATAAGCATCTAAAATAGAACCAATCGCCCGGTCACCATTACCATGAACGGCAATACGAAATCCTCGCTTGTGTAAATCTAGTACCTCCGCATTAAAATCATCCTGATCCCGTGATAATTCTCCATAATAGGAGGAGTCGCAATGATAAGGTTCCCTTAACGCTGCTGTCATCCCTTGAATGGACCCATCCTGGAATAGCTTCGCACTGTCTAACACAGCACGCCCGTTGGACCGTTTTTTAATTTCTTCATCAAGCTGTTCCGCTGTGTAGTTATGATATGGGCCTGTTTCACCTAAAAGATGATGGAGCACCAATAACCGCATGCGAAGCGGATTGTTTCCTTTTTCAAGTGCCATCAAGTGTGCATCGAATTCAGCTATCCCAAGATCAAGTCCGACACCAGCATCTGAATTTGTGGTAATTCCCTGCGCCAGGTAATCTTCGGCTGCTTCACCAATCAGGTTGGCCATTTCTTCAATAGATGGTGTGGGAATCGCAGCTTGCACTGGGGCTAATGCCGATAATTCATGTAAAACACCGTTCAACTTGCCATCCTCATCACGTCCAAAGTGGCCACCCTGTGGATCCTGAATATCTTCACCAATATCGGCCACTTCCAATGCTTTTGAATTTGCTGCTCCAAAATGTACGGAAATATGCCGTAAAAGTACTGGATTGTTTGGTGCAACTGCATCGAGCTCTTTGCGGGTAGGGTGTCTTTTTTCCTCTAAAAGTGTATTGTCATAGCCCCAGCCCATGACCCACTCTCCATCAGGGGTTTGATCAGCGAGTTCTTTCACTCTTGCTAAAATATCTGCAATATTGCGATTTGGTGGCGTGCTGCAATTGGCCTGTGTTCGAAATTGGGAGTACATCAAAAGGTGGTTATGCGTATCAATGAAACCTGGTATTAGGGTAGCACCTTTAAGATCAATTACCTCCGTTGCTGCAGTGATATTATTTTCATCTCGACGCGGTGGCTCTGGTGAGGACCAAACGTTACGAATCCGCCCATTTGATACGGCTACAGACCCTGCACGTGAATTTTGACCATCAAGTGTTAAAACAGTTGCATTTGTGATAAGTAAATCAATTGTATCCATCTAAAGTAGCTCCTTTTATGACATGAAATTATCATGTTTATTTCTTTGCTGAATCCAAGTCATTCCAATAAACAGCCCTAACCTGTTCTGTTTTATCATGCTGCGTTACGAGGCTAATTACGACTAAACTGATAATGGAAACTGCAAACCCAAAGATTGTATGATTAATTGCGATGTTCAACAAAGGCCATGCTAATGTTGCAATTAATGCTAGAATCATGCTCCACAGCATCCCAGCCTTGGTAACCTTCTTCCAGAACATTACTGCAAGAAACGGGAAAACCAATACGGTTGCTGATAATCGTAATGCCCACTGATAGGCGCTTGCGATGTCAGTCACAAAGTAAGCAGCAATTAGACCCAGTAGGGTGATAATTACAACCGTTAATCGTGAGGTAAACATGAGTTGCTTGTTATTTGCATTTGGTCTCATCAAGCGTTGATATAAGTCCCTGGTAAGGTTAGAACTTCCTTGAAGGATAAAGGAAGTAGCCCCAGTCATAAGCGCTGCCATCAGACCAATGAAGACAATACCACCAACAGCTGGAGGCAAGAGTTCAGCGGTCACATAAGAAAACAACAAGTCAGGATCTAAATCTAATGGTACATATTGGCGGGCGATAACCCCAATCGAAAAGGGTAAAACAGAAATTGCCCCAGCAATGACGAAACCAGTTACACCGGCTCTTTTCGCAACCCTTTCATTTTTTGAAGCAAAGATACGCTGCCATGTTGACTGCCAAACTAGATAAAACGGACCTACGGATAATGCATACAGCAGTATTTCACCTAATCCCTTAGGGCCTAAAGGACTAATCAATTCAATAGGTGTATTAGCAACAATGTTTCCGAAGCCACCAGCATAGAAAATACTGGCCACAAATAAAACAATAATCCCGACAATTACAATGATTGATTGCAATGCGTCGGTTACAATTGTCGCTGGCAATCCTCCTAAAACGGTAAAGCCTAAAATTAAGGCAAAAGATAACGCAATTGCTATATTTGTCTCAATACCTAGCGTGATATTAAAAATGGTAGACATTCCTACCATCTGCAATGCAAGTGTTGGTACAGAATAAACAAATGCGGAAAGAATAGATGGAATAATCCCAGACTTACCACCAAATCTTTCGCCAAATAAGTCTGCTAACGTATAAAGTTTCTGCCTTCTTAACGGGCCTGCAAATGCAACAATTAATAGAAGACAAAACAGAATGCCCGGAAGCGCAAATTTAAAAAATCCGGAAAGTCCTACCGTGAATCCCATGCCGACCCAGCCAATAAAGACTGCGGCACCGCACCATGTACTGACTATCGTGCCAACGATTGGCCAGAAGCCAGTGTTCCAGCCGCCAATTAAGTATTCATCGTACGTTTTTATCTTGAAAAAATAATAGAAACCCATCGCAAACATTAAAATGAAATAAATAATTATGTAGCTTAAATACCATGCCATGTTATAAAAATCCTCTCGGTTAATTGAATTAATCTCAACAAAGATTTACATAAAAGCACAAAAAACAGTACAACCCCTCCTTCTCGGAATGTGATCTTAACTATTAATATATTAATTAAATCATTTATATTTTGACAAATCAATTATTTCAGAAAGTTAGGGACGGAGGGACAGGTCCCTCGTCCCGCATAAGGGTTGTCGAAGGGACGTTAAAGCCTTCCAGCGAATATCAGATGCATGCACTTGTCTACCGAAACCGTTTTGAAGCACAGGCAATGATTCATACGCATGCACTTTACGCTACCACGATTTCCTGTCTGAAGGAAAAATTACCCGCAATTGACTACCTTTTGGCCTATTCAGGCGGACCGAATGTTAAGTGTGCAAAATATGCAACATATGGGACACATGAACTTGCAGAAAATGCACTAGAAGCAATGAAAGGCAGAAAAGCTGTGCTGCTGGCGAACCATGGTATCAACGTTTTTGGAGGCAACCTCTGCGAAGCATTCGACATTAGCGAGCAACCTGAATTTTGTGCAAGACTATATTGGCAAACCAAATCCGTTGGAAATCCGGTTATACTCCCAGAGGAGGCGATGAATCGGATGGTCGAGCGGTTTGAGGGGTATGGGCAGTAGTTGGAATGGGTTTCGTGTCCCGTTGCTATGATTAAAACGGGGAATGGCTGATATATTTTTCTAATGCCCAATATGCGGGTGGATTCTGGGGAGTGTATAATTTATAGGTTAATTTAAATGGAAATAAACTCCCTTACAAGTGTTACCATAATAGGCCCATCAACTATATGGTTGGTGGGCCTTTGTCAGTGTCCGCTCATAAGCTAATTCCATTTGACTTTACCCTCAACCAGGGTTACACTATTTTTAATTGACTAATTATTTAAAAGGTTATAATATTATAATAAACTTTGGCAAAGGGAGAACAGCATGGAAATTAATAAGAGTTTATCGATACCTTTATATCAACAAGTAAGGGGATATTTAAAAGAGAAAATTATTTCGGGTGAGTGGGAAGTTGGCTACCAGTTGCCAACAGAAAAGGAATTGGCGTCACAATTTGATGTGAGTAGCATCACAATAAAACGAGCAGTACTTGAACTGGTTAATGAGGGGCTGCTGCATCGCCAAAGCGGGAAAGGGACCTTTGTAACACAAATTGAAGAAAAGGATATATCAAAATTTGTGTCATTAAAAAATGAGTCTTGGGAACAGCATCATCACCCGCATAAATTACTGAGCTTTAAAAAAGATCCAGCTGGAAGAAAGGTTGGTAAGTTGCTGGAAATAAAACCTGATGAAGATGTATATAAAATTAATCGTTTGAAAATCCAAAACGATAGTCCAGTGGTAATCGAGCATTCGTTTATCCCGTCTGCTTTATTTCCCGATTTACAACAATCCGATATAGATAACGATTTACTGTATAACATTTTTATCAAAAAATATGGAGCACAATTAAAAAAGGCAAGAATTTATTTTTCAACAATCCTTGCTGATGAATACGAAGCAAATTTATTAGAGGTTCCAATTGGAGAACAATTATTTGTATTTGAACGCTATACCGTTACGAAAGATAATAAAGCAGTTGAGTATTCCAAATTTGTTCTCAAACAGGATCAATCGAAATACTTTCTGGAGGTTCAACTTTAAACTTTAAAATTGTTTTAAACTAAATATGTAAAAAAAGTTATAACTTTATAAGATTATAATATTATAAATAACTAAGCTGCATTATAATTCGAAAAAAGTTTGATGAGAGTAATTAAACTACTATTTAATAGGGGTGAGAAAAATGAAGGTTATTATCATCGGCAGTGGCATAGTTGGTGCCAGTGCTGCATATCATCTAGTTAAAAATAATACAGAAGTAATGATGATTGATAAGAATCATCAGGGGGCCGCAACCTCTGCTGGAGCAGGGATCGTTTGTCCGTGGATTTCAAGTGTGGAAGACGCCGATTGGTATAAAATTGCAAAACAAGGTGCGAACTATTATCCTGAGTTAATTTCACAATTAAAAGAAGATAACGAAGAAAATGTTGGTTATAAAAAAGTAGGGGCACTGCGCATAGGAACAGATTCTGATGAATTAGACAGAATTGAAAATGAGGTAAGAACAAAGCAGAAAGATGCACCAGAATTAGGTGATATCGAGAGATTAACCCCGACTGAAGCTCGTGAGCTATTTCCGCCTTTACATGAGGGAATGGAAGCTGTTTTTGTTTCTGGTGCAGCTCGTGTAGACGGCAGATTAATAACAGATGCAATGAAACGTGCCGCTCAAAAACATGGCGCAAAACTAGTGAATGGTGAAGCGGAATTGATCCATGAACGAGGCAGAATAACGGGTGCCCGCGTCAACGGTGAAAAGTTTTATGCAGACGCGGTTCTACTGACAGCTGGCGCCTGGTCACAAAAGTTATTGGCCCCGATTGGCATTGACTTAAAAGTGGAATCACAGCGTGGACAAATCGCGCATATAAAATTGTCAGCTACAGACACTTCTAATTGGCCTGTTGTATTGCCAAAAGGAAGTCACTATATGTTAGCGTTTGATGATTCACGAATAGTTGCCGGTGCGACAAGAGAAACAGGGGCAGGATTCGATTACCGGACTACTGTTGGAGGTGTACATGAGGTAACCACGGAGGCTTTATCCGTTGCGCCAGGTCTTGCTGAAGGAACATTGCAGGAAGTACGAGTTGGATTTCGTCCGCTTGGCCCAGATGTTTTACCTATATTAGGAGAACTGGATAATGTGAAGGACGTAGTAGTGGCAACCGGTTTAGGAGCTTCAGGGCTCACAATGGGACCGTACGTTGGGGCATTGGCTGCCTCGATTGTAACGGGAGAAGAGGTAGATCTTGATTTGACGGCGTATAATCCAATGCGCGCTATTAAGATTACGAATTAATTAGATTCTATAATATTATAACTTTATAATGTTTGGAGGTTTTAGAATGGACCCTTTCATCCATCCTATTTTTGGAAAAAGTATAAAAAAAGAAGTACCTTTTTATTTTAATGGTGAATTGCTTAAAGCTAGGGAAGGGCAAACGGTAGCCGCCGCATTAATGGCAAATGGTATTAAGAAATTAGGGGTTAGTAGAAAGCTGCAACAGTCTAGGGGGTTGTTTTGTGCAAACGGCAGATGTTGCAGCTGTTTTGTTTCTGTAAATGAATTAGACCATGTGCTAAGCTGCATGACTCTCGTGGAAAAGGGCATGAAGGTTGATTCAAATAATGGTGACCCTAATGTCAGGGGTGAAAAAAATGGAGACTGATTTATTAATAATTGGTGGTGGTCCTGCCGGGTTAAATGCTGCATATGAAGCAGCTTCACATGGTATTGAAACACTAGTCATTGAGGAGTCATTTTCGATGGGTGGCCAATTAAGACAACAAACACAGGTTTTGGATAAACTACCAAAGCAATTTGAAAAACAAAGAGGTACAACGCTTGCTCGAACATTGATCGAAAAACTTTCAACCTTAAATGTAAAAGTGTTATTAAAGCACACGATGATAGGTACTTACCAGGATGGGCGAATTGGCGTGTCAAATGGAGTAAAAACAATTCCAATTACTGCTAAGAGGATTATTGTTACAACGGGTGCAGCCGAAGAAGCAAGTGTGTTTCCGGGCTGGACATTGCCAGGAGTGATGACCATAGGAGCCGCCCAAATATTAATGAATCGTGAATATGTACAACCAGGGAAAAATGCGCTTGTTTTGGGTTCAAATACCTTTTCTTTAGAAATTGTTAAACAATTTAAGGAAATGGGTGTGACTGTACGAGGGATTATTGAAAGTAATAGTGAGCTTATTAGTAAACATGAAAAAATCATTAAATCCATTAAAAAAGACGGTATCCCGCTCTATTTGAATAGCTACATTGAAAATGCGACGGGTGTTGGTGAGGTACAAAAAGTGACTCTAAATCATAACGGTATCACAGAAGAGATGAATATTGATTTGGTTTGTATTGGTAAAGGGGTAGCACCGATTCTAGAACCTTTTGAAATAATGAATTGCAGTTTTACATATCAAATTCGCCTTGGTGGGTGGGTACCCCAATACTCTATATCGATGGAAACAAGCAGCCCCTCCGCGTATATAGCGGGAAATGCCGCCGGAATCACAAGTATGGGTGGTATTCTACTAACGGGTCAGCTTGCAGCGGTCAGTGTGGCAGAATCCTTGGGTTTTTTAAATGAAAAACTGGCAACAGAGAAAAGAGCATCCTTGTGGAAGGAACTTCATTGTATTGAAACTACTGCGGATTTACGAGAGGTATTTAATGCCCGAATGGCTTTAATTAAAGACTATCATGAAGAAGCTAACCTGCTACCTTCGTCGTTATTTGATTTGAGCTTGGAGGAATGTTAAATGGACAAATCAACAATCGTTTGTAGATGTGAAGAAATAAATATTGATGAAATTGAATCAGCCATTAAAATGGGTGCACATACTTTTGATGACATTAAACGAATAACGAGATGTGGCATGGGACCATGTCAGGCGAAGATATGTACAACTCTGGTACAACGAATAATCAGTGAATATACAGACAAACCGTTAAGTGACATTGGACCATCTAGAATGCGAATGCCGCTAAAGTTAACGCGAATTGGTGTTTTAGCAGGAAATAAGGAATCTTCCAGTGTCATTTCCGTTTTTAGTGAGTCAGCATCAAAAGAAGGTGAAACAAAAAATGACTAATCAATACGACGTTGTTGTTATCGGCAGTGGTGTAATAGGGAGCAGTATTGCCTACCATCTATCGGAAAGCAAGCAGAAAGAGATTTTAGTAATTGATAAAGGATTCCCTTTATCTGGCACCTCAGGATCCACTCAGGCCTGGGTATGGGTCCACAATAAAACGCCGTCGTGGTATGGCGAACTAAGCATGTATAGTGCGGAATTATATCCTTTTTTAGAAAGGAAAATTGGCGATGTAGAATACAAGCGCACCGGTGGTATTGCTCCGTTTTTTAATGAATCGGACCGGGAGAAAGCACTAAGACTAGCTGAAAAACAGGCGGAAGTTGGCATCGATATTGAAGTATTAAACCGTGAACAGGTATTGGAGAAAGAACCAGCGTTATCTCCAACTATTGCTGGAGCGACATATAGCAAAATTGATGGAAATGTAAATCCGTTCCGCCTGGTCGAGCTCTATATTAAAGCCGCTAAAAGGAATGGTGCGGAGTTCTCTTTTTATAATCCAGTTATTGATATTGATAAAGATAATGGGAATTTTACGATCACAACAAAAGAAGGAGTTTTTTATGCAAAACAATTGATTTTGGCTGGTGGTCCCTGGACGAAAGGATTGGGTGAACTTTTAGGAATAGATATTCCAGTCAAACAGGTGCGGGGACAAATAATAGTTACAGAGCCATTGGCACCATTAATCAAACATACGATAGGGGGGATGCGACAAGCTGACAATGGAGAAATCCTGATCGGATATTCGAAAGAGGAGGTGGGATATGACCGAAGAACTACACTGGATGTGATTCAGGATACAGCAAAAATGGCTGTCGACTATTTACCAGACCTGGCAAGAGCAAATATCGTACGCTGTTTTTCAGGAATTCGGGTAATGCCGCATGATGGGTTTCCAATTTTAGGTGAAATTCCAGAGATTGATAATGCATTTATTGCGGTTATGCATAGTGGTATTACATTGTCACCTTTAGTTGGAACGCTGATGACGGAACTTTTAACAGAAGGGGAAACATCTATTGATTTAAAACGTTTAAGATTTAATCGTTTTAATGAATGTAATGTTTAAGAAAAACTGACAGCATGACTTTTACTAAACTAATTATTTATAAGTAACATACGGTAATGTTAATAAATAATAGGAGGTAAAAAATGAATGCTACTTTAGTAATTGTGTTAAGCTCTATTGTGGTTTTGTCGGCGGCAGCTGTTTTCTCCATTTGGATTGGCAGGAGGAATAAAAGTAGTGAAAATTGGTCAGTTGGCGGCAGATCATTACCCATTTATGTAGTAGCTGGAACCCAGTTTGCTACAGGGATGGGTGGTGGTGTGCTAGTAGCACATATTGGGATAGGCTACAGTGCAGGCTGGTCAGCAGTAACGTATAATGTACTTTATTCCATCGGTATCGTCATTCTGGTATTACTTGCTAATTGGCTAAAGGAGCATAAGTTTACCACAATGCCGGAGATTTTTAAAAAGTTGTACGGCGATCATAAAATAATGATGAGTATCGTCACCTTTTTAGCCATTGTTGTTCCATTTGGATGGTTATGTACACAATTAGTTGCTTTTGGAAGTCTGTTTTCAGAGATTACAGGTATTGGTTTCGCCACGCTGTTGGTAATCTTCGCTGCTATTAGTCTATTATTTGTACTGCCTGGTGGACTTAGTTCTGTTGCGTGGACCGATTTCATTTTTGGCTGTGTAATGGTAGTCATGACAATTGTAAGTGGATTTTATGTATTAGAACTTGCCGGTGGCTGGTCCGAAATAACATCTAAAGTACCAGAGTCGATGGTTAGTTTCCCGGAAGGATTCGGAGCGGTTGGAACGATGACAATTATTTTTTGGATATTGGCGATTTTCCCTGGAGCATTGACGAATCAGATGTCCTACCAGCGTATTTATGCTTCAAGTAGCGCTCAGGTAGCTAAAAAGGGATTTATTATTGCTGCAATAGTAGGGGTTATCAGCGGCTTTTGGGCGTCATTTATGGGCATCGCTATTTTCTCTATGAATCCCGATTTAACCGATCCAGAATTAGCCTCAGGGTGGTTCCTAACCCAGATCCCACTTTGGTTTATGGCAATATACGCTTCATTTATTATTGCTACCATTATGTCGACCGTTAGTAGTGCTGTTCAATCAGTTGTAGTTAATTTAACAACGGATATTTACCAATCTTACATTAACCCAAACGTTAGTGATAACAAATTATTGAAGTTATCACGGATTTTGTCCGTTATCGTAATAGCTTTGGCAGTGCTTCTAGCATTATATTATCCTAAGGCGTTAGGATGGTTAGTTGCAACGTATGCCTATTCTGCATCGGGATTATTGGTACCAATTTTTGGCGGTTTCCTTCTTAGAAAGTCGAATCTATTGAGTGCTAAAGGTGCAATAGGAAGTATGGTCTTAGGAATAGCCTGTGCAGCAATTGCACAAATAATTGGCACCGATATACCATATGTAGCATTCGGTATACTCGGATCATTGGTAGGCTTTATTTTGTTTAACTATATGTATAAAGATAAAAACAGTGTAGCTGATATAGAAAAAAGTGAGCTAGAGGCTTAAGATGAAGTATCTGAATAAATAAAAAATACGAGGTGAGAAAATGGATGCTGATGTAGCGGTTATTGGAGTGGGAGCAATGGGAAGTATGGCTCTTTGGCAGCTTGCTAAAAGGGGCGTTTCCGTTTTGGGATTTGAGCAATTCGGGATTGGCAATGACCGATCAGCCGTTGGAGGAGAATCACGCTTATTTCGAACGGCGTACATGGAGGGGAAGGAATATGTGCCATTATTACAAGAAGCCCGCCAGTTATGGAAGCAACTAGAGGAAGAATCACATAAAAGTTTATTAACACTTAATGGAGGATTAATGATTGGCGATCCCAACACGGAAGTTATACAAAATGTACTTCGTTCGATAGAAGAGTTTCATTTAGAACATGAGGTAATGCAGGGAAATGAAGCTAAACACCGATATCCTCAACATCGCCTATTTTCTGATGATATAATGGTTCTAGATAAAAATGCAGGTTTTCTACGACCTGAGTTAGCAACCGTTGCTGCCGCGAATCAGGCAGAGGCTCATGGGGCAAAAATTCACAGGTATACTAAAGTAGAAGACATTCTCCCAGATAACGATGGTGTTACTATTCTAGCTAATGGGGAAAAGTATCGGGTTGGCAAAGTGTTGATTACGACAGGTGCATGGACTGGAAAACTCGTTCCGGAATTAAACAAAAAAATAAAAGCCCGCCGTTTGGTGTTAACATGGTTTGCCCCAAAAAATATCGAGGACTTTAAACCCGATAAATTTCCAATTTTTGCTCGGATGCGAAAGGATTTCCGGCTAACAGGTGCACCGACACTAGATGGAACAATGGTGAAAGCTTCCAATACGAAGAATCCAGGAATTGTTCCAGAACCAGAAGAGCTTAACCGTGATGTTTCACTAAGAGAAATGATCGAAGTTGGCGAATCTGTTAAGGAATTAATACCCGGACTTATACCGAATCCTGTGCGAGCTAGTGTTTATATGGATGGGTACACCGATGATGATCATTCTATTGTTGGGGAAGTGCCAGGTATGGAAAATACATTATTAGTAAGCGGTTTCTCAGGGCATGGATTTAAGATGGCACCTATTATCGGTTCAATAGCCGCAGATCTTATCATCGATGGGAAGACTTTACATGAAATCGGGCATCTTGATTCGAGAAGATTTGTTAGGAATTGATAGGGACATAGGGACAGGTCCCTTGTCCCGGAGACTCTATCTATATTTATAAATAGAAAGGGTCGGGGAAGATATCCCGGCCCTTTTTCCTACCACTTACTTTCTAATTTGCCTTGTCAATTGGCACACCGACCATGCTGCCCCATTCTGTCCATGATCCATCATAGTTTCTTACTTTGTTGAAGTTGAGAAGCTCATGCAGGACGAACCAAGTGTGAGCTGATCTTTCGCCAATACGGCAATAGGTGACTACTGGTTTATCTGATGTAATCCCTTTTTTACTGTATAAGCTTTCGAGTTCTTCAGGGGATTTGAAAGTACCATCTTCATTAACAACCTCTTTCCAGGGAACATTGACAGCATGTGGGATATGCCCGCCTCGTTGTGCTGTTTCATTCATGCCTTCTGGTGCAATCACCTCGCCACTGTATTCTTGAGGACTGCGTACATCGACAAGTGGTTGAGCGTTCTTGACAGCTTCCATTACATCAGGCTGCAGTGCTCTCATGGAAGGATCAGCGCTTTTTGCCTCATATTTGGTTGGTGTAACTTCAGGAATGTCGTTCGTATAGTTCCGGTTTTCCTTTTCCCACTTTACACGGCCGCCATCCATAAGGTCTAATTTTTCATGGCCATAAAGTTTCAATTGCCAGTATGCATAAGCGGCAAACCAGTTATTGTTATCACCGTATAATACGATAGTTGTATCAGGTGAGATGCCTGACTGACCCAATAACTGTTCCATCTGACCACGGTCAAGAATATCTCTTCGTATCTGATCATTTAATTGTGTTGTCCAGTTCCAGGCAATCGCCCCTTCAATATGTCCTGAATCATAGGCACTTGTGTCAACATCCACCTCTACTACTTGAATATCGGCATCGTTCTTGTGTTGTTCAACCCATTCTGTAGAAACAATCGGACTTTGCGTAGAATTAACCATAGTTTAGAAGCCTCCTGTATTTTTGTTCTACAGACCTAGTACCACGTGTGGGATTAACTAAACATTGGGACGGAGGGACAGGTCCCGTGTCCCGGGGTTTTGTTGAGGAGTAGTATAGGCGGGACGAGGGACCTGTCCCCATGTCCCGCCCGGGAAAGTCCACGTCCCTCTTGTCTTTAACCAAACTACGTGGTAAATTTTAAAAGGATAAAATAATGGAAAGAGTTCGATAACGGCCGATGGAGCTGTTATGAATAGGGGTTACGACAATGAGGTGGAAGGATTGGGATCGTAATTTAAAGGTCCGGCTTTATGGTGAATTTTTAACGAACGTATTATTTTGGATGTTTTTTCCGTTTATGGCGATCTATTTTTCGGAACATCTAGGGAAGGAACTGGCAGGAATTCTATTAATCGTGTCACAGTTGGTAGGTGTCTTCACAAACCTGATTGGCGGCTATTGTGCGGATAAATTTGGCCGCAAAAAAATGATGACAATATCGATGCTCGGTCAGGCGCTGTCGTTTGTCTGTTTCGCCTTGGCAAACTCCCCGTGGCTTGAGTCGGCCATGCTTAGCTTTATCTGCTTCTCGGCACTAGGCTTTTTCGGTTCCTTTTATTGGCCTGCAAGTCATGCAATGGTTGCGGACGTAGTGCCTGAAAAACATCGCAGTGAGGTATTTGCTGTATTTTATACGGCCATTAATATATCGGTTGTAATTGGTCCGATTGTTGGTGGAATCCTTTTCTTCGAGCATCGGTTTGAATTGCTTTTAGCTAGTGCCGCTACTAGTTTTCTGATGACGTTTTTAATCCATAAGCTGATTCGAGAAACGGTGCCTGTTCAGGAAAAGGTTGAGACTAATACTGAAAAAAATAATTGGCGTCAGGTGATCCGGGAACAATTGCAAGATTACAAGGTTATCATCAATGATAAGGCATTTCTATTGTTTATTATTGGTGGAATATTTGCGGCACAGGCGTTTATGCAAATGGACCTGCTGCTTGCGGTCTATATGAACGATCAGGTCCCTAAGCAGACGCTGTATTCATTTGGTGACTGGTCGGTTGCGGTTAACGGGGAAGGGGCATTCGGATGGATTGTTTCTGAGAATGGTCTGCTTGTTGCGCTTTTTACCGTTTTTATCTCCAAATGGATGACCAAGTATTACGAGCGGAACGTGTTCGTCATATCCTCGTGCTTTTACGGGGTGGCAATGCTCTTATTTGGACACACTACAAGTATATGGGTAATCGCGTTTGGAATGTTCGTCTTCACGGTTGCTGAGCTTATGGTGGTTGGCATACAGGAAAGCTTTATTGCTAAGCTATCACCTGAACATATGCGGGGCCAATATTTTGCAGCAGGAAGTTTACGTTTTGCAATTGGACGTGCCATCGCACCAATCGCCATCCCACTAACAGCCTGGATTGGCTATCAGTGGACCTTCAACCTATTATGTTTCCTAACATTAGTAGGCGCACTCATGTACATGTGGACATTCAAATTAATCGCAAGTAGGACGGAGGGTTCGGTCTCTGGGACGGAGGGACAGGTCCCTTGACCCAGCTTATGCTAGCAGGGTGGTGTGGGCGGGACGCGGGACCTGTCCCCGCGTCCCGCTGATTGACTTAAAATGGAAGTCTACATATACTGAAACTAGTATTTTGTTGCTATTTTCATAGATTTATACATACATATTTTAACTGCTTGGTCGTCTTTGGAAATAGACAAAACTGAAAAAGGGAGTGTTAATTCAATGGGGAATGGAAAACGAAAGAAAGTGCTGGGTACGATTCTAGCTGCTTCGTTACTTCTGCCTGCTGTTCCAATGGCGGTGAATGCACAACAACCAAGCGTCAGTCACCAAACAACGGGTGCACATCAGGATGGGATTACTGACATACACTTGGGTGATGACTATAAAACGGGAAAGTTGATGGTCCATGATTCACGTGCATCAATCACAATCGATGCTGGTGCGGAAATCAAAAATGGAGTTGTCTTTACCGGGGACTATGCGGAATTTCATGGTGATGGGTTCGCGGATAAGACGGTGACAATCAAACCGAAAAACGATGGGGCGATTGTTGATTTTAAAGGAACGTTCATTCCAAAGGTTACGATTGTACGTGACCGGGTTTCGGAAATTCGCGGGGATGAAAATGTCCAGCAAATCGACTATGTAAAGGGTGCAGATGCAGAGTCGATTGCATTTCCGGACTCCGATTTTTCGCTATCAATTATGCATACCAATGATACCCATGCACATTTAGATGATGTCGCGAAACGGGTTACCGCGGTTGAGCAGGTGCGGGCGGAAAAAGCGAATACCCTCTTGCTTGATGCTGGTGATGTATTTTCTGGAACGTTGTATTTTAACGAATTCCAAGGAATGGCGAGCATGAAATTTATGAATCTCATGAACTATGATGCGATGACATTTGGTAATCATGAGTTTGATTTGGGCTCAAGTACTGAAGGCCACAAAGGTCTAGCTGAATTTGTGGAAGCGGCCAACTTCCCATTCGTTAGCGCAAACGTAGATTTTTCAACTGATGAGAAGTTTACTGGTCTATTCAGCGACCGGATTTCAAGCGATCCGAAGAATGGCAACATTTATAATGGAATCGTCAAAAAGATTGATGGGGAAAAAGTTGGTATTTTCGGACTTACCACCGAGGAAACCGTTGATCTTTCCAGTCCTGGGCCAATAACTTTTGAAAATTACATTGAAGAAGCTGAAAAAGCGGTCAACGCATTTGAAAGCCAAGGTGTTGATAAAATAATTGCCTTAACTCATATTGGCTATGACGACAATCCAGCGGTTGACAATGATTTGGTATTGGCTGCCGGAGTTGATGGGATTGATGTCATTGTCGGCGGGCATACTCATACAAGATTGGAGGAACCGGTTGTTGTTGATGAGGATGAAAACGGGGCGGTAAAAGATCCAACCGTTGTTGTTCAGGCGTATCAATATAATAATTTTCTAGGAAATGTTGATGTGGAATTTAACCGAAAAGGTGTCGTTGTTGGACAGGATGGCGAACTGATTTCAATTGCCAATCAGGTAGCAGATCCCGAGGCTGCCGAAATGCTGGCAGAATATAAGTCAGTTGTTGAAAAAGTTTCAAAGGATCCAATTGGGGCAACAGCAGTGCATGCATTGCTAAATCCAAGGTTATCCGATGAAGGCAATGATGGCACAAGTGTACGAAATAGCGAAACGCCACTTGGAAATGTGATTACCGACGGCATGTTAGCAAAAGCAAGGGAATATAACGATGATGTAAAGATGGCCATGCAGAATGGCGGCGGAATCCGTACGTCAATTGATGCGGGGCCAATAACGGTAGGTGAGGTCATCACGGTACTGCCGTTTGGGAACACATTGGCGACGATGACGTTATCCGGGGCTGAATTAAAAGAGGCATTTGAGCATAGTGTTCATGCATTTCCGGAAGAAAATGGAGGATTCCTGCATGTATCAGGAGCAAAGGTAAGATTTGATTCCACCATGTCAGCCGGTGACCGCATCGTATCCATAGCCTACCAGGATGCATCCGGAAATTACGTGGATATTCAAGATGATGAAATGTACACCGTTGCAACCAACGCATTTACCGCGAAAGGCGGGGACGGTTATGATGTATTCGCCAAAGCGTATGAAGAAGGCCGCGTCACAGACCTTGGACTCTCCGATTGGGAAAACTTCGCCGAACACCTAGCAAACCTAGGCACCATCGACCCGGAAATCGAAGGACGAATAGTAGACATAGCGGAGTGATGTATGGGACATAGGGACAGGTCCCGTGTCCCGCCGCAGGCACGTAAGACACATGAAAAAGCTAGCAATCTCGGATGACAGACCAAGGTTGCTAGCTTTTTTTAGGTGGGACAGTGGACCTGTCCCTATGTCCCGCCACTAGGTATGGTGTTATGAGGGGCAGGAGCAGGAATATTATTAATAGGCGGACGAGCTGGACGGATGCGACAACTGATGCATCCAGGTTCAATACGGCGGCGGTTGATGACATTTGTGGTGCTCCGCCGGGTGACATGCTGAGCATACTTGTGACGTAATCTAGCGGTGTCAGGAAGAAAAACAAGAGTGAAATCGCAAATGTTATTACTAGGAACATCATTAAAATGCCAATACTCAGCCATCCAATTTTCTTGAGTTGTTTGAGTGCTGTCCTGTCAAAACGCAATCCAATAGTCGCGCCAAGAAGAATCTGACCAAACCCGACTACATCAGTTGGCAGGGAGCCGATAGGCAATACAAATTGGTTTACTAAAAAGGCAATGAGCATTGCATATAGAAACTGTGCTGCGGGAATTTTTGCCACCTTCGCGAGAAATAGGGCCAAAGCCATCATTGCAAGGACACATAAAAACTGGAACCCGGGAAAGAAGCTGATTCCTTCTGTACCTGTATCTGGTACTGAAACCGCCGTATTTGCTCCATCCCCGGCACCGGTCAAACTGGCCATCAACCCGGCCAAAAGTGGAATGGCTAAAACAACTATCACTACCCTTGCTGACTGAAAAGCGGCGACAATTCGCTGATCGGCACCGTACTCTTCGCTAAGTGCCAGCATCACAGAGGCGCCGCCTGGGACACAGCAGAATAATGCTGTTTTTGAATCCAACGTTGAGTACCGCACCAACAGTCGACTGAGCATCCAGCTGCCGACTAAAATCGCAACTAAGCTAATGGTCAGCGGTATAAAATAAGAAGCAACTTCTGCAAACATGCTCAACTCCATGGTCAATCCAATATTGGCCCCGATCAAGGCCATTGCAAATGGAAACACGTACGGCGGTAGTGTTAACTCGCCGATCTGTAACCGGTAAAAAACACCGACAAGCAACGAGCCGATCAGGAAACCAGCTGGAATCTGAAGCCAGGCAAATAAACTACCTCCTGCTGCTGCCATCAGAAGATATAAAAGCGTACGAACCATGTATTTCCCTTCTTTCTTTAACTTACAACGCCTTCAAAATATCCTCTGTTTTACGGATTCGTCCCATGCGCGGAAACATATATTTCTTCGTATAGTCATGTTCCTCCTGTGAGATTGCGTTCATCGCATCAATCGCAAAAATCTGCTGATAGTTGCGCTGGTATGCCTCCACAGCCGTCACACCAACCCCGATATTGGTTGCGATTCCGGTCAAAACAATCGTGTCGATCCCACGCCGGCGTAACTGCACATCCAGGTCCGTCCCAAAAAAGGCACCCCACTGATGTTTTGTGACGATCAAATCACCTTCTACCGGTTCAAATTCCGGAATAAATTGGCTGAAATTTTTTGGCTTTCCTTCGGGAGTTTGGGTGGGCGCATCTGTAATCGGGTTCAATGCATCTTTACCATCATGAAAATCGACATGCACAAGGGTTACAAGAGCACCTTTCTCACGAAAAGCCCCAGCCAATTTCGCCGAATTTTCCACAACCCTTTCATTCTGGTGGGGCTTTCCGTTGATATGATCAACAACCCCCTTTTGCAAATCTATAACCACCAACGCAGTTTTTTCAGGATTAAGTATTAAATCTTGCATCATCAGTAAAAACCCCTTCCATCTAATCATTCCACATTAATTATTGCACAAATAGGGACGGAGGGAAATAGGGACGGAGGTAGGGACGGAGGGACAGGTCCCGCGTCCCGCTTGGGCAACTGATCTCCCTGTCGGATATAAGGGGTTGTCCTCGTTCACTATTGTTATTGCGGTATTTGAAAAGTAAACAACATATATGGTGTATTTCCTTACAATTTTATTACATTAGATTTGACCTGTAATTTTTATTTAGGTTAAAACGCTGTGGGAACAATCGCCCATTGGGGTTTGCTGAATTCCCGAACCGGATGCAAGAAGCCTGTCAGTTATGATGGCGACTCCTTCGTTTTTAAAAGTAAACAACATATATGTGGCATTTTTCAACAAATTTGTGACATTAAATTTGACCTTCATTTTGGATTATTACTTTTAAGGAACCTTGATTTAAAATTATGCTAACTGCAGTGCTGGGACAAGGAACCTGTCCCTCAGTCCCACCCTCAGTCCCTATTGACTTTAGATTAAAAATGACATATCTTTATGTGGAGCAATGGTCAAAAAACTACTTCATATTTCCCCAGATACCCCAAACAGGCTGTTTTTCCCAGCAACCCCATAACTTAATAAAGAGGTGCATCCCCCTATGCCAAGAAACCCAAGAAAGAGAAGTCGTAATGGAATTTACCACATCATGCTGCGAGGTATTAACAGACAAACTATTTTTGAAGATGATGAAGACAGATTCAGGATTTTGGAAACAATCAAAAGGTATAAGACCGTTAGCAAAATAGAGGTTTATAGCTATTGTCTGATGGATAATCATATTCACTTATTAATCAGGGAGTCGGAGGAGTCCGTCTCGAAGGTCATTCAAAGAATTGGTGCGAGTTATGTTTATTGGTATAATGCCAAATATAAGCGCTGTGGACATCTATTTCAGGACAGATTCAAAAGTGAAAGTGTGGAAACAATCCCTTCCTTCTTAAGAGTTCTTCGGTACATACACCAAAACCCCGTAAAAGCTGGATTAGCGGCCAATGCGCTTGAGTGCAAATGGACAAGTATTAAGGAATATTTCGGTCATGCCAGCATGGTTGACGTCGATTTTGGTCTTCGTTTATTTACCAGTGACAGAAGCAAAGCTATCCAGTTATTTTCCGATTATATGCAACTAATAAATGATGATGATTTTATGGATGATCGAATAAGAGTGCGGTTGACAGATGAGGAAGTGAGAGACCATCTCAGTCAGCTTGGATTTCCAAATGGCAGCGCCTTGCAGCAGATGAAGCCTGCGGAAAGAAATGCAATTATTCTGGAGATGAAAGGCGTGAATGGCGTGGCAATTCGGCAGCTTTCACGGATTACAGGTATATCAAAAAGCGTTATTCACCGCATTCGCTGATGGGACGGAGGGACAGGTTTTCTGTCCCTCTAAGCGTCAGTTTACAATAGAGGACATGATTGCGGAATGGCGGGACGAGGGACCTGTCCCTACTGTCCCTCCCGGATTGCTTTTCTGGCTAGCTTGTCTGCGTGGGTATTGCTTTTTTCGGGTATCCATTTAATGAAAAAGTGGGGGAAGGTGCTCGCATCTTCTTTGATTTTCGTGAGCAGGGGAAGAAAGGTTTGGTTTTTTGTGAAATCCTTTTCTACTGTATCGACGACTAGTTTTGAATCGGAGCGGAAAGATAAAATTTCATCCTGAAAATGGGCTCGGCAGATTTCCAGTGCCTTGATAACCGCAAGAAATTCAGCCTCGTGGTTGGACATCTCACCCAAAGGAAAAGCGTATTCATAACTCTTTCCACCCGCTTTTATATAAACTCCAGCACCACTCATGCCAGGATTGCCACTCGAAGCCCCGTCCGTATATACTTCAATCACTATGCTTAACCCCCTTCTTTTGGGACGGAGGGACAGGTCCATCGTCCCTCCGTCTACTTGTGGCCCGCAGCCACAATCCAGCGCCAGAACGGAACGGACCGGACCGGACCGAACCGAACCGAACCGGGACGCGGGACCTGTCCCTATGTCCCGCCTGAACTCCCGAATAATTTTTTCTTGTGCCATTTTCCTAGGCGGTAGTAGAGGTAGGCGACTAGGCTGCTTACCAGAAAGCTTGCGCCCATTCCGATTGCTATTCCGATATCGCCGAACATGCTTGAAAATAGTGCCGTCAACGGATATCGTAGCACCCAGAATGAGATCAGGTTTAGTACCAGAACTTGGTACATTGCGCCGGATGCACGAACGATTCCGTTTAGGATAAAGTTTATCCCTAAAAACGGATAACATAGTGCGATTATCTGGAGATACTTTGTCCCGAATTCGACAGCTGTATCTTCTTGGATAAACAGTCTGACTCCGTACTCGGCAAAAAATACGACAAAAATTCCTACAATTAGCATGACAGAAAAGTTATATAGCACTCCATATTTGGCAATTTTTTTTACTCTATCCCAATCACGGACGCCAATATTCTGTCCAGCCATGCTGCTGACTGCCGTTCCTAAGGCGTGCGCGGGCAGCATCAATAGACTATCCAGTCGTTGTGCGGCACTAAAGCCTGCAACAACATCGTCGCCAAAACCTGTCACAACACTCATAATTGCTGCCACACCAGCTGATATAACGGCCATTTGTAATCCAGACGGAATACCGAGGTTCAGAATTAAAACAACTTCCTGTTGGGTCGGAATAGTCGGTACACTAAATGGCGCCAGCTTGCGATAGAGGACGTAAATGATTCCATATAGAAAAGCCAGTCCCTGAGAGATAACGGTTGCGTATGCAGCTCCAGCTACTCCAAGGTCTAAACCTGAGATGAAAAGCGGGTCAAGCACGATATTTAATGCTACCGCAATCATAACAAATCGCAGCGGTGTTTTACTATCACCCAGCGATCTAAGCACAGTGCTGATAAAGTTATATCCGAACAAAAACAGCATACCAAGAAAGTTTATTTGTAAATAGGATTTTGCCGCTGCCATCATACTTTCTGGAGTACCGAGCAGCTGTAAAAATTGTTCAGCAAAAATAAATCCCAATGCTCCAAGCGTCACAGAGAGAATGGTAAGAATGACAACAAATGCATTCAGGTAACTTTTCAGTCCAGCTTCATCGCTGCGCCCTTTTTGCTGGGACAAAATGGTTAGTGCAGCATTATTTAAGCCAATCACAAAAGAAAGCACGGTAAAAATAATTGTACTTGATACAGCAACAGCACCCAATGCACTCCCGCCAAGTAGGTTCCCGACCCACAAACTGTCCGCAAATTGATAGGAAGTCTGCAATAAATTCGTAAGCATAATCGGACCAGAAAAGATGATTAACTGCCTCAGTATGCCGCCCTCCGTAAAATCATGCTGCGTTTTTTTCATCCGAGTCACCTGCCTTTCTGCGGGACATGGGGACAGGTCCACCGTCCCGGCCCTCGCCCTATCCGGGCCTTCATCCACTGTCCCGGCATCTCGACCAGACTCAACCCCTGCCCCAGCACCGGCACCCGTAGCCCCGTGCTCAAACTCGGGCGACCAAAGCCTAAGGATCCCCAAGACAAGTCCAAGCACCCTAGCTCATCCTGCGTAAGGTAACAGATACATAGCTCCCCCATAGCCCTGGGACAAAGGACCTGTCCCCATGTCCCTTTAAAATTATTCACAAATCCTTTATAATGAAACAATCGTTATTTTCTTAATTCTTAGTATAGCATTCCCTTGATAGGTGGGGGAAATATGTTTTGAGGTGATGGAATGGAGGTAACTTATTCTCCTTTAGGTGATCGTGCCGTTGTTATTGAGGTTGCAGATGCAATCACGCCAGAAACGCAAAATCGGGTACAAGTTCTATCATCGTATTTTGATGAACACCCGCCAGGCTGGATGATTGAATATATTCCTGCCTTTACAACGGTAACTGTTTTTTACGATATTTTAAAGGTAAGTAAAAACACGCAACATCCATATAAAAAGGTTTGTGAGGAACTGGATGCAATTTTATCATCCGTACAAGGAAATCGGCAATTTGCTTCACGCACGATTGAAATCCCGGTCTGTTACGGCGGGGAATTTGGTCCGGATTTGGAGTTTGTAGCTAAACACAATGGTATCCAACCGGAAGATGTCATTGACATTCATACTTCAGGTGACTACACGATTAATATGATTGGCTTTGCTCCTGGTTTTCCTTTTGTCGGTGGCATGCCTGAAGAAATTGCAACACCCAGGCGTGATTCACCACGTCTGGCAATCCCGGAACGAACAGTCGGTATTGCGGGAAAGCAGACGGGAGTTTACCCCATCGAAACACCCGGGGGCTGGCAGTTGATTGGGCGTACGCCGATTCGCTTGTTTCGACCTGAACTGGATCCGCCAAGCTTGCTTGCGGCGGGTGATAAATTGGTATTTCGTTCCATTAGTCTAGAAGAATACAGCAATTGGGAGGAACATGATTGATGCTTAAAATAATCAAGCCGGGCCTGCTTTCAACGATTCAGGACCTTGGCAGGCATGGTTATCAGAAATTTGGCGTAATTGCGAGCGGTGTCATGGATCCGTTGGCACACAGGATTGCCAATCTCCTGGTCGGAAATGATGAGGACGCGGCAACCTTGGAAATTACCTTAGCCGGGCCAGTTATCCTCTTTGAAAAGGATGCCCTTATATCGCTGTGCGGCGGTGATTTGTCCCCAGCCATTGATGGGAAGTCCGTCCGAATGTGGCGTACAATTTTTGTGAAAAAAGGTAGTAAGCTGCAGTTCGGCGCGCACCAAAGCGGTTGCCGTACGTATTTGTCAATCGCAGGCGGATTCAAGGTCCCTGAAATAATGGACAGCAGTTCTACCTATTTACGCGCAGAAATTGGTGGGTTTCATGGTCGCGCATTAAAAGCCGATGACCGGTTGGAGACCAATTTGATGACCGACCTGTCCAAGGTAATAATGGAAGCATTAATACCCGACACGGATGAACCGTTCGGCGATATCGGCTGGTCCATCACGTCTTCCATCAGCCCATTCCTTTCCGGGGAGTCAACCATTCAGGTAATCCCGGGACGTCAATTTCATTTATTTACCAAGGAAAGTAAGCAAAACTTGTTTAAGGAATCCTATGACGTGTCCCCGCAATCTGATCGCATGGGCTACCGTTTACAAGGCGCAAAATTAAGTCTGTCAGAACCCGAGGATTTGATTTCGGAAGCAGTTGCTTTTGGCTCTATTCAGGTGCCGCCCGATGGAAATCCCATAGTTTTACTGGCTGACAGACAAACGACTGGCGGCTATCCAAAAATAGGGCAGATTGCTTCTGTTGACATGTCACTGATTGCCCAGGCCAAACCGGGCGATTCGCTTAGCTTTAAAAAAATTACAGTCGAAGCGGCGCAACAACTTTATCTGGAGCAGGAAAATAATATCCAACAATTAAAGCAGGGAATTCGGTTAAAGTTTAAAAGTGGATAAGCTAGAGTTGAGGATTGGAAAATATAAGGGATTTTGCTCTATTAGTACGAGTCAAATACCAAGTTTTTCGATCAGTTTATAAATATATAAGTTTTATCATTTGAAGAATATGCAGAACTTCGGCATCGCAATTAAAGCCGAAGTAAAAAAACAACATTTTTAAAAATAATGAGGTGGATAATATGGCAGATATTGTAGATTTGAATTGTGATTTGGGAGAAAGCTTTGGAGCATACAAAATTGGTAATGATGAGGAAATTCTGGATTATGTGACCTCGGCCAATATTGCCTGTGGCTTTCATGCGGGTGATCCAGCAACCATGCGCAAGACTGTTAAGCTTGCTCTGAAAAAAGATATTGGAATTGGTGTCCATCCGGGGCTTCAGGATCTGATTGGATTCGGTCGCCGGAATATGAACATTACACCGCAGGAGGCCTATGATCTCGTTGTTTACCAAATTGGTGCTTTGCACGGATTTGTGCGAGCGGAAGGCGGTAAACTGCAGCATGTGAAGCCACATGGCGCCCTGTTCAACATGGCAGCAAAAAACGCGGTACTTTCAGAGGCTATTGCCGAAGCGGTTTATCAAGTGGATCCAGAACTCATTTTGTTTGGACTAGCAGGATCTGAATTGGTAAAAGCAGGAGAGAAAACCGGGCTTCGTACGGCGCATGAGGTTTTTTCAGATCGAACCTATCAGGAAGACGGCTCACTTACTTCACGTCAGGAAAAAAACGCCTTAATCACTGATCATCAGGTTGCCATCAATCAAGTCATCCGCATGGTGAAGGAAAATAAGGTGGAGTCCACTAAAGGTTCAGATGTTTTAATCAAGGCACATACCGTATGTATTCATGGTGACGGCAAATCCGCATTGGAATTTGCCAAAAAAATACCACAAGCACTACGCAGCGAAAACATCGAAGTAGCCAAAATAGGAGACTTTCTATAGCGGGACATGGGGACGGGACACGGGGACAGGTTTCTTGTCCCTAAAACATAGGGACAAGAAACCTGTCCCTCCGTCCCACCACAAAGATGAAAAACTGTACAGAGGGGAACTAACTATCATGAGAAATAACCAAAAATCGAATTTAAGCGTGTACATGGGTGCAGTTTTTCTAATGGCTACATCTGCTATTGGACCTGGATTCTTAACACAAACAACTGTTTTTACTGAAAAACTGATGGCAAGCTTCGGTTTTGTAATTTTAATTTCCATAGGGATTGATATAATAGCGCAACTGAATATTTGGCGAATCATTGCTGTTTCCGAAAAACGTGCACAGGATATTGCAAACGCTGTATTACCGGGACTTGGTTACATTCTTGCCATATTAATCGTCGCCGGTGGGCTGGCATTTAATATTGGAAACATTGCGGGAGCCGGCCTCGGAACAAATGTCCTATTCGGCATCTCGCCCAAAACTGGTGCACTGCTAAGCGGAGTGCTGGCAATCGGAATTTTTCTCGTGAAAGAAGCAGGGCGTCTCATGGACCGTTTCACACAACTGCTTGGATTTGTCATGATTGGCTTAACCATCTACGTGATGTTTACCGCTCAACCACCCGTGGGAGAAGCGGTTGTTAACACGTTTGTTCCAGCAAAAATTGATATTTTAGCGATTGTTACCATAGTCGGCGGAACGATTGGTGGCTATATCACCTTTGCTGGCGGTCATCGCTTAATTGATGCCGGTATTAAAGGGAAGGAAATGCTGCCAGAGGTGACGAAGAGCTCGGTTCTAGCGGTTGGTGTAGCATCAATTATGCGAATTTTCCTGTTCCTGGCGGCGCTTGGAGTTGTTGCCACAGGGTTCGTGCTTGATCCCGGAAATCCCCCGGCATCCGTTTTCCATCAGGCGGCAGGTAATGTTGGGTATAAATTATTCGGTATTGTCATCTGGGCAGCAGCGATCACTTCTGTAGTAGGAGCAGCGTATACTTCTGTTTCTTTTATACGAACGTTCAGCCCGCTGCTGGAAAAATATCATAAATACATTATCGTCGGATTTATTGCGGTCTCCACTGTTGTATTTTATTTTGTAGGACAACCGGTAAAAATTCTCGTTTTGGTAGGATCGCTTAATGGACTGATTTTGCCGATTGCACTTGGTGTTATGCTAGTTGCGGCTTATCGATCCAAAATAGTAGGTGATTACAGACATCCGAAATGGATGACGTTAACTGGTATAATCGTTGTTATTGCCATGGCTATTATGGGCTTGTATTCTTTATTTAACGGAATTCCGCAGTTATTTGAGTAAGAAAAAATAGGGGGCTTCACAATGAACGATAGGAAATTGTTTCTTCCAGAAGAAGCACGCCAGCTGATTCGCGGTGGTGAGTGGTCGAAGCCGACATCAGGTTTAGCAAACGGCTATATTCAGGCAAATCTAGCAGTTCTGCCAAAAGAGCTGGCATTTGAGTTCCTGCTCTTTTGTCAGCGTAATCCGAAAGCCTGTCCAATTATCGATGTCACCGAACCTGGCTCTGCTATTCCAGTGTTAGCTGCACCAGGAGCAGATTTGCAGACGGATATACCAAGGTATCGCGTTTATCGAAATGGTGTTTTTATAGAAGAGAAAGCGGACATTGCGGATATATGGACAGAAGACATGGTCGGGTTTCTGATTGGCTGCAGCTTTACATTTGAAGAAGCATTGCTGGAAAACGGCATCCCGATCCGCCACATCGAGGAAGGCTGTAATGTACCTATGTATCAAACTAATATTCCTACGGTAAAAGCCGGCCCATTCGAAGGCCCAACCGTAGTCAGTATGCGGCCAATGCCAGAAAAAGATGTTGTTCGCGCTGTCCAGGTTACAAGCCGCTTCCCATCTGTCCACGGCGCACCCGTTCATATAGGAAATCCGGAAAGCATCGGCATTACCAACATAAACAATCCGGATTTTGGTGATAAGGTCACTATCAAAGAAGGCGAAGTTCCCGTTTTCTGGGCCTGCGGTGTAACCCCACAGGCAATCGCGATGCATGTAAAGCCGGAGATTATGATCACCCATTCACCAGGGCATATGTTTATTACCGATTTGAAGAATGAGAAATTTAGTGTGATGTAGAGGTGGAGTGTTTCTGGTTCTGGCTTTGAGGTGGGACATAGGGACAGGTTCCTAACTAGCCTTTTCTTTCCGTGACTCCTCGCTAATTTTCTTAATTCCAATTCCTGTATAGCCCAAAATAATGGCGATTATAAATCCTGTGTAGCACAGGATAGCCCACGGGGCATAACTCAAAGTAGGTACACCTAGTACTCCGGCCATGTATACACCTGCTGACGACCAGGGAATTAGCGGAACTACTACTGTACCAGAGTCTTCCAATGTTCTTGATAAATTTTTTGCCTGCAAATTTTTCTTTTTATATGTTTCTTTAAACAGCTCACCTGGAACAATAATGGAAAGGTAAGAGTTACCTGTTACAAGTGCCATTGTTATACATGAGGCAACCGTTGATAAAATAAGATCCCCAGTCTTTTTTACGACCTTCAATAAAGCGTCCATTATGACATCCAGGGCACCTGCCTTTGTAATAATACCGGCAAAGGCAAATGCACTAAAAGCAATCAAAATAACACTTGTCATAGACTGCATTCCGCCTTGATTTACCAATCTTGTTACTTCAAAAATTACTCCCTCGGAATCGAAGCCAGGCTTGTTAACCATGGAAACGTCAAATCCGGTAACAACGGAAGCAAAGATATCTGTTAACGAAAATCCCTGATATAAATTTGCGATGATCCCGGCAAGAATCGATGAAAAAATAATAGTAGGGAGTGTAGGTTTTTTTGTGATTGAGCCGTAAAGAACCACAATTGGCGGTAATAATAATAAAAGATTCCAATCAAACATCTCGCCTAAGGTTTGCAGCATGGCGCTTGTTTCTTCCGGAGTCGAAACCCCATTATCCGACAAGTTAAATCCAACAAATGTATAAACAATCATGGATATAACTGCAGCTGGAATTGTTGTATAAAGCATATGTTTTATATGTTCATATAATTCACTTCCGGCAGCAATGGGAGCAAGGTTTGTTGTATCTGATAATGGTGAAAGTTTATCACCGAAATACGATCCAGCAACAATTGCGCCCGCTGTTGCAGGTAATGATGCACCTAAGCCGATGGCGATCCCCATTAGCGCAACTCCGACAGTGCCGGCTGATCCCCAGGATGTACCGGTCACAATGGAGATGATGGCCGTAACTACGAATGCAATAAGAACGATGAACCTTGGATTAATCAATTCCAATCCATAATAAATCATCATTGGAATCGTTCCAGAAATCATCCAGGTTCCGATCAAAATACCTATCGAGATTAATACTAGTATCGCAGGCATTGCCATATCAAGTTTTTCACGAATGCCGAGCATCATTTCATCCCAGCCAACACCGACACGCAGCGCGATAAATCCGGCAAAGATGGATGCAAGTATTAATAGAGGTTCCGGACTAAACCCGTACACCCCGTAGCCAATTGCTAAAAGGAATAACATCATGATAATTGGTATAAAAGCTTCAAGTAAGGTTGGTTTTCTTTTCATTCTGTTCATCCTTTCTAAGGTTATTCAAACGTTCCTGTTACCAGAATTCTTTTTTCTTTAAGCATATGCTGTCCTTTTGCAAGGACATGTTCAAGTTCAAATGTAGTTTTGTCCATCATTAAAATATCGGCATCGAAGCCTTCTTTTAAGGACCCCTTTTTTTCTAACCGAAGTGCCCTAGCCGTGTTCCGGGTCACAAACGAAAGTACTTCTGATATTGGTAATTGATAATCCTTAATGGCAGAAGTGATTTGGTTGTATAAGGTCTGTTGGGAAGCCACCCCAAATCCGATTAATTCTCCTTTTGCATTGAATTTAGGTAAACTGCCATTCCCATCCGACGATAAGCTAAGCTGTTCTATATCCCCATTATTTTCCTTATAATATTGGATCCACTTTCCTGAATCTTTGTCGGCCGTAATATCTACAAAAGCTCCCTTATTAGCCAATGCTATCGCGTCATTGACAAGTTCCCTGCTTCTGGTAATATGCGTCGCATAAATGTTAGCGGGTGGAATCTCATAATCTTCCAAAAGGGTATGTAAAAATTTCAAACGCTCTTTACCGATCCCGACATGAAAATGAGTGACGCCTGCCTTTTTGCTCAATAAGCCCCCAATTCTTGCCTCCGCAACTAACTTTGCAACTTCCTGAATAGCGGGTTGAGCCGATCGTGAATCTGAAATTGCAATTTCCCCAGCCCCGATAATCTTATCAATAAGAATAATGTCATCTTTCACTGATGACGTTATGGTAGGAGTGGGTATGTGATAATTGCCAGTATAAATGTAAGTTGTTATACCCTCTTCCTCAAGCCCTCGTGCTTTTGCTAGCAAGGAGGTCATGTGTCTTGTTGTGCCGTCAGTTCCGAGACAACCAACAACAGTGGTAATCCCCGAGCTTATTACGCCACTTAATTGAAGTTCGGGTGTTCTGGTTGCAAATCCACCTTCTCCACCGCCTCCGATTAAATGCACATGAGGATCGATTATGCCGGGTGCAACAATTAACCCACTGGCATCAATCACTTCTACATCTAAGGGTAGATTTGCGAGATCAGCTTCATTAATTTCTCCTATTTTAGCTATTTTGTCATTGATTAGCAGGATGCTTTGGCTCCCTATGTAGTCTGGTGTATAGATTTCACCGTTCTTAATTAGTGTAATCATGATGAAACTCCTTTCTTTGACTCATTGAAATATTCTAAAAAATAATATTAATCTAATATAGTATATGTTTTGGTGAATTACAAGGTAGATTAATTGAATGACCGATGGGTGTGATGAGCATTTACATCAATCGGATTGATCAGACTAAATGACTGCAATGGCGGGACGCGAGACCTGTCTCCGTGACCCATGCGAATACATTGATACAATCCTTAATATTATGTAGTTAGACGGAGTTGTTTGCAGGGAACAACTTTACTAAATAAGGGGTGAAAATATGGATGGTTTTGGTCTTATAGTATTAATTGTTGTTAGTGTGCTGTTTATTGTTTTTGCTACCGCGAAATTAAAGCTGCATCCGTTTCTATCGCTATTAATTGCAGCATTTGGCATTGGTATTTTAGCTGGTCTTCCCCTTTCAACCGTTATTGAAGCTGTTAATAATGGTTTTGGCGGATTGATGGGCAGTATTGGTCTGGTTATTGTTTTCGGTACAATTATTGGAGTGATTTTGGAAAAGTCAGGTGCGGCATTACGTATGGCCGAGGTTGTTTTGCGGATTGTCGGGGAAAAGCGGCCGCAAATGGCAATGAGCCTCATCGGCGCTATCGTAAGTATTCCGGTATTCTGTGACTCGGGCTATATCATTTTGTCTTCCTTACAAAAAGCACTTGCAAAACGGGCAAAAGTAGCGATTGCTTCAATGGCAATTGCGTTAGCAACCGGTTTGTTTGCTACCCACACACTTGTCCCGCCAACACCCGGGCCGATCGCAGCCGCTGGCAATATTGGCGCGGAAGATTATCTTGGCACGATTATTTTAATGGGTATTATTGTATCCATTCCGGCAATAATTGCGGGTTATTTATGGGCAATGAAGGTAGGGACGAAAATCAAGGTCGAGGGTGAAGATGATGAAGAACTGGCATATGATTATGATACTATTTTAAAAGAATTCGGTGAAATGCCATCAACGGTTAAATCATTTGCACCGATTGTTATTCCGATTCTATTAATCGCGTTTAGTTCTGTTATTTCCTTTGCAGGATGGACCGGTACGATTTTTGACATATTATTATTTCTTGGATCGCCAGTAGTTGCACTATTAATTGGGGTCCTATTCGCGTTCTTACTGTTGCCGGAGTATAACGAAAAAACAATGACAGAGTGGGTTGGAATCGCTATTAAGGAATCAGCACCAATTCTCCTGATTACCGGTGCAGGTGGCGCCTTTGGTTCCGTTATTAAAGCTACTCCTGTCGCAGATTTTATCCAAGGATTTGGTGAAAATGCGTTTTTTACAGGGGCAATGTTTGTGTTTATTCCATTCTTAATCGCTGCAGCCTTAAAGTCAGCACAGGGATCCTCAACAGCGGCGTTAGTCATTACCTCTACATTGGTCGCGCCGCTGCTTCCGCAATTAGGCATAACTGGAGCAGTACCGCTTGCATTAGTGGTTATGGCTATTGGAGCCGGGGCAATGGTAGTATCCCACGTGAATGATAGCTATTTCTGGGTCGTTAAAGAGTTTAGCGGTATGTCAGTGACACAAGCATATAAAGCCCAAACAGCCGGAACACTGATTCAAGGCGTTGTGTCCATAATCGTGACATTTATTTTGTGGGTGATTTTGGTTTAGCGGGACGGAGGGACAGGTTCCGCGTCCCAGGGCGGGACAAGGAACCTGTCCCTCCGTCCCGCCCTTATTTTCTTTTGACCATTTTAACGATAATATAAATGATTACGGCCAGTACGAAATAAATCATGAAGAACACGAGAAACCCCCATAATCCCATCACGGCATCGGCGAATTCCATATTGCCGCGATTGGTTACCGCCTGCTGCAATTCTATTGCAAAGACCAGGACGACCATAACGGTGAATGTATAGATGAATGATAGAATTGTGATACTCCATTTCATTGCTTCGATTATCTTGAAGCAGACATATACAAAGAAGAAAGTGATAATCCCGATGATGCCTATAATCCAAAAGTGGAGTTCCTTGTCCGTCATTTGCAGACCAAACATATCGATTAACGTATCATGAATGTTATTTATAATGCCTGCCAAAGTTAATATAATTTCCCTCATCAAAATTCCTCCGCTTGATTTCATAGATTAATAGTACTTATTTTACTATATAATTATGGTCCTGTGGTTATGATTGTTTAATTTGGGACTTGGGGACAGGTCCCTTGTCCCACTGGGAACTCGAGAGAAGAGGCTGCTAACCCGGGCAAGATTGCAGTGAACCGGTGACAGCCTGGCGAACTCAGGCCACAATACAGCAAACCCGGGAGACGCACAGTGGGACAAGGAACCTGTCCCCGCGACCCAGCCGCAACCCAACCCCACGGCCCACACCCAACCCCACGCCCACATCTCACCTGTGCTAAAATAGGTTTATAGTATGTGTGTTTAACAGTGGGGTGGTGTTGTGGAAACTGGGGTGCGTTTTTTTGAAGAGGGGAATGTGAAGCGTTTTTTTGAGAGTGTCTATGATGGGGTTGTGATTGTGGATCGTGATGGGATTATTGAATATATGAGTGCTAATTATTGCCGCTTCCTCGGGGTAACGGAAAGCGATGCAACTGGTGCACATGTGGAAATGATTATTGAGAACACGAGGATGCATATTGTTGCTAAGACGGGAAAGGACGAAATCTCTGATTTGCAGCTGGTCAGGGGTAGTTATGTGGTAGCAAACAGGATTCCAATTTTCGATAATAATGAAGTGGTAGGTGCGATTGGTACGGTTATTTTCAGTGACCTGGAGAAGTGGAAGAAAATGAATGTGCATATTAAAAATCTTCTTACGGAATTGAATTTCTATCAACAGGAATGGAATAAGACGAATGGCGTCAACTACTCGCTGCAGGACTTAGTCGGGAGATCGGTTAAAATTCTCGAATTAAAGGACAGGGTTTTGAAGCTTGCCAGCGGCGATATTTCGGTTTTAATCAGAGGCGAAAGCGGTACGGGGAAAGAATTGATTGCCCACAGTATTCATCAGTTGAGTGAGCGCAGCCGCAAACAGTTTGTAAAGGTTAATTGCGGTTCAATCCCGGAACATTTGCTGGAATCGGAACTTTTTGGGTATGTGGAGGGCGCCTTCACGGGCGCTAAAAAAGGTGGGAAGATGGGCAAATTTAAGTTCGCTGATGGTGGGACCATTTTTCTTGATGAAATTGGCGACATGCCTGATTACATGCAGGTTAAATTGCTGCGTGTTCTGCAGGAGAAAGAAATTGAACCGGTCGGTGCGCTGCAATCAGAGAAGGTTGATGTCCGCATTATAACCGCTACCAACATGCCTATTGAAAAAATGATCGAGCTTTCCGAGTTTCGCGAGGATTTATTTTACCGGATCAATGCTGCACAGCTTGTACTCCCGCCATTACGGGAACGCAGGGAGGACTTAAGTATTCTCGCGTATCATTTTCTAAAAAAGATTACTACCCGAATGGGTAAGCGAATTAACTTGATTGATGAGGATGCAATGGCACTGATTAACCACTATCATTGGCCAGGCAACATTCGGGAGTTGGAAAATGCTATTGAAGTTGCTGTTCATCTATCTGAAGGTGATACGATTGATATTCATTCCCTGCCAAGTTATTTAACAACCAGTCATGACAATACGGAGAATAAACCGTTAAAAGAATTAATGGATGACACAGAGAAAAGTATTATCGAGCGGGAATTAAAGAAGCATCATTATGATAAATTGAAGGTGGCTGAGGTTTTAGGGATTGGCAAATCGAGCCTTTATGCCAAAATAAAAAAGTATTATATTTCGTGTTGATTTTTGCCGTAAATTCCGGATTGTTGGAATCCATTCCAATAATTCGGAATTTTCTTATTGGTATGCTTGTCACGGCGTAATTGCTATCTGTCTAACGATCATTCCAGAATATTGGAAAACCCCAATTTCATAAGGCGTTGAATTGCTGTCCATAATGGATTTTTATAGTTGGCACGTTATTTGCATTAATAGAAGGAAGGAAATGCAAGCCGATTTTCAATATGTATGCGCTTACAAAGAAGGGGGTAATCGTTTGGATTTAGGTTATATGACAAGAGGAGTTATGCACCACGGGAATCAATCGGATCAAAGAAAAGTGGCACTCCAGCTTGAAAAAGAGGCATCGTGGTCATACGAGCAACTGGATTATTTTTCAAACAGCTATGCGAATAAGCTGAAAGAGCTGGGCGTTGAAAAAGGTGATCGCGTGGGAATTCTGCTGTACAACTGCCTGGAATATTTCGGTCTGTATTTTGCCGCAGCTAAGCTCGGTGCGATTGCTGTCAGGTTGAATTTTCGTCTGTCGAGTGATGAATTTCAATATGCTCTAAACGATTCGGGAGTAAAGGTACTATGCTTTCATTCGGGTATTGCCAGCCGACTGGAAGGGCTTCGTGATGAAGTTGCGGTTCAGGAATATATTTGTCTGGCAAATACTGGCCAGCCGAGTCCGGACTGGGCGCTGGACTTTGATGTGTTGAATTGCAGCAGTGCAGCTGAACTGGATACGGATTCTATTAAAATGGATGATCCGGTTATGTTGATGTATACATCCGGCACGACTGGAAGGCCAAAGGGCGCAGTTTGGACCCACGCAAATACATATTGGTTTTCCGCGATACAGGTGATGAAATGGAATTTTACCGGACAGGAAATTGGTATGACAGCAGGGCCACTCTACCATGTTGGCGCGATGGAAGATATTGCCCTGCCGATTCTGCTGGCAGGTGGAACCGTGATCATTACAAAAAGCAAGGGATTCGATATCAACCGAGTGTTAACAGTTATGGAGGATGAAAAGGTAAGTGATTGTTTTCTGTATCCATTTATGATTTACGAAATGCTGAATGAAGCAGCTGATTCTTTGGAATTAAAAAATTTGAAACACATTTATACAGGTGGCGATTCGTTAATGCCGTGGGCGGTCGAAAAAATGTATCAAAGGTATCCACATATTGGTATCAGCCAGGTTTATGGATTAACAGAGGGTACACCGATTGCAGCTTCACTGGATCCTAGCGATGTTGTTAGTAAAGGACATACCGTCGGCAAGCCGTTGCCATTAACCGATATAAAAATTGTCGATGAAACCGGAAATTCGCTTGCAGTTGGTGAGATAGGTGAGATCGCAATTAAGGGCCCTGTTGTTTCCAGTGAATACTGGCAAAAACCTGAAGCAACAGCCGAGACTTTTATTGATGGCTGGTGCTATACCGGTGATCTTGGAAACTTTGATGAAGATGGCTATTTGACAATTGCCGGCCGCAAGAAAGATATGATTCGCAGCGGCGGTGAGAACATTTACGCAGCAGAAATTGAGGATGTGTTAATGCGACAGGAAAAGATTGTTGATGCGTCGATCATTGGCATTCCTGACGCCAAATATATCGAGGCGGTCTGCGCCATTATTGTAAAAAAGGAGGGGGTCAATCTAACGGAATCAGAGGTGATTGATTATTGTAAGGAGCGGCTGGCAAGTTATAAAAAGCCGCGTAAGGTTGTCTTTGTTGATGAATTGCCAAGAACGCCATCCGGCAAAGTGCAAAAGTTTTTGTTAAGAAAAACGTATGGCGAAAAGGGTGGTGTTGGACATGAAGAAACAACCGGTCGTAACATGGTTTAAACAAAGGAAAATCGCTACCATTGTCATCGATAATCCACCAGTAAATGTTCTGAGTGGGGATGTGATCCTTCAGTTGGCAGAAGTGATTGGGGAAATTGAAGCAGATGAGTCAATTTCAGTAGTCATCCTGACCGGTGGTGGAGAGAAGATGTTTGTAGCGGGCGGAAATATTAAGGAATTTCCAGATTGGACTGGTAAAGGTGTTGATTATGCAAAAGAAAAGTCACTTGGTTTACAGCATCCGTTGAATAAATTAGAAAGGCTGGCAGTTCCTACGATTGCTGCATTAAATGGTTCAGCATTGGGAGGGGGCTGTGAGCTCGCCATGTCCTGTGACCTGCGGATAGCAGAAGAACAAATCCAGATCGGCCTTCCGGAAATTACGCTAGGATTGTTTCCCGGGGCAGGGGGAACGCAACGGCTTCCAAGGCTAGTCGGAAAGGCGAAAGCGAAGGAACTGATATTCACTGGCAGGCTTTTATTGGCTGATGAGGCAATGGCTACCGGTCTTGTGACTAAGATCGTAGGTGAAGGGGAGTCCATGAACGTAGCACTGCAGCTAGCTGAAAAAATCTCTAGCTTTTCAAAGGAGGCTCTTTTGTTCGCGAAAAAATCAATAGACGATGGGTATGAACTTTCGTTAGCTGACGGACTTCAATTGGAAGCGAAGAATTTTGGGCATGTTTTTCAAACTGAAAATGTAAAAGTAGGAATTAATGCTTTTATTGAGAAGCAGAAACCTAATTTTAACAGTTAGCAGCGGCAAGAACTTTTAAACAATAGGGGTGGGTATTGATATGTTTGGATTGTCACCGTTAATGACATTTATGTTTTTTATATTTTGGCCAGCATCAATAATTGCTGCATGGCTTTGGGGGATATTCGCATTCAGGAACCATGAGGGAGAGGATAGTTAGTGGAGGGGCATAACATTATATTGCTAATCGGTGTCTTATATTTACTTGTGATTATGGGGATAGGATTGTACTCGATGAAGCACCAAAAGGACATGGACACGTATTACACTGGCGGACGCAGATTTGGTCCGTGGCTTGTTGCTCTGGCTGTATCATCGACAACAATGTCAGGCTACGGCTTCATCGGGCTGACTGGGCTGGTTTACGCTAACGGCTACCCTGTCTTTATGATTGGTATTTTTGCAACAGCGGGTATTTTTGTCAGCTTCTTAATCCTTGCCAAGCCAATGCGTAAAATAGCCGAGAAGTTTGGTTCCATGACTATCCCGGATATTTTGGAAGTTCGCTACAACAGTAAAGCTGTCCGCGGCATTACAGCACTTGCTATTCTTGGTGGCGCAATTGGGTACCAGATGGCGCAGTATAAAGCGCTTGGAAATATGCTGCAAACTGTTCTTGGCGTGAATTATGAATTAGCATTGTTTATCGGGGTAGCAATCTTAACCGTTTATGTTGTTGCAGGTGGCATGATCAGTGCCGTTTGGACCGACCTGATTCAAATGATTGTCATGGTGGTCGGTTCGTTAATCGTATTTATTGGCGGCATGAAAATGGTTGGGGGCATGAACCAATTGAATGCAGAGGTTTCTGCAATTAACCCGGATATGGTTAACGCCTATCATACTGCAGGTCCAATTGGCATCTTTGCATTTATTTCCTACTTTTTTATTTACGTGATCGGGCATCAAGGACAGCCACACGTGGTATCGAAGTTCTACATGATCAAGAAGGTATCGATGCTGAAGTGGGCATGTGTGATTGCGGCATCAACCTATGCCATTACAGCATTGCTGTGGTTTGTCGGACTGTATACGAAGGTGATGGTTGAACGCGGGGAAATGGCAGCACCATCGTCCCCCGACCTTGTTGCGCCACTATTCATCGAAAACTTTTTCCATCCTGTTGTGGCGGGACTGATTTTCGCAGCTGTTATGGCCGCAATCATGTCGACAAGTGAGGCGTTTTTATTAGTCGCTAGTTCTTCAATTGTCAGGGATATTTACCAGCAAATTTACAAAAAAGGTGAAAAAATACCGCAAAAGAAGGAGCTTGCCTTATCAAGGTGGATTACCTTATCTGTAATCGTACTAACCTTTTTGCTGTCCATTAACCCACCAGATTTGGTTGGCTGGCTGGGGAATGCTTCATGGGGGATTTTCGTTGCCTCACTTGTCCCAGTTTTAAGTATCGGAATATATTGGAAGCGGGCAACTCGAATTGCCGCTATTTGGTCTTCCGCACTAGGATTCGTATTCAGTATCGGACTATACATTTTAAAAGTGAAAGAAATATACGTCCCAGCCCTTGATACCGGTGCAATTGCCCTAATCATCTCAACCGTATCCTTTGTCGGAATATCACTGATCACCAAACCAGAAGCAAGCCAAATCTTCGAAAAGAAAACAGAAAAACAATCAGCTTAAGTGGGTCTGAGGGACAGGTTCCTTGTCCCTGGTCGGGACAAGGAACCTGTCCCCGCGTCCCAATTGAAACAATAGGGGGTTGACAGTCAGTGCTTGATAAAAAATATGATTACTATGAAGTGGGGGAAACCTGGACTTCAAGAGGGCGTACGATTACGGAAACAGATCTTGTCATGTTCTCCGCGTACAGTGGGGACTGGTACCCACTTCATACGGATAAAGAGTATGCCGAAAAGAATACCCCGTATCAGCAACGGATTGCGCATGGAATGCTTGTTTTGTCCGTTGCGATGGGGCTGCAGATTATGGAACCAGGGGTAGTCGCTGCTTTTTATGGCATTGAGCACCTGCGCTTCACTAAACCAACATTTATTCATGACACAATTCATGTTGAACTTGAAGTTACCGATTTGCTCGACAAGGAAAACGGCACGGGTGTTGTAACAATAAACCAAAAGGTAGTGAAACAAACGAACGAGATTGTGTCGAACGGTGTTTTGAAGATATTGGTTAATAAAGAAATGTAAATTTAAGAAAAGCCCTTTGAATAGGAAGCTGTTAGTGCCAATGTACATCAATATATTGCCATAAGCAGTAGGGGGCTTTTTTCTATCTCATACCCTCGTTTCCCAGTCCGCATTGACCGCATTAGCTGAAAATAGAACCGATCCCTCCGTCCACAGCATGGACTAAATGTTAAATGAAGTGGTAGATTGCTATACATATTGTACATTGTGATCACTTTTTTCCTATTGTAAAGTAAATATATATCAATTTGCATTTTGCAATTGGATTATGCAAGTATAATTAAATTTAACTGAATTTTTGGAAGAGACTTTAAAATCCGCGGAAAAACCTGAAGGCTTGTGTAATAATTAAATAATTAGGTACTGGATTACACCTAATATTTGATTTCTACCTATAAGGGAGGTTGTATTAGATGAAAAAAGAAGGGCTGTTAATTAATGGCGAAAGACTTAAGAATACGATGGAACGTTTTGCTGATTTTGGACGGACCAAAAACAACGGAGTAACTCGTCTAGCGTTATCTGAAGAAGATGGCTTAGCGAGGGACTTTTTTTGTTCTTGCTGTGAGGAATTAGGTCTGTCTGTCAAGGTCGATGACATGGGGAATATTTATGCAACGCTTGAAGGTGTTGAAGATAAGCCGCCAATCGTTATAGGATCACACCTGGACTCCGTAAAGAAAGGCGGCAGATTCGATGGAGTTTTGGGGGTATTAGCTGGATTAGAGGTAATTCGAACATTAGTTGAAAACGAGATTAAACCGCAAATTCCTGTCACAGTTGTAAACATTACAAATGAAGAAGGTGCAAGATTTGAGCCCTCAATGATGTCGTCAGGCGTTCTTTCTGGAAAGTTTGAAAAATCCACTATGATGAATAAAGTGGATGCAGGGGGAGTCGTGTTTAAGGATGCACTGCAGTCAATCGGATACTCTGGTGACTACAAGAATCGTCTTGAAGAGGCCACTGCTTTTTTGGAGTTACATATTGAACAAGGTCCAATTCTGGAGCGGGAATCTACTTCTATTGGGGTTGTTGAATGTGTCCTAGGAATGGTTTGTTATGAAATAGAAGTAACTGGTGAATCAGACCATGCAGGAACAACACCTATGAATATGAGGAAGGATGCTCTTTTCGGGACAAATAATTTAATTGCAGAAGCCCGCAGGAAATTGAATGCCCTTGATAATAATTTAGTGTATACAATGGGAAGATTGAATGTTTATCCGAATGTACACACGGTTATCCCGAATAAAGTTGTCTTTTCACTTGAAGCAAGACACCAGAATCCGGATACGATTAACCAAGTAGAGGACATCATCCAGGAACTTACTCAGTCATCTGCAAAAGAGGGCTGTGATGTTAAGGTTAGAAAGTTATGGGGACGGGATACTGTTTGGTTCAATAATGAGGTGGTTGATCTACTAGAGGAATCCACAAAGTCACTGGGATATTCCTATAAAAAAATGGTTAGCGGGGCTGGTCATGATGCACAGTTCTTAGCAAGCTATATCCCTTCTGCAATGGTCTTTGTTCCAAGTATTAATGGAAAAAGCCATGCCGAAGACGAACTGACTGAATGGGAAGATTGTGTAAAAGGGGTTAATGTTTTACTTGAAACTGCTTTGAAAATGTCGACAAGCGGAAAGCGCAGCTATTGATTTTATACAGACTATAAAACAATCTAGGCCACATGTAAAAATGAGGAGGGCGTCATTATGCATATGAACCGATTTAGGGATAAAACGACTTCACTGAAGGATTTATCGCTTAATTTCAATGAGATTGAACCTGATTTATCACCTAAGGAAGCTATGGATGAATCAAATCGATGTCTTTACTGTTACGATGCACCTTGTATTACAGCCTGTCCGACAGACATTAATATTCCATCTTTTATTAAAAAGATTGCCTCTGGAAATATGAAAGGATCAGCTAAAGTCATTATGGAGGCAAACCCAGTGGGAGCAAGCTGTTCACGAGTATGCCCAACGGAAGACCTTTGCGAAGGTGCCTGCGTGTTAAACGATGCCTCTTTACCTATCATGATTGGGAATTTGCAGCGACACGCAACAAACTGGGCAATAAAAAATAATGAACAATTGTTTGAAGCTGGTGAAGATAATGGAAAAACAGTTGCAATTGTAGGTGGTGGGCCTGCTGGCTTATCTGCTGCCCGAGAACTTGCCCGTCTTGGATTTAAAGTAACTATTTTTGAAGCAAAAGAACATGCCGGTGGACTTGATACGTACGGTATTGTTTCGTTCCGTTTGCCACAGGAAGTGTCATTATGGGAAGTGGAGCAAGTAGAAAAACTGGGTGTTGAGATCCGTACGAATACAATGATTGGAAGAGATATTTCTGTAAATGAAATTGAAAACGCTTACGATGCAATTGTGCTGGCAGTTGGGTTGTCTAAAGTCCCGATGCTTGGTATAGAAGACGAGGATGCGAACGGCGTTTACGACGCAATTAATTTTGTTGAAACGACAAAGACACCACCGATGCGTGAGGATTTTATTGGAAAGAAAGTTGCCATCATTGGTGCAGGGAATACAGCGATTGATGCCGCTACTTGTTCTGTTCGCTTAGGTGCAAGTGATGTAAAAATGCTGTATCGGCGGACACAAGCTGAAATGACGGCATATGAATTCGAATATGAGTTTGCCAAGCAAGAGAGTGTTGCATTTAGCTGGTTAACGCAACCGACGAAGATTTTGACAGATAGTGAAGGAAAGGTTACGGCGCTAGAGTGTATCCGCATGGAACTTGGAGAAGCGGATGTTTCCGGTCGCCGTCGTCCATCCCCAATCAAGGATTCAGAGTTTACGATTGAGGTGGATGCAGTGATTAAGGCTATTGGTCAATCACGTTTTGTGGATTTGATTGAAGAATTTGATCTCAGTCATGATCGAGGTGTTGTGAATATCGATTCTGATACACATCAAACTTCAAATCCAAAGGTATTCTCAGCGGGTGATGTAGTTTTCGGTAATGGTCAGGGAGAGGCGATGGTCGTCGAAGCGGCGGAACAAGGGAAATTAACCGCTTATTCGATTTACAAAGAATTGATTGGTGAAAGTGAAACTGTAAATGCTTAACGAATTATCATCAATTTACGGGAGGTATTTTTGTGGCAGACTTAAGTATTAATTTTGCTGGGATAAAATCACCAAATCCGTTTTGGCTGGCTTCTGCACCGCCAACAAATTCAGGATATCAGGTTCAAAGGGCATTTGAAGCAGGGTGGGGAGGAGCGGTTTGGAAAACGCTTGGAGAACCGATATTAAATATATCTTCCCGTTTTGCAGGCACCCATTTCAATGGACAGCGGGTCGCAGGCTTCAATAACACCGAATTAATTACCGACCGTCCACTTGAAGTGAATTTAAAAGAGATTTACGAAACGAAAAAAAGATTTCCCAACAACCCAATCATTGCCTCTTTAATGGTGGAACCTGAACAGGAAAAGTGGCATGAGATTGTAAAAAGGGTAGAAGCGGTGGGGGTAGATGGATTTGAATTGAATTTTGGTTGCCCGCACGGGATGGCCGAGCGTGGCATGGGAGCAGCTTCAGGACAGGTGCCTGAACTCGTTGAGAAACAGACGATGTGGGCAAAGGAGGCAGCTGAATCACCTGTCATTGTGAAGTTAACACCGAACATCACTGATATTACCGCAACTGCATATGCAGCAGTACAAGGTGGAGCGGATGCTATTAGCATGATTAACACAATCAATAGTCTTGCAGGTGTCGACCTTGATACCTGGAACACCATCCCGCATGTAGCGGGAAAAGGTGCCCATGGTGGTTATTGTGGACCGGCTGTAAAACCCATCGCGCTAAACATGGTTGCCGAATGTGCTCGCAATTCGACAATCAACGTTCCTATTTCTGGAATTGGCGGCATCTCAGACTGGCGGGATGCTGTGGAATTCATGTTAATGGGTGCAGGCGGTTTGCAAGTTTGTACAGCAGCTATGCACCATGGCTTTAGCATCGTAGAAGATATGGTTGAGGGCTTAAACAATTACCTGGACGACAAGGGGCTAGCATCTGTCGGTGACCTTGTTGGGAAATCAGTTCCGAAGTATTCCGACTGGGGTGACCTTGACCTCAATTATAAATCCGTAGCCCGTATTAATACTGACACATGTATTAACTGCAATAAATGTCATATTGCTTGCGAAGACACAGCACATCAATGTATCGATATGCTAAAGGCAAAAGATGGGACAAAGTACTTACAGGTTAACGAAGATGACTGCGTTGGTTGTAATTTATGTTCGATTGTTTGTCCGGTAGATGGCGCAATTGACATGATTGAGATTCCAAGTGACGAGCCAATGACATGGAAAGAGCGTGAGGCTGCAATTAAAGAACCATCATGTGGAATTAGTTTGGTTAAATAACTAAAGGGGGAAAAGAGAATGAAAAAATTGATAAAAAATGGAACAATTGTAACGGCAACTGACAAATATGAGGCTGATTTGCTGATTGAAGATGGCAAGGTGACTTCAATTGGCGGTTATTTTACTGAGGATGTTGATGAAGTGATTGATGCAAAAGGGGCATTCCTTTTTCCGGGTGGTGTTGACCCACATACCCATTTGGATATGCCATTTGGTGGAACAGTAACTGCTGATGACTTTGAAACAGGAACGATTGCTGCGGCTTATGGCGGCACAACGACAGTGATCGACTTTTGCCTAACGAATAAAGGAGAGCCGTTAAGAAACGCCGTTAGTCATTGGCATGAAAAATCAAAGGATAAGGCAGTCATTGATTATAGTTTCCATTTAATGATAGGAGAAGTAAACGATGCAGTACTAAGTGAACTCCCTTCCATTATTGAAGAGGAAGGCATTACCTCGTTTAAAGTATTTATGGCCTATAAGAATGTCTTTCAAGTTGATGACAATGTGCTATTTCGAACACTGCTGACTGCAAAAGAACATGGTGCCCTTGTTATGGTCCATGCTGAAAACGGCGATGTAATTGATCACCTAGTAACAGAGGCCTTAGAAAAAGGGAACACGGACCCAATCCATCATGCACTGACAAGGCCACCAGAATTAGAGGGGGAAGCAACAGGTAGAGCGGTAGAGCTGACAGGACTTGCAGACTCCCAACTGTACGTTGTGCATGTGACATCTGCTGCTGCACTAGAAAGAATAACAGAAGCACGGCGAAAAGGTTACAACGTATGGGGTGAGACATGTCCACAGTATTTAGTATTAGACCAGTCGAATCTGGAAGAGCCTGACTTTGAGGGAGCTAAGTATGTGTGTTCGCCGCCATTACGTGAAAAATGGAATCAAGATGTACTTTGGAATGCGTTGAAAACCGGTCAGCTGCAAACATTAGGATCTGACCAATGCTCCTTTAATTTTAAAGGCCAGAAAGACTTAGGGAAGGGTGACTTTACGAAAATCCCTAACGGTTGTCCAACTATTGAAGACCGCTTTAGTCTCTTATTCTCAGAAGGGGTTAAAAAAGGGCGAATTACAATCAACCAATTTGTTGATATGGTCTCAACGAAACCAGCTAAGTTATTTGGCGTGTTTCCTCAAAAAGGGACAATTGCAGTAGGAAGTGATGCAGATATCGTAATCTTTGACCCAAATCGGGAACGCACATTGTCTGTTGACACGCACCATATGAATGTTGATTACAACCCATTTGAAGGAATGAAAGTTATCGGCGAACCAATTTCTGTTTTGTCACGGGGGGAATTTGTAATCCGCGATAAGCAATTTGTTGGGAATCCTGGAGAAGGTAATTATTTGAAACGGAAGCGGTTTGACACATACAAAAAAGTGACTGAAGAATCGTTGAGTTAAGCAGTAAAGGACATGGATTTACTTAAAATTTCCGTGGGAAGGCACCAGTTAATTTAAGAACGAAATGAAGGAGGAAATACCTAGTGGAAAGGCCAATGTCGCACCACAAAGAATTTCTTTTGGAAAAGGAAAAAATCGACAACTTGTATAACAAGGGGTATCGAATTACCGCGGTTAATGAAACACTAAGTGGCGCATTTGTAGAGTTTTCCCGAGTCATTGAGAAAAAGATTCTTGAAAAAGAAGAGCTTCAATTTTTAAATCCTGACACCAGAATTTATTTCTCAACTCTTATTCGAGCGGAGCAAAAAGCGGAATAGCGCGTACGTTAAATATAGCCGTCACTACTAGTAAATAGGCTGGGACATAACTAAAATGTTTGACCCAAAGACGAACAATCACAGGGTAGGAAGTTTAAAACGTTACTTTTTCAACAATCGGTCCAATACGTCAATTTGCGGTTAAGTTTACAAAAGCAGCCAAGAAAAATATCCGAACTATGATTTCAAATTCAATCATAGTTCGGATTTTCTCTGACTGAATCACTTTTGTCACAGCCTCATTTAACATTGTTCCTTTTTCGCCTGTGAAAGCGCATACAATTACGCGCAAAGTGAAGATTACTTATAAGCTCGCTACATCATCCTTTGCTTCGGTTTTAACATCGGTATCAATTATCCAGTCTCGTCCAACCGTTATTCCTAAGTATTTTTCATCGTCTGGATCTTCTATTTCCTTTTGTTTATATGCCTTGAACCACCAATGTTTCGCTAAAACATAATATGTTGCTGATCCAACAATAAATCCAATAATGAAAGAGTAATCTAAAAATAGACAAGCTACTGCTCCGCCTATAATCCATGATAAAAATCCAGCTAAATTAATGCCCTTCCAATAATGGTATTGACCATCATTTTTGTATAAATCGTGTACATTTATTCTTCGCTTACGCAATAGATAATAATCTACAAACAATACTCCTGTGATCGATGACAAAATTGCACCGATGATCAATAATGCTGTTAAAATTACTTCCATTACGTTCCATGGTTGAATGACAATCCCCACGATACCTGCTATAAACACAGCTACAGCATAGGAAACTTTAGGACCTCCAGCATTTGAATAAATTGCTGAAGCTGGTACAAGGTTAGCAGAAATATTTGTAGACCATTGCGTTAGAATAACCATTATCAACAATACCCACAGCATCCAGCCACTTGTACTGTCCTGTAGCGCTATTACAGGATTATTTGTAGATGCAGCTGTAAATGATGCAGCACCAATCATAATCATGAAACACCCAGTCAATGGTAGTGCTATAATACTGCCGATTAGTGTACCTTTATTCCGCTTGAACCAATTTCTCTCATATTTTGGTGCTTTTATGTGTCTTGAAATTGTTGGAATGTCTGCACCTAAGGTAGCCCAAAATCCCATGTTAGCAAAGATAACCACCATAAATGCTGTTATTGTTGCAACACCAGAAACGGGACTTTCAACCCATGTCCAAACGTTTTTTCCCTGTTCTAGCGCCTGGGTTAATAATGTACTATACATCCATATGGAAACTATAATAATGAACGGCACTGAAATTTCCGCAAATCTCTCGACCCATTTTATCCCGAGTGCAGTGTTTATTAATTGAAATAAGGCAAACACAAGAAAACAAATAAACCAGTTGTCGTAACCATAGAGAATAGTTAAAATTACACTTATTGCAGTTGCCCCGAAGTAAGTATTTACCCCAAACCAAAATGATGCTGAGACAGCACGGATGATGGAAGGAAAATGGGTTCCGACAGTACCAAATGGTGCTCTCATATAGACTGGAAAAGATATTCCGTGTTCAATTCCGATATCGCCAATTAAGGTAATGAATATGCCAATGGCAAGTGATCCTATGAACGTTGCGGTAACGACCCAGCCTAAAGGAATGGTCTGAACTCCTGCGGCACCAATAGCAAATGTTGCTAACAGAACACTCATCCCAATCCACATGAAGAAGAAGCCTGTTGTACTAATTGACTTTTCTTGGTAGGAAATTGGGAGTAAATCGGGTGACTTCAGGTAATTTCCCGAATTCTTTTTCATTAATAAACCCTCCTGTTAAGATTTCACCTATTGTATTCTGCTAACAATAAATTTAAAACAGGGGTTATGCATTTTTTATTTATGGCCAAAAAGAAGCTAATTAATTGTTTTAAATCACTCCGTTCTTTTATATTTAGATTTTTGGGAATTAGCAGAATATAATTTAACTATAAAGTAAATACCGCTTAAGAACACTAAACACAATGTTAAATATGCTGATAGCTTGTGTTACATAGTGTATATTCAGGCGGGTCTTAGTGATTAGTTACGGTTACGGTTGCAGGGGTATCTTTTACTAAATAATAAGCTTTAATGGCAGTTTCAAGTGCTAAACGATTCATAGGTTCCATAAAGTCCTGTCCAATAAGCTGTTCAATTTTTACTAAACGATGGTAGAGTGTCTGGCGAACAATAAATAAACGTTCGGCAGCTTCCTTTTTAGAACCGCTGCAATCCAGGTAGATTTCAAGTGTTGTAAACAAATCACTCTTCATTTCTTGATCGTAGTTTAATAAAGTTCCTAAATAATCTTGTATATAAGATTCAAGTTGTCCATTTTCCTGTAATAGCAGAAGAAGTCGGTATACACCAATATTCTCGTAAAAAAATGTTTGTACCTTTTTTGATTCCTGTAAATGAAAGACATCCCTAGCTTCTTCATAACCTTTAGCTATAAGGGCAATATCTTGATAAACTTTACTTACTCCAAACGTGCATTGACTGCCATCCAGAATGTTAGTTTCTTTTATTTCCATTATTGTGGTTATAACTTGTGAAAGTTTTGACCTATCTTTTACTAAATCTTCTTCCATCGCATAGAAAGAAATAATTGCAATTTCATTCTTTCCAATCGATACCGCAGGAAATAACCCATGTTGCTTAAAAAGGGACTTAAACATCATTGATCTTTGTAATTTTATTTCTTCCCAGTCCTTTTCAATTAATTTTATTTCGGGGTAATTTGTTTGAATTAATACTACCCTGTAATACAAATTTGTTGGTAAAGATGGAATGACTGTTTGAAGTTCGTTCAGATTGTAATGCTTGCCATGTAATAAATTCCGAACAAGTTCATCTTCTAAGTTTTGCTTTCTTTCTTCTATTGTTCGGTTTCGTAACATGATTTGTGCAATGGCAAGTGCGGCACAATCCATAACCGTATAGAAAAATTCATTTAATAAGCAATCTTTTACTTGTAAACATAGGTATCCCCAAATTTGTCCAAGTCCCTTTACTGGAAATAAAGCAAAACTTTCTCCATTCAATGAAAAAAAACTTTGCTGCATATTTTGCTCCCTGAAGTCCATAAAATAGGAACGGATTACTTCATCCATGTCCTTAACCTCAGGGGGGTAATAGTAAGATTTCGTATCAACTGTAATAAATAGGGTGCTTTGTTGAAAATTAGCATGCAGTTCCTGAAGAATTTTTAAAATACCGTTCGGTGAAAGTGAGAGTTCATTCAATCTTTTGGACAATAGATTCAACTGATTGAGTTCGAGATGATGCTGGTTAACAATTAAGGAATGAAGATCTTGCGTAATGTCAACAAATTTCACAACTTTCTCAAATATGATGATTGGGAAGTCATGGTTATTCGCTAACTGGATTATTTCAGATGAAATTTTATTGACATGGGTGCCAATTTCAATACAAATACCTACAGCATTTCTTTCTATTAATTTTTTTATATGGGTTTGTTCTGTTTGTGAATCAAGCTGCAGACCAGCACCAGTCGTTAGAATTAATTCGCCTCCATTTATTAATGAATCGAATTTGTTCGTTTCCAGGATGTGCGTCCATTTCACTTGTCTTTCCAATCCATTGCTTCCTGCGATAACTTTTGCATTTTGAAAGGTTTCTCTTGTAAGCACGTTTTTAATAGTTGGCTGAAACTCACTAATCAATTACATCCCCCAAATTGTTAAAGCGAACCTGATATAATTTAACATTATGTAAAATGACAATGTTGGAAATTATTTGTAAAATAAATTATGAAGTATAGTTGAACCAGTGTCAACTTCAACTAATACAAATTTAACAGTAAAATTGAGACATATCAGTCCCTGGAGGTAAGCGCTTGCAAAATGTGTTGATGGACAATGAGTAAATTCTTGTTTTCGAAGGGAGAAGGTTAATTTGGAAACGATAGAGGAAAAGAAAAAAAAGTTACTTGTTGAAAAGGATCGTCAAAATGTTTGGCATCATGTTTCCCCATATAAAAAAGAAAATCCCGCAATGGTCGTGACAGAAGCGAAAGGGTCATGGATAACTGACCATAGTGGAAATAAACTGCTTGACGCAATGTCAGGTCTTTGGTGTGTAAACGTTGGTTATGGCAGGGAAGAATTGGCACTGGCGGCATATGAACAAATGAAACAGATGGCTTACGCGCCGATGGTTCAAAGTCATGTTGCAGCAATAGAACTTGCTGAAAAGATAAATGAGATGCTGGATGACGATTATATGATCTTTTATTCCAACAGTGGTTCAGATGCAAATGAAGTGGCGTTTAAAGTGACCCGCCAGTACCACCAGCAAAATGGCGATCCTTCAAGGTATAAGTTCATTTCACGTTACCGCGCCTATCATGGAAGTTCAATGGGGGCTTTGTCGGCAACTGGTCAGGCATTACGTAAATACAAATACGAACCGCTTTCTTCAGGTTTTCTGCATGTTGCACCTCCAGATAATTATCGGAGGCCTTCAGGGCAATCTGTGGAAGAATATAATTTACTTCGAGCAGAGGAACTTGAAAACAAAATTATATGGGAGCAAAAAGAGACAATCGCTGGAATTATTATGGAACCATTAATTACCGGTGGAGGTGTGTTAATTCCGCATCCGGTATATGTAAAGAAAGTACAAGAGATTTGCAAGCGACATGGTGTCTTATTAATAATTGATGAAGTCATTTGCGGGTTTGGCAGAACTGGTAAGATGTTTGGACATATGCATTATGACATTAAGCCGGATATTATTACGATGGCGAAGGGACTTACAAGTGCGTATTTGCCATTGTCAGTCACAGCTGTTCGTAAAGATATTTATGAAACCTTTAAAGATAGTGAAGAAAATAGCCATTTTCGTCACGTTAATACCTTTGGAGGGAACCCAGCAGCCTGTGCAGTCGCCCTGAAAAATATCGAGATTCTGGAACAGGAAAATTTAGTGTCTAGAGCCGCGGTTTTAGGAGAGCGCCTTCAAAAAGAGCTGGCAGAATTAAAAAGCCATCCATACGTGGGAGATATTCGCAGTCTGGGATTTGTCATGGGTATTGAACTGGTGGAGGATAAGAACACAAAAGAGCCTGCAGCCGCTCAGCGAGTCGGCAAAATCATTGGGGAATGTAAGGCCAATGGATTAATCATTGGGAAAAATGGAGATACGGTAGCAGGCTATAATAACATTCTAACCCTTTGTCCACCACTATCCAGTACAGATGAGGATTTAGACTTTATTATTACTGTTTTGAAAAAGGTTTTTAAGCAAAACCAACCTTAAAAAGAGGGCCACCATCACAAAAATCTAGGAGGTAATTCGTATGACGCAAACAATTGTAAAGTCACTAAAAAACTATGTTGGCGGAAAATGGATTGAAGCAAAATCAGAGAAAACAGAGACAGTATATAATCCCGCCACAGAAGAAGTAATCGCGCATGTACCTATTTCATCAAAAGATGACCTGGATCATGCAGTAGAAGTAGCTAATGAAGCGTTTCAAAGCTGGAAGGAGGTTGCGGTTCCAAAACGTGCTCGTATTCTATTTAACTATCAACAATTGCTGGTCGAACACTGGGATGAACTAGCAGAATTGCTAACCATCGAAAATGGCAAAAGTTTAAAAGAGGCACATGGAGAAGTATTGCGGGGAATAGAATGTGTGGAGTACGCAGCTGGGGCACCATCATTAATGATGGGGAGTCAATTACCTTCGATTGCAACAGATCTTGAATCTGGGGTCTATCGCTATCCAATCGGTGTTATCGGTGGAATTACCCCATTTAACTTCCCAATGATGGTTCCAACCTGGATGTTCCCAATGGCAATTGTAACTGGTAATACATTTGTATTGAAGCCGTCTGAGCGTACGCCGCTACTTGCAAATCGCTTAGCAGAATTGCTTGAAGAAGCGGGTCTGCCTAAAGGAGTATTCAATATCGTCCATGGAGCACATGACGTTGTAAATGGATTATTGGATCATAAAGAGGTAGCAGCTATTTCATTTGTAGGTTCGCAGCCAGTCGCTGAATACGTTTATAAACGTGGTACCGAAAACTTGAAACGTGTGCAGGCACTTGCAGGAGCGAAAAACCACTCAACTGTACTGAAGGATGCTGATTTAGAAAACGCAGCAACTCAAATTATTAGTGCAGCGTTTGGTTCGGCTGGCGAACGTTGTATGGCATGTTCCGTTGTAGCTGTAGAAGATTCAATTGCGGATGAGCTTGTTGAAAAACTTGTTCAGAAAGCCAATGAAGTAAAAATTGGTAATGGCCTGGATGAGGGTGCCTTCTTAGGTCCGGTGATTCGCGATCAACATAAGGCGCGTACTTTACAATATATTGAGGATGGTGAAAAAGGAGGAGCAAAACTTATTCGTGATGGTCGTAAAGACGAATGTGTTCATCAGGATGGCTATTTCGTGGGACCGACGATATTTGATAATGTAACGAGCGAAATGAAAATTTGGAAGGATGAAATTTTCGCTCCCGTTCTATCTATTAGTAGAGTGAAAAACTTAGATGATGCGGTTGCACTTACAAACAAATCACGTTTTGCTAACGGTGCGTGCATTTTCACAAATAAGGGTGGAAATGTACGGCAGTTCCGTGAAACAATTGACGCAGGTATGATTGGTGTAAATATCGGTGTACCGGCCCCAATGGCTTTCTTCCCATTCTCTGGATGGAAAGATTCGTTTTATGGTGATTTACATGCGAATGGTAAAGATGGTATTGAATTCTATACGCGAAAGAAAGTAGTTACGACTCGCTGGGTGTAATTGTATAAAAAAGCTGTAGTGATACGAAAAGGAATCAGGAGACTATCATCTTGATTCCTTTTACTATTTTATCATTCTAGTTTTCATATTTTATATTGTGATGAAGATGAGATGAATATTCATAGCTTGTCAGATATATATAATTAGATGTTATTATATTAGAACTTTTGCAACTACTTGGGATTAACGACGAAACTTATGTTTCAAATGATTGGACTATATTCATTAAAGAGAGGAGATACATAATGTTTAATTTCCCCGTTGAAACTTTCTGGCTAATTGTACCATGGCCATTTATTTGGCTAACGTTAGGTATTATTATGTATTTCATCAAAAAAAGGGATGATGAGCGAGAAGATGAATTCTACGCAAAATCCGATGACAAGGAGTTGAAGTGACGGTGGGATCTGATGCGATTGTCTTTATTATTTATTTAGTTGCTTTGCTTTCGGTAGGAATATTTTTTTCACGAAAAGCATCTCAATCGGTTGATAGTTATTTACTTGGTGATAGAAATATAGGTCCCGCTGTTACTGCATTAACCATGCAAAGTACATCAATGAGTGGGTACATGTTTTTAGGTGGTCCAGCACTAGCATTTCAACAGGGATGGTATGCAATTTGGTATGCAATCGGTGATGCGGGTGGAGGCATTGTTAATCTATCTGTTCTAGGAAAGAGAATGCGGCGAATGTCTGAGATTTTGGGGGCACTTTCACCAATCGAATATTTGGAAAAACGGTTTGAGAGCGCAGCAGTAAGTGTTGTTGGATCTATAATTTCTATCATTTTTTTATTTGCATATGTTTTTGCGCAATTTATTGCATCTGGCAAAGCACTAGAAGCTCTGACAGGCTTACCATATGAGTGGGCACTTGTTATTGGGGTTAGTGTAATCATAGCCTATACGGTTGTAGGTGGCTACCTGGCTGTGGTTTGGACTGATTTTTTTCAAGGCATAGTAATGGTGGTAGGAGTTTTAGGCATTTTGGTTATGGGGCTCATTCATGTTGGGGGGCTCTCTGGTTTAAACCATGCGCTTGGTCAAATTGATCCTTCCTACCTAAGCATTTGGGGTAAAGATCTTGAATTTTATGGACAGTGGGGCGTCATTATAGGGGCTGTCCTTATTTATTCTATTGGGTATATGGGGCTTCCGCATGTTGTTGTAAGGCACATGTCAATGAAAAGCACAAAGACGGTGAAAACCGCTACACTTTGGACAGCGATTTACAATCAACTTTTTGCATATGCACCCTATTTATTAGGATTTATTGGAATCATTTTACTTCCGAATTTGGCAGATCCTGAAATGGTTATCCCAACACTTGCGTATACATTTTTTCCAGGGATTTTTGCAGCAATACTACTTTCAGCTATTATGGCTGCTATCATGTCAACTTCTGATTCTATTTTAATGCAAGCTGGAACCATTTTATCACGGGATGTATATCAACGATTTATTGATAAAAAAGCAAGTCAAACCAAAATGGTTCGTGTTTCACGCCTTAGTATCCTTCTTGCAGGTGTAATAGGAGTGGTTGTCGCAATAAATCAACCACCATCCGTATTTGCACTAGTGGTATTTGCGTTTGGTACACTTGGAAATAGTTTTCTAGTTCCCTATGTCTGTTCAGTTTATTGGAAAAATGCCAATAAAATAGGAGTATTATGCGCAATGATTGGTGGTGGACTAACCAATATTCTTTGGACCTCTTTTGACTGGCAGAGTGCTACAGCAATCCATCCTTTTCTAGGGGGGTTAATGGTTTCTATTTTAGGAATGATCGTTGGCAACAGGTTTGGATCAACACCCTCTAAACCAATTCAAAAAGCATTTGAAGATGCAAAGGGTCCACGAACATTACCTAAAAATATCGAAAAGAATATAGCACGCGATATTGGTCCTGAAGCAAGAAGTATTGCTGACTTTATCGGCAACAACGCTCCAATCAAAGGGTGATGGTAATGAATGAACTAGTCAAAGCAGAAGCGATAGGTTTTAGCAATCAAGAAATAAAGGTTTATCTTGAACGGATGGATACAAATAGGTCCTTTAAGGTCAATCAACTTGTTTTTTACCCATATTTCTTTTTTGAGTATGAACTTGAAAGCAAAAGTTTTTTTCACCCAATCGGTGGAGCGGTAGGCTGCACCGTTGATGGGGTGAATGGGGTCGGTGCGGTAATTGACATCTCACCTGAGTTTAAGGAACAAGAAATAACAGCAGAGAAACTCATTCAAAAGGAATTAGATACAATGGAGGCTAAGGGTATCGCTGAAAAATTTCTGTATAATTCTATTTCATACAAAATGAAGGTCCTGTCTATGCCAAGAATGAAGCTAATTAAGCAGGAAGTATTCTATCGTCCGTACTGGATTGCCGAAGGTGGTACTTACTCGAGTAATCAATTTTTGTTAACGGTTGATGCAGTGACAGGAAAGTACCACCCGTTGTAGTTCAACTAAAAACGAGTTGATAAAGTGGGCAATCTGATCAAAAAGCAGAAACCTTTCGACACCGACAGGCGCTAAACTCGGGTGGCAGACAGGTTCCTTGTACTGGGACAAGGAACCTGTCCCCGCGTCCCGCCGCCAGCCCCCAAGGACAAGGATTTTCAGTCCTGCTCACATGGTCTTCCTTCTATCCATTCAAGTTCGTCATCGGTTAGGTTCATGACGATACTGAACACGGTGTCGATATTTTCGCGTTCGGATTGTCCTGGTTGGCTGTGACGGCAGATGGATTCTGGAAAATGATCATGGTTAGCGAGTATTTGGAACAAATCATCTTTGGTAATTGTGCTGCCATCCAGTTGTCCCAATAGGCTGTTTACAGTTGTAAGACGGGTAAAAGAGTTTGCTGTCGCGTTTTCAATAATTTGCTTTTTCAACCCAGGGGAACAGATGTGGTTAGTATGGGTTACTATTCCGTTCTCTGCTTCAATTTTTCCAGTGTGTACTGGTGACACTTCCATTCCTATCGCTTCGCCGGATCCTGAGGCGATTAGGAAATGGGCCGCCGATGCCATTTGATTATGATCGATTTTCGTGATTGCTTCTTCCATTGAATGGGATTCGAGAACAGCCCGTAATCCCAGGTGAATTGGAACTTTAGGCTGCCACGTATCGGTTACTAATGCATTGAGGCAGACGCCCATCCCAGCACTGTTCCTGCCAATTTTTCCGATGATGCCGGCTTCCGTTACCATTTGGATGGCTGGCACCCCTTGTTGTTCAATCGTTAGCTCAACTAATGCATCCAGTTGTGTGCCTTTCCAGTCCCAATTTTGGGCTAACCATGTCTTCTCTGACTTTGGATTTGTTATGGCAAATGATGTGCAGCCGTCCGGTCCGGTTATTAGTGCAATTTCACTTCTTGCATTGATCGCCAAAATATCTTCGTAGTCCACACCGGAACCTTTCGCTATTCCGTTCATTTCTTCTAAGTAATTGGAATTGTATTGTTCAATTGCTTTTTCATGCAGCAAGGCTTTTTCCTTGGATTCCTTCCAGGACATATTGGAATAGTCATGGAACATCCGCTCATAGGTTTGTAATGTCGTATGGACCTTGTCTCTTGCCTGTTCCCCATGATTTCGGCCAATTTCAGACGATGACCCGCATAATTGCAGGATTTGGTTAGCGGGACGAGGGACCTGTCCCTCATGTCCCTGAGTATTTTTACTCATTATTCCTTCACTCCCTTGTGTTCTAAGGTGCTCAAAATGGTGTTTGTTAAAATTTTGACACCTGGAATAATCATTTTATGATCAAATGACATGTTCGGGTGATGCAATCCTGGTTTCAAATCACAGCCTAGACCAAGGACTGTCGCTTTAATGTGGTCTTTTTTCAATGTGTAAAAATGGAAATCTTCACTTCCTGATGTTGTGACTGGTGCTACTAGGTTTTCCGCGCCTAGTACTTTTTTGATAGAATCAGCCATGATATCTTTAGCTTCTGGATCGACAATTGCTGATGCCATCATGGATTCCACCGATAAATTGATTGGTACATGATAATAATCCGAAATCGATTGTACGGCCTCCTCAACAGATGTGGCCAGCTTTTCAATAATTTCATTGGTTTGTGCCCGCATATCAATACTGAAGGTTGCATTTCCGGGGATGATATTGGAACTTTCGCCCCCGGCAAGAAACTTCGTGACCTTTACAGAATGCGGCACCATTGGGTCGATGTGGATGTGACTCAGCTTTTGAACTAATTCTGATCCGACCTCGATGGCGTTCACACCTAGATGCGGCCGTGCGCCGTGTGTATCTTCACCGATAATTTCGCCGTCGATATGTTTTGCAGCGCCATGAAAAAGGGCTGGGGTGGCCATGCCATTTTCCACTTCCTGAATGGGACGAAGGTGAACGCCATACAAATAATCAACGTCATCCACAACATTTTTTTCGATTATTTTAAGTGCGCCATTACCTTTTTCCTCGGCCGGTTGAAAAATAAAACGGATAGTGCCATTCGGGATGCTTTCCATTTCTTTAATGGACAGAAGCACGCCAAGCACCATTGTCATATGTGAGTCGTGGCCACAGGAATGATTGGCCTGGAATTTCCCGTTGACTTCCTGCCAAAGCGCATCCATGTCTGCGCGTATCCCGACAACAGGCTTTCCATCACCAATTTCGCCGACTACCCCCGTGCAATCGTCAAAGGTTCGTACTTTGCAGCCGCTGTCGATTAATATATTTTTAATGAATTCAGTTGTTTCCACCTCATTCCAGCTTGTTTCCGGGTGTGTATGCAGGTGTTCAAAAATCTCCATAACTTTTGCTTCGATTGTAGTTGTTGCCATAATAATTGATTCTCCTTTGCTTGTTTTTATCATAGTTTGCCGGTAGTAAACCCCAGTTTCACTTACAATTTAAAAGTTTGCTTAAGTCGCTTTTCTTCCATTCTCTGTTTATTTTTCCTGGTTCGTTCCGGCTCCTTAATGGAGATGCCGGAAACCAGTGCATTCAAAAAGGAAAACACGATTGGTGCAGTTTCCGCATTACTTCCTTTTGAAAAATAAACCGGAAATAGCGTATCGGCATAACCGGAAATCGGTGCGATACCGGAATCGGTAATGCCAATAATCTTCCAGCCACGTTTTTTTGCCTCTTTGGCAAGCATCAGGGTTTCAATCGAATAGGCGTGAAACGAGAAGGCGACAAACACGTGCTTCTTTTGTTCAGTGGCAAATTCCAGATGTGCATCCAGGTCAGGGCGATACAGCCGTGCGTTGATACCGATTGAGAGCAGCGCGTAGGTGAGCCAATGGGCCATGGAAAAGGTGTAGCGCAGCCCGGAAATAAGCACTTCATCTGCATTCGTCAGGTACGTAACGGCCTCATTAAACTGTGCTTCACTGATATTTTTGGAGGTCGATTGAATGTTGAACTGATCGTGAAGCATGACTTGTTCATGAAATGGTCGTCCATTATCATCTTCGCTCGACAACGAATAATCCTCAAAGACCCGTTTCTGGTTAAACACGTAATCGCGCACTTCCTTTTGCAGTTCACTGTAGCCTGAATAACCCAGCGTCAGGCAAAAACGGGTGATCATCGACTCGCTAACGCCAAGCGACTCGCCAACCTTCTTAGCAGTATTTGCTGCGAATGCGGTTGGTTCCTCCAGTAAATAGGTGGCCACTTTTTTTAATCCCTTTGATAGATCATCATACGCCAATTCAATTTTTTTGTAGAATTCATTCACAGATGTGCCTCCCAAAAAATAAAAGATAAATTTTAAAATTCTATTGATTTAAAAGAAATACTTTATTATAATCTAGCATAACCTATTCGTTTTCACAATAATTTATCTTTTCAAAATCACTGAAGAGGAGGATTGGTTTAAACAAAAATTGTAGGGAGGACTTACCATATGGCTATAGAAAATAGATCTGAAATGGACGAGCAGCTACCGAGAAAGAACAGGAAGAAATTCGCGATGCCGGATGCGTATATTATTATGCTGTTCATTATGCTGCTTGCGGCTCTTGCAACGTATTTCCTGCCATCAGGCGCTTTTGACCGCGTGGAGCAGGGGGACATTACGGTCGTTGTACCAGACAGCTTCCATACTGTCGCAGGTGATCCAACCGGAATTCTCGATTTCTTTCTATTTATCCAAAATGGAATGGTCGAAACGGCCGGAATCATTTTCCTCGTATTAATCATTGGTGGAACATTTGCCGTAATCGAATCGACCGGAGCGATAAATGCTTCCATTATGAAGGCAGTTAATAAAACAAAAAACCGGGAGCATTTGCTCGTCATTTTTGTTGGTGTATTGCTTGCGGTTGGCGGGCTGACTGGTGCGATTTCCAATGCTGTTATTGCTTTCATACCAATTGGAATTATCTTGGCAAAAGCACTGGATTTGGATGCAATTGCCGGCGTTGCGATTATAAAACTAACCGCATATGTCGGGTTTAATACATCATTTATGAGTCCGTTCACGGTCCTTATTGCCCAGGATATCGCGGGACTCCCGTTATATTCCGGAATTATTTTCAGATGCATCATGACAGTTGTGGTATTTGCTGGCACGCTGGCTTATATTCTCTGGTATATTAAGCGCGTGAAAAATGACCCATCCAAGAGTCTTATGGGGGAAAACAGATTTCCAAAAGGTGATGAAAAAGTCAGTAAAGATGTGCAACTTGAATTCACCGGAAAACATAAGCTGATTCTGCTTTTCGTAGGCTTGATGATTGTCTTCTATATCGTTGGCGCATTACAATTCAGCTGGTCACTCAATCACATGGCAGCTATTTTCTTAATCATTTCTGTCGGAACCGGTATTATCGCGAAAATGTCACCAAACTTTGTCGTGAAGGAGTTCATGGGCGGCGCGCGAAATCTCGTCTACGGGGCCTTGATTATCGGACTGGCAAGAGCAATTGTCCTTGTGCTGCAGAACGGGATGATCCTGGATACGATTGTTCACTGGCTGGCAGTCGCAATGGAACCATTCTCCTCTGTATTCGGCGCGATTGCCATGTTTATCGGGAATTCTCTCTTCGCCTTACTTGTATCGTCCGGCAGTGGTAACGCGGTGGTTATGATGCCGATCCTGACCCCACTTGCTGACATCATGGAAGTTCCAAGACAAGTAGCGGTTACAGCTTATCAGTTGTCCGATGGCTTTATGAACAGTATCACACCAGCTTCCGGCGTACTTCTGGCCTGTCTGGCAATAGGCGGAGTACCATGGACCAAATGGGTCAAATTCATGATCCCATTAATCGTCCTCTGGTACGTACTATCCATGATATTCCTAGCCATCGGCGTCATTATCGGCTGGGGACCAAATTACTAGCGGGACGGAGGGACAGGTCCCTCGTCCCGTTAAAGACCATCTGTCCTAAAAAAAGGAGTGCTTTAAATGGAAAATTTATATAATGAGTTGGATGCAATCTATGAGGAAATTGTGGAAATCAGAAGGTATCTTCATGAAAATCCGGAGTTGTCGTTTAAGGAAGTCAAAACAGCAACGTATATTGCCGAATATCATCGGAATTTGGGCCATGAGGTAAGGACCAACGTTGGGGGTAACGGGGTTTTGGCTTATCTCAAAGGATCAAAAACTGGCCCAACGGTGGCTTTACGGGCCGATTTTGATGCATTGCCAATCCAGGAGAAAACAGACGTCCCCTTTAAATCGGTGAATGATGGGGTAATGCACGCCTGTGGTCATGACGGGCATACCGCAGCATTGCTGGGGCTTGCGAAAGTACTAAATGGCATGAAATCGGAAATTGCGGGCACGATTGTTTTCCTCCATCAACATGCAGAAGAATTGCCACCAGGTGGGGCTGTATCAATGATAGAAGATGGCTGTCTTGATGATGTCGATGTTATTTTTGGGACACATTTACAGGCGCAGATGCCACTCGGGGAGGTTGGATACCGATCGGGCCCGCTTCAAGCAGCGCCGGATCGATTTGATATTAAGATCCTTGGCGAAGGTGGTCATGGTGCCTATCCGCATGATACGAAGGACAGCATTTTAATTGGTGGACAACTCATCAATAATTTGCAGCAAATCGTGAGCAGGAGGGTCGATCCACTTGATGCAGCTGTTGTATCTGTTTGTAATTTTGAAGCGAAGAATCCGTATAATGTTATTGCTGATACCGCTGAAATGATTGGGACGGTTCGAACTTTCAAGGAAGAAACGCGTGATTTTATCGAAAAAGAGATTGAAAATGTGGTGGATGCGACGTGCAAATTGTCCGATGCCGACTATGAGTACACGTACACCCGTGGCTATCCAACACTGGTTAACCATAAACACGAAACAGAATTCGTTGCTGAGCTTGCGAAGGATGTACCAGGAGTTCAGGCTGTTAACGAGACACCACCGATTATGGGTGGGGAGGATTTTGCGTATTATTTGCAGCATGTGAAAGGGACCTTTTTCTTTACAGGTGCAGAAAATCCGGAATGGGAAAAAGTATACCCGCACCATCATCCGAAATTTGACATTGATGAGCGGGTATTATTGATAGCAGCAAAAGTTCTTGGTAAGGCAACGCTACAGTATTTGCACGTTCATGCTGACAAAATTCCGAATGAAGCGGAATCATGATTGAAGCTGGGCTGTTGATTAGAAGGAGGCACTAGAATGGCTGAACAGGCACTTAATTTATGGAAAGATTGGCGGTTGCATGTAGTCGTGTTTGCGATTGTTATCGTCACTGAATTTATTGGAACACATGAGATTTCAATTGGCCCAGGTGTCATTCTGTTGCTGCCAATGCTGTATGCGGTAATCATTGGAATCGGCCTATTTTTTACTCCGCTGATTAAGAAAAAGCAATCAATCAACGCGGAACCACTTGTTTTCATTTCCGTGACATTGCTGATAGCAAAGTTTGGTGTACAGGCAGGACCGGCGTTACCGCAGCTAATTGACGCGGGATTTGCATTGGTATTCCAGGAACTAGGGAATCTAGGCACTATCTTTTTAGCACTGCCAATCGCACTTTTGCTTGGCTTAAAACGGGAAACAATCGGGATGACCCACTCTATCGGCAGGGAGCCGAATTTGGCATTAATTACGGATAAATATGGCTTGTCTTCACCGGAAGGGCGCGGCGTGATGGCAATCTATATATTTGGAACCGTTTTTGGATCGATATTCATGGGACTTGCTTCAGGGTTTTTGGCAACCATTACACCGCTCCATCCATATTCATTTGCTATGGCAACAGGAATCGGCAGCGGCAGTATGACAGCTGCTTCTCTCGGGCCACTCGTTGCCGCTTTTCCTGAAAAGGCAGCCACCATCACAGCCTTTTCAGGAGCAAGTAATCTGCTAACGTCGGTTACAGGATTGTACGCGAGTATCTTCATTGGACTGCCTTTAGCGGAAAAGCTCTATACAGTTTTTACCAAAAAGAAAGAGAAGCGTGTTGAAAAAAATTCAAAGGTGGTGTAATCATGTTAAAAAGTCTTCAGGAGTGGGTTATGCTCTTTGTTATCATAGGATTTATGATTCTGATTGGCAACTGGATTGGATATGACGTGATGCCACTTGCGGCGATGCCAGGTATTGTTACGCTAGCTTTAATTAGTCTGGCTGGCTTAGTTATTCATAGATTGATTGGTTACAAAAAAATTCCGAGTATCGCTTACATTGGGATATTGGCATTTGTTCTGACAATTCCGGGCGTACCCGGTTCCGAGCAAATTGTTGCTTGGACATCGAAGGTTAATCTACTAGCCATCGCAACACCAATTCTTGCCTATGCGGGAATTTCAATCGGCCGTTCCTGGGCGGACTTCGCCAGACTCGGCTGGAAAACGATAGTGGTAGGAATGTGTGTGCTGCTGGGAACGTACCTTGGATCCGCCATCGTCGCCGAAATTATCTTAAGAATGCAGGGAATTATCTAGGCAGGATATGGGGATTCACATAATAATTTTACCCTAAAAAGGAATTTTCTCATCTTTGTCGAATAAATAAAGGAATCCAATTTAAAAGGTGGGTTAAACCTTGAATACTCTTGAATTCATTTCATCCATAATTAAATCGATTGCGTGGCCAAGTGTGATCCTTGCTATCATCATAATCTTAAGAAAACCACTTAAAAAATTACTTAATAACATTAACAGAATAACGTACAGCAATGTTGCAATTGAATTTTCCAAAGGTCTGCAGGCGGCGAGACAGAGTCTTGAAAGTGTTAAAACTGTGTTTGACCTTAATGTTTCAGGGGATAAAAGTTTTAACAAAAAAGAAAATGAGATCGTGGAAATTGCCAACATATCCCCATCTGCTTCCATTGCAATGTCCTGGTCAATGGTGGAAGATGTAATTAATAAACAGTTGCCGGATGTTAAGGAAGCACCAATCGCGGATATTTCTATTCTTAAAGTGCAGGGGATAATCAGTTCAGATATGGAAGCCGTACTGATTAAATTGAAAAAGTTAAAAGATTGTGCTGTCAATGGAACTGTCGATGGAAAGTTGTCATATACACAATCGATAGAATACTTCGAGATTGCGAAGACTGTGCAGGGGATAATGGGGGGAGATTCAGGAAAAGAAGCTAAGATTCACGGCAATTAGAAAAGGTAGCGGGCAGATATAAATGCTGCTTCGCTATTTTTTTACACTTAAGGAAGTATAAAAATTTAAAGGAATTAAGTATAAGCAAAACTTCGGCATTCACTATTAAGGTCAAGGCGAATTCCGAGTTTTTCTAAAAAGATCAGAAAGTATAAACGAAAATCTGTCTAGCTCCAGCGCCCAGAAGCTGCCGTCATAAGCAATGGACACGACGAACGCGAAACCCATGCGTTCTACGGTCCCTTGCTTATGCGTCTGCTTCTAGACGGGCGCTTGCGCTTTTCATGTCTAGCTCCAGCGCTCAGAAGCTGCCGTCATAAGCAATGGACACGACGAACGCGAAACCCATGCGTTCTACGGTCCCTTGCTTATGCGTCTGCTTCTAGACGGGCGCTTGCGCTTTTCATGTCTAGCTCCAGCGCTCAGAAGCTGCCGTCATAAGCAATGGACACGACGAACGCGAAACCCATGCGTTCTACGGTCCCTTGCTTATGCGTCTGCTTCTAAACGGGCGCTTGCGCTTTTCTTACTGGGCAATGAAATGTGTAGTATATACGAATGGTTTGTACATACCGCCTTGGCAGGCAGTGAATCCTGTTTTCCGTTATCCCATTTTTTACTCAATAAAGGTTATTTTCAAAAAAATCATTGACGTTATAAAAAATTTAAAATAAAATTAAAACAGGTCATCAGATGACCTGTTTTTTTAATGGCCATGATGAAAACGCTTCATTTATCCAATCTGGAGGGGAGAATTAAAGTCTATGTTATTACTTGTAGCATTGAGCGCTATCATTGCACCGTTTATTTTTTTAGTGATTTTCAGGATGACGGCGTTAAAGGGAATGTTTTTTAGCGCAGTTATTGTCATTGCACTGGCGCTTTTAGTTTGGGGGATGGAAGGCGATATTGTACTGGCATCTGTTTTCCAAGGTATCCATAAGGCGTTGACCATTCTATTAATCTTGTTTGGGGCAATTGTCCTGTTGAATACACTTAAACATACTGGGGCGGTTGATCGTATCAACCAGGGATTTCAAAATATCTCAGGTGATATGCGCGTCCAGGTTGTGATTGTGGCATTTTTATTCGGTTCTTTGATAGAAGGGGCTGCTGGTTTTGGAACGCCTGCTGCTGTAACGGGTCCACTGATGGTCGCACTTGGATTCAATCCAATGGCTGCCGCAGTCCTTGCTTTAGTTGCCGATAGTTCTGCTGTTTCCTATGGAGCAGTCGGGACGCCAATTCAGGTAGGGCTGAGTAATATTCCAGGTGCTGGACCAGAACTATTCCATGATGTTGGTGTACATATAGCAACAATTGATTTGATTGCGGGTACATTCATTCCGTTCGTGCTCATCGTTATCCTGACGTTTTTTTTCGGAAAAGGGAAAGGAATAAAGGATGCATTTCCATTGTTGCCATGGGCTTTAGTAGTCGGAATTACATATACCGCGTCGTCTCTTCTTTTTGCCGTATTATTTGGACCTGGTTTTGTTGCTATTTTGGCATCTCTAACAGGGCTTGTCGTTGCTGCATGGACGGCAAAAAAAGGATGGCTATTGCCGAAAACAGAGTGGAAAGATGCTTTACAAGACGGTCACGAGTTAAAAGTGGAAAAGTCAAAAATGGGGCTGATAACGGCATGGTCGCCATACGTTGTAGTAGTTGGGCTTTTATTGATTACACGGATCATTCCGCAGATAAAAGAGTTCACCTTGACGGCTATTGATTTTACTTGGAATAATATCCTCGGGGTGGAAGGGATTACTTCAAAATGGGAGATTTTATATTCGCCAGGTACCGTATTAATTATTGCAGCACTACTGGCAATCCTTATTCAGCGTAAGTCTTTTACCAATTTTGCGAAAGCGTCGAAGGAGTCACTGCTTTCAATTAAAAATGCTGGTTTGGCATTAATATCTACACTTGCCTTGGTGCAGGTGTTCACCAATTCCGGTATGAATGTGGAAGATCTTGTAAGCATGCCGCAGTATATTGCACAGGCGCTTGCGGGCACATTCGGTTCAATGTGGATTTTTGTTGCACCGTTTTTAGGCGAGCTTGGGGCATTCATAACGGGAAGTGATACGGTGTCGACCCTGACATTTTCGCCGATTCAATATAGTATCGCGGATCAGACGGGGATTGATACGAACATTGTCCTGGCCCTGCAAGTTATCGGTGGTGCTGCCGGTAATATGATTTGTGTTCATAATGTTGTCGCAGCATCCGCAGTCGTTGGATTGTCTGGAGAAGAAGGATCCATCATTCGAAAAACATTAATCCCAGCACTGCTATACGGATTATTAGCCGGAATTGGAGGATTTATCCTACTGACATTTATCTAGCGGGACGGAGGGACAGGTTCCTTGTCCCCGGGGACTAGGAACCTGCCGAGGTCACTGAAAAAGTAAACTATAATACAAAATAAGTGGATCTATCGACGCACCTTGAATATACCTCGCTTTCCGCGGGCGAGTGTCGAGTCTCCTCGGACTGTCGTCCTGCGGGGTCTCGCCGATCTCTCACTTCCCGCAGGAGTCTCGGTATATTCAAGATGCTAGGTAAAGTTGAAAAGTTAAATTGCTAATATCCACCACTTTTTCAGTAACCTCAACCTGTCCCTCCGTCCCACCGCTCTTTCAAATTCTAATGGTTTCTATTATGATTAGAATAAAGGATGAGTTTGAGGGGGAGGGGTATTTGTGGGTTATAAACCGATTAAGGCTAGAAAAATATATGAAGAAGTAACAGATTCGCTTTTGGAAATGCTCCGGACCGGCCAATTTGAACCGGGGGATAAATTAGATTCTGTTGAACAATTGGCTAAAAACTTTAGTGTGGGTCGCTCAGCAATTAGAGAAGCCCTAAGCGGATTGCGGGCAATGGGACTGGTCGAGATGCGGCAGGGTGAAGGAACATTTATCACCTTATTTGATCCATCCAAGTTCTCCCTGCCAGTAGCCACAGCGCTTTTAATGAAACGGGAAGATATCAAGGAATTGTCGGAAGTGCGTAAAATACTCGAAGTAGGTGCGGCTGGATCAGCCAGCATGAACCACTATGCCGAAGATTTGCTGCCAATGAAACAGGCGTTACAAGCCATGCAGGATGCTAATGGAGAAGGCGAGGTCGGCGAGAAAGCGGATTTGGATTTTCATTTAGCAATTGCCAATGCGACACATAACCAGATGTTAATTAATCTAATGAGCAGTGTCTCAGATATTATGGTCGAATCGATGCGGGAAACGAGAAGACTATTATTGTATTCAGAAGAAGGGATGACCACTTTATACAAGGAGCATCAGCTGATTTTTGATGCGATACAATCAGGACAATCTGAGAAAGCGCAAAAACATATGCTTGACCATCTGCTTGGAGTGGAAGGCGTACTATCCGAATACTTGGACTATACAAATGAATAAAGTATAAAGTAGAATTTTTTAAAACTAAAGGTATGATGACCTGTTATTTGTGGGACGTAGGGACAGGTCCCGCGTCCCGCCAGGTAGATAGGGACGGAAAGCCTGTCCCAAGCGTACTGGGACAAGGGACCTGTCCCCATGTCCCGCACATGTCCCAGCTAGGAAAGGGTGATTTATGATGAAGGTTTCTTTGTTTGTTACGTGTCTTGGTGAATTGTTTTATCAGGATGTGGCGAAGGATGTGGTTGAGGTTCTGGAGCGGCTTGGTTGTGAGGTTGATTTGCCCAAGGGGCAGATCTGTTGTGGCCAGCCCGCATACAATAGTGGGTATCGCAAGGATGCACAAAAGGCAGCAAAGCAGATGATTGCCAGTTTTGAGGACTCGGAATATATTGTTACTCCGTCGGGGTCCTGTGCAGGAATGTTCAAGGAGTACCCTGGCATGTTTAAAGAGGATAAAGAATGGCAGGACAGAGCCCAGGCTGTTGCCGATAGAACATATGAATTCACTCAGTTTATCGTCAATGTTCTGGGAGTTGAGGATGTTGGTGCAGCATACACAGCGCGTGCCACTTACCACACCTCCTGTCACATGATGCGGTTGCTTAAGGAGAAAGAGGCACCTTTTAAACTGTTGGAAAATGTAAAGGGACTTGAATTGCTTCCGCTGGAAAACAGCTATGATTGCTGTGGCTTTGGAGGTACGTTTGCCGTTAAAATGGTTCCAATTTCGGAGCAGATGGTCGATGAAAAGGTCAGACATGTGGAAGAGTCCACGGCCGATGTTCTGATTGCGGCGGATGGCGGATGTCTAATGAACATTAAGGGTCGGATTGATCGTAAGGGAAAGCCAATTGAAGTGAAACATATTGCTCAAATATTAAATTCACGTGCTTAAGGAGGTAGTTAAGATGGCAATGAAAATTGGAGAGAAGCCATTTTTTGACAGGGTAGATGATGCCTTGGAAAATGACTTTATGCGAAACGCGATGGCTTCCGCTCAAGATAGGTTACGTGATAAGAAACTGGATGCGACCGAACGGGACGACGAGATTGGTGATTGGGAAGAATGGCGCAGTGCCGGGGAAGAAATTCGTCGGCATACGTTAGAAAACCTTGATTACTATTTGGATCAATTAAGTGAGAATTTTGCCGCGAAAGGCGGACATGTATATTTTGCCAAAACGGCTGAGGATGCTAACCGCTATATTCAGGAAGTAGCAAGGAAAAAAGATGCGAAACATGTGACGAAATCGAAGTCGATGGTTACCGAGGAAATTGGCCTGAATGAGGCACTTGAAGATGTTGGCTGTCACGTCCATGAGACCGATCTTGCGGAATATATATTGCAGGTGGATGATACCGATCGGCCTTCCCATATCGTCGTTCCCTCACTGCATAAAAATAAAGAACAGATTCGCGACACTTTTAAATCGAAAGCGGGCTACACTGGGACAGAGGAGCCGAGTGAGCTGACAGCCTTTGCCAGAAGTCAGCTGCGTGATGTATTTCTTGAGGCCGATATCGGGATTACCGGGTGTAACTTCGCCGTTGCTGAGTCCGGATCGATTTCACTGGCCACGAACGAAGGGAATGCGAATATGGTTACTTCCTACCCGGATACGCAGATTACCGTGATGGGGATGGAGCGGCTTGTGCCGACATGGGACGAACTTGACGTTTTAATCAATTTGCTGAGCAGAAGTGCCGTCGGACAAAAAATTACCACGTATGTGACCAACTTAACTCCAGGCGTGGAAGAAGATTGTGTGGATGCGCCGAAAGAATTTCACCTCGTGATTCTGGATGCGGGTCGTTCGAATGCATTAGGGACTGAATTTCAATCAGCGCTTCATTGCATCCGGTGCGCAGCCTGTGTGAATGTTTGTCCGGTTTACCGACAAATTGGCGGGCATGCCTATGGTTCGATTTATCAAGGGCCAATTGGAGCGGTGCTGTCACCGATTCTGGGTGGTTATGAGGAATACGGGGAACTGCCATATGCATCCAGTCTTTGTGCAGCTTGTACTGAAGCCTGTCCGGTAAAAATTCCGCTTCATGAGCAATTGATCAGACACCGGGAAAATTATGTCGCCGAGCAGGGCAAACCGAAAGCTGGCGAAAAGCTGTCCATGAAAGCATTTGGCATTGGGGCAAGCACCCCTTCCCTATTTCAAATAGCTGTTAAAGGTGCGCCAACGTTTTTAAAGCCATTCGTAAAAGATGGAAGTATTTCAAATGGACCTGGACCAATGAAGCCATGGACCGCCATCCGCGAATTTCCAGCACCGGGCAAGGATAACTTCAGAAGCTGGTTTAAGGAACATAAAAGGGGGAGGAAGTAATCATGGCCAAAGGAACGATTCATAATAAGGATGTTTTTTTAAATGAAATCGCCGGAAAGCTTGGACGTGAACGCAGGAAGGATGTTACTCTTCCAAGGTGGCAGCATCAGCCGCAATGGGAGGTCTACAAAAATGATTCCCCTGATGATTTGTTAGCTATTTTTCGGCAAAGCAGTCAAGCCAAAGATGCGCATGTGGTAGAAACAGACCGGGCAAACCTTGCGGAAACACTGCAAAAAGTTGTGGATGCGTATGGTGGCGAGTCTATCGTTGCAACGAACGATGACCGATTTGCTGCATACGGGCTTAACGATGTCCTTGATACGAATCACACACATCGCTGGGATACGGCGCTTGGTGCTGAAAATATTGAAAAAGCGAATGCGGCTAATATCGGCATTTTCTTCGGTGACATCGGTCTTGCTGAGTCAGGTACAATTGTCCAATTCAATGATAAGGATATCGCGCGGTCCGTCAGCCTGCTGCCGATTACCTATATTGCAATCGTGCCAAAATCATCGATTGTACCACGGATGACGCAGGCTGCACATGAAGTTCACAAGCAAGTGGAAGCCGGCAAGGACATTGCAACCTGCATCAATTTCATTTCCGGCCCCAGCAACAGCGCCGACATCGAAATGGACATCGTAGTAGGCGTGCACGGCCCAGTCAAAGCAGTGTATCTAGTAGTTGAGTAGGGACGGAGGGACAGGTCCCTCGTCCCGCCGATTCAGTCGGAGCCCGAAAAGGGACTTCCATCGCCAAACAGTCACTGGGACGCGGGACCTGTCCCACCGTCCCGCAGCAGTCACGCGTCCCTGGACATGCTGATGAATTCACGGACGGCGAAGGGGAGGTATTTGTTTTTGCGCCAGATCATGCCTAGTTCAAGGTTGACGACGGGTTTGGCAAAAGGAATAGCTGTAATGTTCCCGTTGTTTATCTGCTGGCAAATTTTGCTCGGTAATAGGGCGACTCCCAATTTTGCTTCGACCATTTCTACCATAAAATCTTTTTGTGAACTTTCACAGACAACATTGGGATAAAACCCATGTTCCTCACATGCCTCGATAATCCGGTCATGCAGGGAGAAATCACGTCGGTATAGGATAAATGGCTCATCCTTAATATCGAGGAATTCAATGGCTCCCTTTGTGGCTAAGAGGCTGTCGTTGTGCACAATCAGCATCAGTGGATCTTTTACCAGTTTAATTGTTTCAAAGTTTCCTTGCTTGACGGGCACATTACAGACTAAACCGATGTCAAGGGCCCCTTCGGCAACTCCGTTTTTAATGGTGTTGCTGCCAACCTCTGTTAACAGCATTTCAATGGCTGGGTAGGCTTCCTTGTATGTACTAATTAATTTAGAAAAAAACGCGGCACCGATAATCGGTGGAATCCCAATTTTAATTTCCCCTTTTTTTAAATCAATCACATCGTTCAATTCGGATGTTAAGTTTTCAAAAGCATGGAGCACAGTTTTCGCATTGACCAGCAATGCTTTGCCGGCATCCGTCAGATCCAATTGGTTGGCTCCCCGATAAAATAGTGGTGCACCAAGCTCGTCCTCAAGGTTCTTAATGGTTTTGCTTAACGATGGCTGTGAAATATGCAGAACCGAGGCTGCTTTGGTGAAGTTCGACTGCTTGGCAACTTCCGCAAAATATTCAATCTGTCTGATGTCCATGTGAAGCACCCCTTCCCCGTGTATTATTCCTATTATAGTGCAAGGTATAGCCAAAAGGAATAGCGTGCATGCAAAACTTGTATTTTTGTTTCTACCCTCGCCTGTAATAGAATAATAGGTAGAAAGGGAGGAATGATGGATGACGGATTATGTGAAAACGGGCAATCTTCAGGTAGCAAGAGAGCTTTATGATTTTGTGAATGCAGAAGCACTTCCGGACACAGGTCTTGACCAGGACACATTTTGGGCCGACTTTGGAACGCTTGTCACTGATTTAGCCCCGAAAAATAAAGCCTTACTTAAAAATCGTGATGAAATTCAACAGCAAATAGATGCATGGCATAAAGAAAACAAATTTGACTTTGCCGCATACAAAGCATTTTTACAAGAAATCGGCTACCTTGAACCTGAGGTGGATGACTTTGCGATTACAACAGAAAATGTTGACGATGTCATTACCGTACAGGCCGGGCCGCAGTTAGTTGTGCCGATTGATAATGCGCGCTATGCCATCAATGCAGCCAACGCACGGTGGGGCTCGCTTTATGATGCATTATACGGAACAGATGTAATCAGCGAGGAAGGTGGTGCCGGAAAAAAAGATGCCTATAATCCTGTCCGCGGCGACAAAGTTATTGCCTTTGCGAAAAAATTTCTCGATGATCATGTACCGCTTCAAAGATCCTCACATACGGAAGCAACAACCTATGCAATCGTGAACGGCACATTAGAAATTACACTTCAGAATGGAGAAACTACCGGACTGGCAGATGCTGCTAAATTAGTCGGATACCAAGGGCAGGCAGAAGCGCCGGATGCTGTTCTTTTGAAAAATAATGGATTGCATCTGGAAATTCAAATCGACGGCAATCATCCGATTGGAAAAACCGATCCAGCAGGTGTGAAAGATGTTTACTTAGAGTCCGCGACCTCAAGCATCATGGACTGTGAGGACTCAGTTGCTGCAGTAGATGCCGAAGATAAAACACTTATCTACCGCAATTGGCTTGGTTTGAACCGCGGAGAATTGACGTCGGTTTTTACCAAAAATGGAAAAGAGGTAAAGCGTACATTAAACCCTGACCGAACATATATAGATCCAAGTGGTGGGACGGTTGCCCTGCCTGGCCGTGTGCTGATGTTTGTCCGTAACGTGGGTCACTTAATGACGAACAGCGCCATACTCGACGAAAACGGTGAAGAAGTGCCTGAAGGAATCATGGACGGTGTGTTCACCAGCCTAATGGCCAAACATGGTCTGCTTGGAAAAGGTATTTACCAAAATTCCAAAACAGGTTCCGTTTATATCGTAAAGCCGAAAATGCACGGTTCGAAAGAGGCTGCGTTTGCGAATGAACTGTTTAACCGTGTCGAGGATATGCTTGATATGACGCGCAACACACTGAAAATTGGGGTCATGGATGAAGAGCGCCGTACCAGCCTGAACCTGAAAAACTGTATCAATGAAGTGAAAGAGCGCATTGTTTTCATTAATACTGGATTTTTAGACCGAACAGGTGATGAGATTCATACATCAATGGAAGCTGGTCCGATGATTCGTAAAGGTGAAATGAAGTCATCAACCTGGCTGAATGCCTATGAGAAAAATAATGTGAGTGTTGGTCTGGATACTGGACTGAAAGGTAAAGCACAAATCGGGAAGGGAATGTGGGCAATGCCTGATTTGATGGCCGCAATGCTTGAGCAAAAAATCGGCCATGTACAGGCAGGTGGCAACACGGCCTGGGTTCCGTCACCGACGGCAGCAACCCTGCACGCACTGCACTACCATGCGGTTGATGTAGGAAAAGTCCAGGAGCAACTAGCGAAAGAAAGTAAGGATTACCGCGATGAGGTTCTGCAGATTCCGGTTGTAGCCAATCCAAACTGGTCGCCTGAGGAAATTCAGGAGGAACTTGATAACAGTGCCCAAACCTTGCTGGGTTACGTGGTGCGCTGGGTGGAACAGGGAATCGGCTGTTCAAAAGTTCCGGATATTAATAATGTCGGGCTCATGGAAGACCGCGCAACATTGCGAATCTCAAGCCAAATGATTGCAAATTGGCTGCACCATGATATTTGTACCAAAGAACAAACACTAGACACACTGAAACGAATGGCGAAAGTTGTCGACGAACAAAATGCTGGCGATGTCTCCTATCGTCCAATGGCGCCAAACTTCGACAACTCCATAGCATTCCAAGCAGCCTGTGACCTAGTATTCAAAGGAAAAGCACAACCAAGCGGCTACACAGAACCAATCCTCCACCGCCGCCGCTTACAAGCAAAAGGGACAGTGGGGACAGGTTCCTTGTCCCAGGGGTGAAACTGAAGTTGGATGTGGGCGTGTAGAGGTGTGCGCGGGACGGGGGGCCTGTCCCCGCGTCCCACCGCCACCCCGCCCAACCCTCACTCCTAATCTATTATTCTATGCAGCGGCAATCTAAGTTATCCCAGATTGGCAAATATTATCATAAATTTTCTGATTCTTTGAAATAGTACGTTGACTTATGGCGGGTTCAGTGGTTTAATTGGGTAAAGTTATCGGATATCTGATAAGTGGACAGGGAGAAGGTTGGACTTCCTTAAATCTATTACCGATGTGGTGGCGACAGAGCGGGTCAGGGGACCTGTCCCTCTGTCCCATTCAGTCCACCTCAGTCCCGCCGATCCTCTGTCCCAAATGAGGGGGGATTCGTGTGCTTCATGTTCGGAGAATCGCTGGGAAGTCTGAGATTGTCGTTGAACAAATTGAGGGATGGATCCGTTCTGGTGATGTTGAGCCAAAAGAGAAGCTGCCGTCCGTAAGGGAATTATGTGACATGTTTAAGGTAGGTCGCTCAGCCGTGCGTGATGCGTTGACAACGCTGAAGGGAAAAGGTCTTGTCGACGTGCGGCATGGCGAGGGCACGTTTGTTTGCCATATGGACACCACTAACTTGCTTCCCGATGTGCTGCTTCAAAAAGGTGATATTACCAAGCTTTATCAGGTTCGAAAAATACTAGAGGTCGGCATTGTTGAGATGGCTGCAGTTAACGCCTCATCTGGTCAGCTGGATACAATGAAACATGAGCTTGATGAATTATCAAAAGCTGAAGCAGTCAAAGGGTGGGAAGCAGACTATCAGTTTCATCAGGCTATTGCGGCAGCGTGCAGCAATGATATTTTAATTGATCTTATGGAAGCGGTTTCAGCAACGATTAAAAAAGGGATGATCGATTGTCACCGTATCATTCTGTCAGATAAAAGGTTATCATCCGATGTTGCAGCGCAGCATGCTGCTATATACGATGCGATTAGAGCTACTGATAAGGCAAAGGCACGTGAAGCGATGCTTTATCATCTTACTTATGTGGAGGATTTATTGAATAGTCACTTGCAGAATTCAAACGAAGTGCGGGACGAGGGACCTGTCCCTCCGTCCCGCAATGGGGGCGATTAATTTGGATATTGGTGTGGGGCATTTGCTTGGTAATGGTGGGATGCAGTTTGTGGAGGCTTTTTCTGAGGATGATATTCGGGAGGTGCTCGTCGATGCAAATGAACATGACAAAACGGTAAATATTGTTTCGGGTGGAACGAAGCGGGGGTATGGCGGGACACTGGAGGAAGCGGATATTTTGTTATCACTCGCGAACTACACGGGGATTGTGGAGCATTCTGTTGGTGACCTGACATTGACGGTTAGACCCGGATCAACGTTAAAGGAAATTTCGGATGAACTGGCTAAACATGGGCAGTGTGTAGCACTTGATACACACTGGCCGGAAAAGGCCACGATCGGCGGTATTGTTTCCGCGAATGACAGCGGCGCGAAACGGCTGCTTTACGGATCCGCCAGAGACTTGGTAATCGGCATGAGGGTCGTATATGCTGACGGTAAAGTTATCCGAACAGGCGGTAAAGTGGTGAAAAATGTGGCCGGTTATGACATGAATAAGCTGTTTATCGGTGCGATGGGAACGCTTGGTGTGATTAGCGAAATCACGATTAAGTTACGGCCATTACCGAAATATGAGGGGCTGTCGCTTTTACAGTTCAAAGGAGGCAGTATGCAGGATATCCGTGATTTTTCGGTAAGCATTCTTGATTCGATGATGGAACCAGTCTCACTTGAACTGCTAAACCCGTCTATCGCTGAAAAAATGACCGGCAACCGTTTTTATACCCTTGCGATTGCTTTTGAAGACCGGGAAAAGGCCGTCCTTGATCAGGAAAACTGGATAACAAACCAGCTGCCGAGTGGCGTCAAGCATTTCGAGCTGCACGAAGAAGAGGCACAGCAATGGTGGGAAAAATTTCGTCGTGTCGGACCGAATGGCCATAATGACCAAACAAACGATGCAGACACACAAGCAGCACTGAAAATAGGCAGCAATAATCTCGATATTCCTGCCAACCTGGAGGCTGCAGAGTCGCTTGTAAACCAACATCATGTTGCGGTAGAAGCGCATGGCGGCCTTGGTCATGGCATTTCGAGAGTTTATGTAAAGGGTTTTCCAGAAGACATTGCATCGTACTGTAAAGCACTGCGTTCAAAGGTGGAAGCAAAACATGGGTATGTCATATGTACACATTTGCCGTTTTCATTACGGGACACAGTTGGCGTTTGGGGAGAGAAACCAAGTTATTTTTCATTATTTGAAGGAATTAAGCAAACGAATGACCCAAAGAGAATCCTGAACCGCCAGCGTTTTGTAGGAGGTATCTAAAATGAGCACGGATGAGCATCGATTAGCAGATATGTTGAACAATGCTGAAGGCGGGCTAGCCTGCCAAACGAAGCGTCTTGGAAACTATTTATGGGATGACCTTCCCGATAAAGATAAATGGGCCGACTGTGTTCACTGCGGCATGTGCCTTGAGGCCTGTCCAACCTACCAGGAAACTGGAGAAGAGCATCAATCACCGAGGGGGCGGGTGTATTTAATTAAAGCTGTTGCAGAAGGAAAAATTGATGTGAATGAAGCTTTTGCCAAGCCAATCTTTGACTGTCTGGATTGCCGTGCCTGTGAAACAGCATGCCCGGCAGATGTTCAAGTTGGCGGTCTGATTGAGGAAGCCCGTGGACAAATCCGCCAGGCAATGCCGTTAACTGGATTCAAGGGTGCCCTTAGCAAGACTGTGCTGAAGGGAGTTTTTCCATATCATAACCGCTTGAATATACTTGGTGGGTTAACAAGGTTTTACCGAAAGAGCGGGATGCAGCGTGCGGTACGAAAAACTGGCTTACTAAACGTGATGCCGGCGCATTTGAAAGAGATGGAATCAATTCTGCCTGAGGTCGGAAAGCCTGTACTTGGCAGGTATCCGGAAATTATTCCTGCTGAAGGGGAAACGAAACAACGGGTTGCCATGCTGACCGGCTGCGTCATGGATGTCATGTTCAGTGATGTGAATGAAGCGACCATTCGTGTGCTGACACATAACGGATTTGAAGTTGGCCTACCGAAACAACAGGGCTGCTGTGGCGCGCTGCATATTCACGCGGGCGAACGCGATACGGGAAAAATACTTGCTAAACAAAATATCGAAGCCTTTAAAGATTACGATAAAGTGCTGGTTAATGCCGCTGGCTGTGGCTGTGCACTGCAAGAATACCCTGAACTTTTTAGAAATGATCCGGAAATGCTGCCGCTGGCGGAGGAGTTTTCGGCGAAAGTAGAGGACGTTTCCAAGTTCCTGTATGACCATGATTTCAAGCGTCCAGAGGCAGAAGTGAAGACAAAGGTGACCTATCATGATGCGTGTCATCTTGCGCACGGGCAAGGAATCCGCTTTGAACCGCGCCAGCTTTTAAAAGAAATCCCGGGCGTCGAAATGGTCGATTTGCCTGATGCTGACAGATGCTGCGGCAGTGCTGGAATCTACAATCTTACCCATCCTGAGATGGCAGGGGCGCTCCTTGACCGCAAGATAGATGATGTTCCGGACAACGTGGAAATGATTTCAATGGGAAACCCTGGCTGCATGCTTCAGATTGCGATGGGTATTGAAAAACATGGCAGAAGCGAAAAAGTTGTTCATACTGTTCAGCTGCTTGATATGGCCTACGAAAAGGAGAAAAAAGAAGCAGGAAAAGTCGTGGAATCGCACTAAAAAGGAGTGAGGGGCTTGTTTGGAAAAAGTCGTGAAAAACAGAAGCCTGATGCAGTTGTCCAGCAGTTAATCGCTATTGCTGGTGCAAGTCAAGTCCTATATTTGAAAGAGGATCTCGTTGCATATGAGTGTGATGGATACACGATGTCAAAAGGAATGCCACGAGCGGTCGTTTTTGTAAAAAATGCGGAACAGGTGTCTGACATTGTGAAGAGATTAAATAAAGAAAAAGTTCCCTATATTGCGCGCGGGGCAGGAACAGGCTTAAGCGGGGGTGCGACTCCGTTCGGCGGTGAAGTAATCATTAGTCTGGTCCGAATGAAGAAAATGCTGCACATTGACCTGGAAAATAGAAAGGCAGTCGTTGAACCGGGCTACGTCAATCTAAAGCTGACCCAATCCATTTCAGATAAAGGGTATTATTACGCACCGGATCCTTCCAGTCAGTACGCCTGTACAATCGGCGGTAATGTTGCCGAGAATGCAGGCGGTGCGCACTGTTTGAAATATGGTGTTACGACGAATCATATTCTTGGACTTGAGGTTGTTCTTCCGAGCGGTGAAATCATTGAAATCAGCAAAGATGGAATTCCGGATCAGCCAGGCTATGATTTGCTTGGCATTTTGACTGGTTCAGAGGGCACACTTGGCATCGTGACCAAAATTATCGTGAAGGTTTTAAAAAATCCGCAAGCGAAGAAAACGGTTCTCGCCTATTATGACGATATCCAGGATGCTAGCCAGGCCGTCTCAGAAATTATTTCAGCTGGTATTATTCCGGCAGCACTGGAAATGATGGATGCAATCGCCATCGAAGGGGTGGAATCAGCTGCTTATCCAGTTGGGCATCCGCGCGATATTGCTGCTTTTTTACTGATTGAAGTTGACGGAATTGAAGCTGGAATTGATGACCAAATCAATGAGATTCTTACCGTTTGTAAAAATAACCATGTCCGCGAGGTGAAAGTGGCAAAAGATGAAGCGGAGCGGGCACTCTGGTGGGCGAACCGTAAGATGGGTTTTGGTGCAATGGGAGCCATCTCTCCCGATTATCTAGTTCAGGATGGTGTTATTCCAAGAACACGCCTGCCTGAGGTGCTCGCCAATATTGCCGCGATTAGTGCGAAATATGAGCTTCGTATCGCGAATATTTTCCATGCCGGAGATGGAAATCTGCACCCGTTAATTTTATTTGATGCGACGATTCCCGGTGAAAGTGAGCGTGCTTCTAAGGCGGGATCGGAATGCTTAAAGGCGTGTGCCGACGCCGGTGGCTCAATCACTGGCGAACACGGTGTCGGAATTGAAAAGTCAGCCGAAATGCGGTTCATTTTCAGTGAGCAAGAAATGGCCGCCCAAACAGATATCCGTGCCGTCTTTAATCCCGAGGATCTATTAAATCCAGGAAAACTGTTCCCAACCCCCGGCCGCTGCGTCGAGATAAGGGACAAAGACCTTGTCCCAGTGAAAGGGACATAGGGACAGGTCCCGCGTCCCGGTGAAATCGTGGGACAAGGAGCCTGTCCCTCTGTCCCAAAAGGAGATGAATAATAAATGAAATTTGCTAGATTTAAAAAAGGTGAAGCTATTTTGCAGGGAGTTGTCACGGAGAATGGGATTCAGCAAATTAATGGTGACATATTTTCTGACTTTGAGCATACAGAATTAATACATGCTATTGACGAGATTGAACTGTTGGCGCCGCTTACGCCACGACATGTGATTGGGATTGGGGCTAACTATGTCGGTAAAACAGCCGATTTACCGTCAAAATTGCCCGCGATTCCGGTATTTTTCTACAAACCAGTTTCATCAGTTATCGGAAGCGGAGCGCCCATTGTAATCCCAGATCAGATTAAAGAAGTGAAATTCGAGGCGGAGCTTGCCGTGGTGATGGGAAAACGAGCAAGCAACCTATCCAAGGATGACGTAACGTCTCATATATTTGGCTATACAGTGGCTAATGACGTTACCGCGCCACAACTTTTTCATGAGGATGGCCACTGGATGGTAGGGAAGTCATTTGACACGTTCACGCCACTTGGCCCATATATCGAAACCGAACTCAATCCCGATGAGGTCAATGTTGAGGCCTACTTAAACGGAGAGAAAAAGCAAGACAGCCAGACAGCACTTATGATTTTTTCCATGCGAAAAATGATTGCCTACCTGTCAAGTGTCATGACACTGGAAGCAGGCGATGTGATCCTGACTGGCAGTCCGCTAGGCGCTGAAATGATGAAGGACGGTGCCGAAATTAATTGCAAAATCGCTGGGATTGGTGAATTGCCTAATCCGGTTGTATCTTACCAGAAAAGTGCCGTTGCTGGGCACCGCAGCTGACGTAACAGAATTTGTATCAAAAAAAGGGGCGATTAATATTGCATAACAACGGCGTTTCTTCTTTGGGCAGAATGGAAGCGCCATTGTTATTTAATATATTAATTTACAAGGGGGAAAGAAAATGGGGAATGGAACATTAGCTATTCTGGCCCTGCTTCCGATTATTGTTGTTGCAGTATTTCTAGTCGGACTCAAATGGCCAGCAAGTAAGGCAATGCCGCTCTCGTACATCGTCGCAGTTCTACTGGCACTGTTTGTTTGGGATGTAGCCTTTCCGAAAGTCGCAGCAGCATCTGTTCATGGTCTGATTGTTGCCGTCACGCTCTTATTTATTATCTTTGGCGCAATTTTGCTCCTGAACACACTTCAGGAAAGCGGTGGTCTTCACACCATCAGGCGGGGTTTTACGGATATTACACCAGACCGCCGAATTCAAGTGATTATTATCGCCTGGCTTTTCGGATCCTTTATTGAAGGGTCAGCCGGATTTGGTACACCAGCGGCTGTGGCTGTGCCGCTCCTAGTTGGACTTGGGTTTCCGGCGATGGCAGCGGTGGTATGCGGTATGATTATCCAAAGTACTCCGGTATCATTTGGGGCAGTAGGTACACCGATGGTTGTCGGGGTAGGAACAGGGGTTGAGCCGCTCAGCCAAATCACCGATGTTTCCGGTTTCGTATTTGGTGTTGCTGGGAAAGTAGCTGTGCTGCATGCCATTGCAGGACTGTTAATCCCATTATTTTTAGTCGCCATTTTAACCCGATTTTTTGGCAAAAATAAGTCATTCAGTGAAGGGCTGAAAGTATGGAAATTCGCAATTTTTGCTTCGCTTGCCATGACGATTCCATATATGATCGTTGCCAATACATTGGGGCCCGAGTTTCCTTCCATGATAGGTGGTTTGGTTGGGCTGGCAATTGTTATTCCAGCAGCGAAAAAAGGATTTCTCATGCCAAAAGAGGATGACATTTGGGATTTTGAAGCCAAAGACCGCTGGGATCCAACATGGACTGGACGAGTTGAACTGAAACAAAGCGATATTTATGCAGGCAAAATCAGCATGATGCGCGCGTGGGCTCCATATGTATTAATTGCTGTTCTGCTGCTTATTTCCAGGTTAACCGTTGTTGGTGACTGGCTAAAGGCTGGCAAGATTACGATTCCGCATATTTTTGGAACGGAAATCTCCTCCAGCTGGGAAATCCTTTTTTCACCAGGTTTTATTTTTGTCGTCGTTTCCCTAATCACGTACTATATGCACGGAATGAAAGGATCTGAGTATGCCCGTGCTTGGAAGGATTCTGGTAAAACCATGATTGCTGCAGGTTCAGCGCTGGTCTTCACCGTCCCCATGGTACAAGTATTTCTTAACTCCGGTGGAGGTGCTTCTGGATATGAAAAAATGCCGCTGGTGCTGGCAGATGGTGTAGCAAATATGGCGGGCTCGCTGTATCCATTTTTTGCGACGTTCATCGGTGGACTTGGTGCCTTTGTAGCTGGCAGTAACACAGTCAGTAATATGATGTTCTCCCTGTTCCAATTCGGTGTGGGTGAGCGTATCGGAGCTGACCCGACCTGGATGGTTGCATTGCAGGCGGTCGGTGGCGCTGCTGGCAACATGATCTGCGTGCATAACGTTGTTGCTGCATCAGCAGTAGTTGGCCTTGTTGGAAAAGAGGGGCACGTAATCCGTAAAACACTGCTCCCATTTTTCTATTACGCACTGTTGCTCGGTTCCATCGGCTACTCCATCATGTGGACAGCCGATAAAGGAATATTCAACATCGGATCAATCATCGCCGTCATTATCTGGGCAGTCATCATCTACTTTATCGCAACAAATAAAAAACGCCTAGACTCCATCCCACACGATATAGCATCGTAGGGACATAGGGACAGGTCCCTTGTCCCTGGTCTAGGATTCAAGCGATACTGGTTGAGTTTTGTAAGATTATGCTGTTAGTGCTTCTGTGCATGAGATCCATGCCATTAGCACTAGCAGCCTTTTTAATCTTTGAACTATCATTGACTAGACAGAAGAAAGAGCGGTAAACTCGGTGGAGGTGGGAAAGTTTACAGGCGCCTTGTCCCCTCTGAGATCAAGTAAGAAGGCCCAAACTCAGGGAGGGACAAGGTGCCTGTCCCCGCGTCCCACCAAACTAGGAAGGAGGTGTTGTTGATGGTGCAGGAGATTTTGGCGAATGATTGGAAATTGTTATTGGGTGATGAATTTAAGAAACCATATTATTTGGACTTGCGTTCTTTTTTGAAAGATGAATATCTGGACCGGGAGCAGACTGTACATCCCAAGATGGATGACATTTTTAATGCACTGCACTTTACCCCTTTTCATCATGTGAAGGTGGTTATTCTTGGGCAGGATCCATATCATGGACCGGGTCAGGCGCATGGACTGAGCTTTTCTGTGAACCCGGGCGTTGCTGTGCCGCCATCGCTCAGGAATATTTTTAAGGAAATGAAGGATGACATTGGCTGTTCCATGCCTAAAGATGGCTACCTAGCTAATTGGACAAAACAGGGAGTGTTATTGCTGAATACCGTGCTGACTGTAAGGGAAGGACAGGTCCACTCGCATCAGGGAATGGGATGGGAGAAATTCACCGATCGCGTGATTACTGCATTAAATGAAAAGGAAACACCAGTAGTCTACATATTATGGGGACGCGCCGCACAAAACAAGCAAGTACTAATTGATACAGCCAAACATTATGTAATTAAGGCACCGCATCCAAGTCCGCTATCCGCACATCGCGGCTTTTTTGGCAGTAAGCCTTTCTCCAAAACTAATAAACTGTTAAAAGAAATTGGACATGAAGAAATTAATTGGTGCATGTAATTTAATGGATTGATAGTCTTTTCAATTTAATAGGGATGTGTTTGAAAATTGCCCACCTAGGGAACAGGAAATCTATTACATAAAAAGTAAGTTAAAGGAAGTGAAAAGCAGTGTTAAAACGTGTGATCATCCTGTCAATCATCATTAGTATCACGGTGCTTGCAGCATGCAGTGAAGCTACGAACTCCACCAATGAGGGTCAAAAGCAGGATGACAATTCCGCCAAAGATCATACATCGGAAGACAGTAATAAGGGAGAGGACAAGCAGGACAAGAAGGAGAAGGAGGAGAAAAAAGAGAAACCTGCAGAACCAACGTATAAACCAATTGAACCACCTAAAGATACGAAACCACTGAAGGAAAAGTATTCACCGGAAGTAAAAAAGAACATGCCTGCTGCTGAAGCACATGGGGCCGATCCCACAAGAACAGTGCCGCTCGGCGAGACACTATTGAAAGGAAAAAAGGATCTGACCGACGGACCCTTGAAAAATAATAGATTAGTAGCTTTCTATGGAACACCGAAGTCTGAAAATATGGGGATTCTCGGAGAATATCCTCCTGAAGTAATGATGGAAAAGCTGAAGGAGCAGGCTGCAGCATATTCTAAACTCGATCCCGAACGCCCTGCCGTACCGACGATTGAGTTAATCGCAACGGTAGCACAGCGTAAGCCAGGACCTGAAGGCTTATATATTTCCGGGCCGTCGAAAGAGGTAATCGACCAATATGCACAACTTGCAAAAGAAAATAATGCATTATTGCTCCTGGACATCCAACTCGGACAGGCCACTGTGATGGAAGGCTTGAAGAAAGTCGAACCTTATTTGAAATTGCCATATGTACATTTGGCCATTGATACCGAATACAGTGTCGAGGAAGGCGAAGTTCCCGGAGTGAATCTTGGCCATGTGGACGGATCAAGTATCCAGAAAGCGGTTGAGCGTGTTGATGAAATCGTTGAGAAAAATAATCTGCCAGATAAATTAGTGGTTGTCCACCAATTCGGCAATGGCATCGTCACCAATAAAGATAAAATAAAACCTACTAGCAATGTTGAAGTAGCTTTAAACTATGATGGTTTTGGTGACGCGGCAATTAAGATGAGTGCCTACGGTAAACTGGTTCGTCAGCAGCCGATTCAATACGGCGGATTTAAATTATTTTATGAAAATGATAAACCATTGCTTACCCCAAAACAGGTGTTGAAGCTTGATCCAGCGCCAGCAATTGTGGATTACCAGTAATGAAAAAGAATAAAGCCAGCAGATTCAGCTTAATTAGCGTCTGCTGGCTTTTTGTGTTCAACAAAAAAGACTATCTCCTAATAAGGAAATAGACATCAAAATACATATGTACGTAAATAGTATTTTAACAGTAATGGTGCTGGTGAGAGGATTCGAACCCCCGACCCCTTCATTACGAGTGAAGTGCACTACCACCTGTGCTACACCAGCGTGTATAAAAAGCAAGAATAAAATTTATTACAATTCCTACACAATAGAATAACATATAATTTTAATTTATGCCTTAATAAAACTTTTATAAGGGGATTGAATTAGGGGCTAATAAATAAACAGGTTTTAATTGGGAAGTAAAAATCCCAGGTATTCGGTAGGGGGATAAATAATCACCGGGCTATGGAAATGTTATCATAGATAAGAGTAAACATTAAATTATCAAGGGGGTTATGATATGTTCGCAAAAATTAATGGCACGCGTATTTACTTTGACGTGGAAGGGAGAGAACAGGTGTATGACGGAGAGGCATGGAGGAAAAAGCCTGTTTGCTTTATCCTTCATGGAGGACCTGGAGGTGAACATACAATATTTCAATCATTTCTTACACCATTGTCCAAATATATGCAGTTGGTATATATTGATCAGCGCGGGTGTGGTCTATCCGACCGGGGACCGACATCGACTTACACAGTTGAAAATAACGTTGAAGATTTGGAAGCACTTCGATTATATTTAGGTCTGGAAAAGATTATCTTATTTGGACATTCTTATGGAGGGATGCTTGCTCAAAGTTATGCACTCCGATACCCTGACAGCGTATCCGGGCTTTTCCTTATCGCTACAACACCAAGCCATCACTTTGCGGAACTGGCACAACAGAAATTAGAGGAAAACGGGACAGAGGAGCAGAAAAAATATGCCAAGCTAATGTTTGAGGGAGCTATTAAGACCGAAAAAGAAATGGCGGAATATTGGGTTGTGATGGATTCGCTTTATTCTTATTCATCGAGAGGAAAAGTGAAAACAGAAGAAGAAAAAAAGGCAATCGCGAAAGAAAGGTCGACTTTTAATTGGTCAGTAGCAAATGCAGGACAAGAGTTCATAGCAACATTTGACTTCGTTGATCAATTAAGTGAAATTACATGCCCTACATTAGTTGCTGGGGGCCACTTTGATTGGGTTTGCCCAGTAGAGTACTCCGTGCTTATGGCAGAAAAAATTCCTGACAGTGAGTTAGTAATCTTTGAAAAAAGCAGCCATAACATATTTGTGGATGAATATGAAACGTTTAACGCGGAAGTCTCCTCATTTGTTCAAAGAAGATTAGGGGAGCTATTATAGTTTACTACCCTGTTTCATAGAAGGGTTGCTGGATTGAAAAGAGTTGTCTCTGTCCGATCAATTTAAAATAGGGAAGATCTTGTTGAAGTCGATTAAATTATTGATATGGAAGGAAGTGAAAAATAATTAAGGCTAAATTTTATATTCAGAACCTTTGTTATTCTCATAAATAAAGCATACAATTAAAGGAGTAAAAAAGTAAAGGGGAGAATACAGATGACAAATGAAATAGTTTCACAGAAGGAAATAGCTTTACAGATGGTAAAATCCTTCTCCAATAAAATTCAGGAGAATCCTCAAAATCAGATTATCAAGCATGCCATGATGAAAAATGGAATTCAGGGATCGATTGAAAACAAAGCATCTTCGGTTGCAATGAATCACGTATTTTCCGAGGAAATTAAGACTGGGAAAGTGACAAATCAACAGCAAAGCGGACGCTGCTGGATGTTCGCTGCACTAAATACGTTCAATCACAGGTTAAATGATATCTTCAACCTGAAGGACTTTGAGCTGTCACAGAATTATACAAACTTCTGGGATAAATTTGAAAAGGCGAATTACTTCTTGGAAAATGTCCTGGAGACTGCTGATGAACCGCTTGATGGCCGACTGGTTTCATGGATTTTAGCAACGCCCCAGCAGGACGGTGGGCAATGGGATATGCTGGTTTCACTGATTGATAAGTATGGTATTGTGCCAAAACAAGTAATGCCAGAGACTTTTCACAGCAGCAAATCTAGTGAACTAAACAATCTGCTGGACGCAAAGCTGCGGGAAGATGCTAGTAAACTACGCGAGCTACATAAAGAAGGAACAGATTTGCAAGAGGTCAAAGAAGCAATGCTGTCCGAGATTTATACGATTCTTGTTTATGCGCTTGGTGAACCGCCACAGACATTTGACTTTGAATTCCGGGATGAAGATAACGTCTTCCACCGCGAAGAAGGAATTACGCCACAGGAATTTTATCAAAAATACGTGGGATTAAATCTGGATGATTATGTGAGCATTATCAATGCTCCGACAGCGGATAAACCATATGGTAAAACGTATACGGTCGAGCGGCTTGGCAATGTGATTGGAGGCGCGCCGATCAAGTATTTGAACGTGGATATGGAAACGTTAAAAGAACTGGCTGTCGAGCAGATTAAGGATAATGAAAGTGTCTGGTTCGGCTGTGACGTTGGTCAGGATTCCAATCGCAAGGACGGGATCATGGATTCATCCATCTATGATTACGAGAATGCGTTCGGATTTCCTATCCATCTGTCAAAAGCGGACCGCCTTGACTACCACGACGGCATGCTGACACATGCAATGGTTCTGACTGGAGTCAACCTTGTGAACGGCAAGCCGAATAGATGGAAGGTCGAGAATAGCTGGGGTGAAAAGGTAGGAAATAAGGGATATTTCGTGATGAGTGATAATTGGATGAATGATTATACATACCAAGTCGTCGTTCATAAAAAATATCTCTCCGAAGGGTTGAGGAAAGCCTGGGAACAGGAACCAATTACTCTTAAACCATGGGATCCAATGGGGTCTTTAGCGATGATGAAATAAGAAAGAACGCCCGGTGTCCAATTATGGCCGCCGGGTTTTGTTTACACTACTCACGGGAATACTGTACCAAGGTGAATGATAAGATAAGCATCCAATCAGGAAGAAAGAAGTGACAATATGAAGGCCTACCAAATCAAAATCGAATTAATTGGGTCAGAACCTTTAATTTGGCGGCGGGTAATAATGCCAGCTGGAGCAACGTTTCATAGACTACATAGCATTATTCAAACGGTGACTAATTTCCAAAGTTATTATACAGATGTATATTATCATCTTTTTTCATTCGATTTACCAGGTGACAATATTAGGGTTACGAATGATGAGCAAGCCTATCAGGAACATCAGCATTTTAAGAAAAATCGTAAGGAAATAGAGAAGAAAATGATGAAGGATGTTCCCCCGGAATTTGCAGGAGCTCAAGAGGCACAGCTAGCTAACTTAAGAACGGTGATACGAAAGCCGACCGGGATCAAGATTGATACGTACATTGAAAAATATGGTTCTATCTATTATACGTATGACTTTGGCGATGATTGGCAGTTTTTGATAACGCTAGAGGAAGTTACAGAAGATTATCCGTATGGCTATCCAACATTGCTTGATGGAGCGGAAAATGCACCACCAGAAGATGTTGGCGGCCTCCCCGGCTATTATGAATTCCTCAACATTTATCACAATGATAATCATCCAGAGCATAAAGAAATCAGAGCCTGGGCAGATGATCAAAATTACAGAGATTATGACAAAGATTTTATTAATCGTATGCTTAAATTCAGCAAGTATAAGAAAAATGAAAAGTGATGGTTATATTTAATAGAACAGTACTGGTGAAAAAATAGGTTTTTCTTTTTCAGTATTTGTTAATGATATAGTAGTTAATTTGCTGAACTCGGGCAAAACAAAAAACACGGTTTCCCGAATAATAGTGGAAACCGTGTTTTTTATTTGGTTATGGAGCATAGCGGGCTCGAACCGCTGACCTCTTGCATGCCATGCAAGCGTTCTCCCAGCTGAACTAATGCCCCGAATATTTCCTATTACAATTATATGCTTTTTATAGAAATTTTCAAGTAGTAGAGAAGCAGAAATTTATATCTGTATTTTTTGATTATTTATTATTGACAGATATTTATTAACCCTTTAATATGGTATTCGAGATTAGAATTCAACAATGTTGAATAATAAGAAACCAACTAGAATGGAGGGGCATTTCATAGACTTTTCATTAATTGGAAATCGGGTGCGTCAGGCACGTTTAAACAAACAGTTGACACAGCAGGAATTATCGGAGCGGTGCGGATTTACCAAAAGCCTCTTATCAAAAATTGAGAATGGGCGCATCTCTGTAGCGATTGCCAGTCTGTCGAAAATTGCAGATAATCTGGAACTGCCAATTTCCTGGTTTATCGAGCAGCATGAGGAGGAAGACTTGGTTATCGTTCCGGCTGATAAAAGGGATGTCGTAAGCGAGCGTGATGATATGGGGTACTCCTTTGAAACGCTGGCTAACTTTTCCCGGTTTAGTCCAATAGAACCGACCATCATTACAATCGATCCCAGCCTAAAAAGGGTTGAACCATACCATCACAAAGAAAATGAATTTATTTATATTTTGGAAGGAAAAGTCAGGTTAAGCTATGATAATTCTATTCATCTTATGCACAAGAATGACAGCGCTTACTTCAAGGGGGAGAAACCTCATATTTTTCTTCCTGCAAACAATGACCGCGCAAGAGTATTAACTATTTTTATAAGGCAAGCATGAAAAAATAGTAATCTAAGAAAATGGTACTGCGACAGGATAACAGTTCGTTTCAAAAACACTTGATCACAGCTAAGATTTTCTAAAATAAAACAAAGGATGATTAACATGACAGGTACACGAATCCCGGGTTTTTATAACCTTTCACCAGAAGAACGTTTGGATTTAATAGCAGAAACAGCAAATTTAACTGAGGATGAAAAAAAGGTGTTAATGGGCTTATCGCCATTATCGATTACCAGGGCAAATAGAATGGTTGAAAACGTGATTGGTTTTATACCGATCCCGCTAGGAGTGGCGGCAAATTTCAAAGTAAACAATAAAGAAACCTTTGTCCCAATGGCTACTGAGGAGCCTTCCGTTATTGCAGCAGCAAGTCATGCCGCCAAACTGGCATATGAGACGGGTGGTTTTTTTGCCACTACAACTGGATCCATTATGCGCGGGCAAATCCAGCTGACGAATATCCAAAATCCATATGGTGAGATGGCCCGCCTCTATGAAAACAAGGGACGGATTCTGGAACTTTGCAATGAGCAGGACCCGACACTTGTTTCGCTGGGCGGCGGTGCGAAGGATATCGAGGTTCATATCATTGAGGAAGGCGAAAGTCCGATGATTGTTTTACACCTGCTGGTCGATACCAGGGATGCGATGGGAGCTAATGCTGTCAATACGATGGCGGAAGCAGTGGCTCCATTGATCGAATCCATCACCCATGGCAGGGTTAACCTTAGGATTATTTCAAATCTTGCCGATAAACGGCTGGTCAGGGTGCGCGGGGAGTTTAAGCGGGAAACAATTGGCGGGGCTAAGGTAGTCAATGATATTATAGAAGCATATAAACTGGCTGATGTTGATCCTTACCGGGCTACAACACATAATAAAGGAATTATGAACGGGATTTCCGCCGTTGTTCTTGCTACAGGTAATGATACACGGGCGATTGAGGCTGGAGCACATGCATATGCCGCAAGATCAGGGCGTTACCGCTCACTGACACATTGGGAGAAAAATCATGAAGGGGATTTAGTTGGCACGATGGAAATTCCGATGGCTGTGGGGATTGTTGGCGGTGGCACTAAGTCAAACCCTGTAGCAAATTTAGCCCTTAAAGTTCTTGGTGTGAAAACAGCAGAGGAACTTGCCGGAATAATTGCGGCGACGGGTCTCGCCCAAAATTTTGGAGGATTAAAGGCGTTAGCAACAGAAGGTATCCAAAAAGGGCATATGGCGCTGCATGCCCGAAGTTTAGCGTTAATGGCTGGTGCCGATGAAAGCAATATCGATGCGATTGTTGAGCGTGCAGTCCAGGATCAGGATGTCCGTTATGATCATATTCTTGCTATAATAAACTCAGAAGAGGGGAGAGGGTAACGAGTGAATGATGAAATGAAGTCAAGTGAATCGGAATCCGATTATTATGTTGAAATTTTAGGGGATACGGTTTCACCATCCCATGTGCTTTACTCTATTTTGATAAGCATCGTTCTTGGATTAGGCGGTTTCTTGATTGGGAAACAATTTTTTCCGCTGGTTGCTGAGGATACAATGGTCAATTCTTATTCACTGCTTCTTGGCATTGCGGGGTGTGTGGCTGCACTAGTACTTTCTGCAATTTTATTTCGTCCGAAGCGAATATTGACGGAATCGCAGGCAAATAAAGAAGATGCTAATAAACTATTGAAGGATTTACAGGTCGACCTGGATGAAGAGTATGAAGTAATAAGGAAAGATCCAGTCACTAGAAAAGAAATGGAAGACTTGCAAATTGCTGATATTTTTACGCATGATGAAAAGGAGAAGTAAACAATGGACATTTATGTAATTTCAATCTTGTTGGCAGTTGTTGGCGGTGTCCTGTTTACACTAATCGGATTGATTTCCGGGTCGGATGAAACCGCTACCATGGTTCCATTCACCTTGTTGGTTATTTTACTTGGAGCACCACCTGTTGCTGTATTTTCATTTTTCATGGCAGCAGTTATCTCGAAGCATCTGACCCATGCTGCGCCAACGGCTCTAATGGGGATTCCAGGAGATACCATGATGGTGCCGCTGCTTGACTATACAGAAACACTCAGGAAATTAGGAGTTCCCCATATCGCAGTGCGAAAAATGATATCAGGCGGACTGATTGGCGCATTAATTTCTTTTCCGGTTTCCCTTTTATTTGCGCAATTCCTTGGCCAATTTGCTGAGTTTTTTAAGGAGTATACGGGCGTCATTTTTGCTGTAGCAGCAGTAATTATTGCTTATTTTTCCAAAGGTAAATGGGTAAGTGTATTGCTAATTGTTCCATTTGCTATGCTTATACAGGGTCTGAATCTATTAAGCTTTGAAGTATTGGGAAAAAATTTGGCGATAAGTTTCTTTTTAGGTATTGCAATTGGGCCGATGTTTTCTGATATATTAATAGCTTTATCCTCCAGCGCGAGGAAGGATGTGGTCCGGAAACATCCGCAAAAATATAATCTTGCGCCGGAAATCAAATCGTGGTCTGGCTATTTTCCGAACCCGCTGCGGATTTTAACGAGTCCGCAAAAATGGTTCACTTCCTTTTCATCTTTTATAACATCATTTACTTTTACGTTTAGTCCAACGGGAATGACTGCCCTAATGGGGGAACTTGTCGGTTCACGAATTAAGGGTCTTTATAAACGTTCGACGACAACTGTTTCGGTTATGAATGGTGTTACCGAGTCTACATATATTGCTGAAACGATTATTCCATTAGTTGCCTTTGGGCTCCCATTAAGTCCGATGGCATTAGGTCCAGCTGCCGCATTATTTAATGCACCGCCAGTATTTTCAGTAGACCATAATTTGCACCATCTGATGTCATCATGGGACTTCTTTATTTTTGGGGCTATTGGTCTGATTGTCGGAGCAATAATCGCGTATCCTTTTGTCATGAATTACTCACGCAAGGCTACAGTTTTTATTATGAAATATATTAGTCAGGAAGCTATTATTGGCATGTTTATTGCTATTGTTTGTGTGATTGCCTATTATGAGGGACAGGTTACCGGGATACTTGTAACCTTTACCGTTGCGGCTGTCGGGGGATTGTTTAACCGGATTCTTGGTGTTGGTTCGGGCGTGCAATTTATGATTTATTATGGTTCCGCCTGGATCATGGCTGTATTGATCGGACTTTAATTTTATGTATGGTGCCTGTACAAATGCAGGCACCAGCCATCAAGCTCCTTTATACCCTTTTCTGAATATCTCCTGTACATTGTGCACCGTCACATAGGCGATCGGATCGATATCCTCGATGATCTTTCGAAGCTGGACAATTTCCTGTTTATTGATAACTAGATAAAGAACTTCTCGATTTTCTTTCGTATAGCCGCCCCGGCCTTCTAAAATAGTCAAACCGCGCTCCATTTTATTGATTACCTGTTCTAGCACTGCGTCCGGGTGTTCAGAAATAATCATCACCGCCGTACGTTCATTGGCGCCTTCCACAATGATATCAATGACCTTAGCCCCGACATATACGGAGATCAGCGTGTACATAGCTTTTTCCTGACCAATGATAAAAGAGGACCCTGCAATTACGATGATATCGATGATGAGCATTCCTTTTCCAATACTCCAGCCAAGAAGTTGATTGGACAGCCGCGCAAGGATAGCCGAACCACCTGAAGTCCCGCCGGTGCGGAATATCAGACCGAGTCCAAGTCCAACCGTCAAACCGGCGAATAAGGCAGCAAGCAATGTATCGCCATTAATCTCTTGTCCGATATGATCTGTTACAAATAGGAAAAGAGAGGTAAACAGGATGGAAATGACCGTATACCAAATGATTCGTTTACTGAAAAACTTGTAGCCAATTGCCAATAATAACGTGTTCACTACAAAGTTAACAAGCCCCGGCGACCAGTCAAATAAATAATACGTAACGATAGTAACCCCGATCACACCACCCTCAGATAAGCGGTTCGGGATGGCAAAATAATTAATGCCGATTGCAAATATTAGTGACCCAATAATAATAAGAATAATGTCCTTCGTAGTTCTATTCATCTATCATCCCTCCCACAAACTATCCTAAGTATATAGGTAATGGGCAGGGTCTGTCATCCGGAACTTTCGCAATTATACTCTGGACTACAAATTCCAGTATTTTCTTTGAATCTCTTTTACTTTATCAATGGCCTCTATTTGATTTTGATAGACTGGTCCTTCATGATATCCGAGGTCAAATGGGTCCTCAACCTGACTGCGTTTCCCACTAAAGGCTTCCAAAACTTTCAGTGTGCAAAACGGGACATATGAAGTGCTATAGCCGCCTTCATGGCAAGCAACTAATTTTCCATTACAATGTTTTTCCGCTAGCGCCTTTACCTTTGCAGCCATGTTATAAAAACCTTCGGCCGTAACAAGCATCCGTCCGAGCGGGTCAAACCGGCTTGGATCCTGACCAGCGGAGACCAAAATCAGCTCTGGCTGAAACTGATTAACAATAGGTTCGATTACTTGTTCAACCGTATAGTCATATCCTTCGTTTCCTGTTCCGGCGGGTAATTCGATGTTAACATTATAACCCAATCCATCTCCTTCACCGGTATATGTAATAGCGCCGCGGTGTTTCGGGAAAATATTTTCCTGATGCACAGAAATAAATAAAACATCGGGGTCAGCATAAAAAGCACTTTCCGTTCCATTTCCGTGGTGTACATCCCAATCCAGAATCAATATACGCTTTAGCCCATATATTTCACGGGCATATTTTGCCGCAATCGCAATATTGTTAAATAGACAAAATCCCATTCCTCCAGTTTGTTTGGCATGATGGCCAGGGGGACGGGTGAGGGCATAAGCATTGCGGACTTGCTCCTTCATTACTGCGTCCACTGCAGTTAAAGCCCCGCCGGCAGATAGTAATGCAATTTCATAGGAAGCAGGTCCAACATTAGCGTGTTCACCAGCATCTCCGCCGCCACCTTCGCTTAACGCTTTAACCCTTTCAATGTAATCGGGTGCATGGTTTTTCTCGATATCTGCACGAGTGGCATACCTCGGCTCTAACTGTTCCAGCTCTTTAATAAATTTGGAACGATCCAGTAAATTCTTTATCCGCCGTTTTGTTTCTGGATTTTCCGCATACGCATCTTCCTGTATCCAACCACCCGCATTCAACATTAGCGCGCCATTTCCTGTTTGATGCCAAAAGTAGCTTTCATCACAGATGAACCCGGTTATCTTTTGCATGTAGACCACCCTTTTCCTGTTGACTTGTCGACAATATAATAATGAATCTAAGGTAGCATAAAGTATAGAATAAGTAAACAATTCTAAATAATCCTAAAAATTTGTTGACAAAAAAATTATGTTGACCCTACAATAGTTACTAATATTGATTTGTCGATAAAATAGATAACTGAGTATTAAAGAGGTAAGGGTGTCACTGATTTTCAGGCGCATCATCCATTGTAAATGATATTATCAAACCCAGAATGAAAAAAAAGATGATAAGAAATTGTTGGGATACAGCAAAGTTTCCGTGATTATCATGTCGCTGATTCGTTGTTTCGTTTTTGACAAGATCGTCTGCTTATGAAGCGACTGATGACGTATATGCAGTAAAATGATCGTAGAAAAAATATTAGAAGGGGTGCTAACATGCTGGTTATTTCAGAGGAAGCTATTAAACAGAACTATTTTATGGATGACGCAATCTCCGACCTGAAAAAGGGACTACATTCGAAAAAGGGAGGGCTGATTGATAGTCCTGAACGAACTGTTATCGACATTCCTGCGTATCAAGCATCGTCCTTGTATATGCCCAGTGCCGATTTATCACAAGACATCGCCTCCGTGAAGGCCGTCACGATTTTTCCAGACAACCCTGCCAAGGGCAAACCAACTACACAGGGAGTACTGATGCTTACTGATGCCACAACCGGTGAGCATTTATGCTTGATGAATGCCTCTTATTTAACCCGGTTAAGAACAGGAGCATTAAGCGGGATCGGAACCGACAAACTAGCACGAAGAAATTCCAAGGTTTTAGGAGTGATTGGGACTGGAGCAATGGCATTTGAACAGGTCCTTGGGGTTTTAGCGGTCCGTGATATGGAAACGATTATTTTATTTAACCGAACAAAGGAAAAGGCGAAATCTTTTAAGGAAAAGCTGAACAATATTGGAGTTGGCATGGAAGTATATGTAGAGGAAAATGTTGATGAAGTTGTTACTGAATCTGATATTATTTGCTGCAGCACCCGATCGGATGTGCCTGTATTTAAAGGTGCTGATCTTAAAAGCGGAACGCATATTAATGGTATTGGATCGTATTTGGCCACGATGCGCGAAGTTGATTTGACTACTATCCAAAAGGCTTCGAAAATCGTGGTGGATGATTTAGCGGGTGTAAAAGAAGAAGCCGGTGAACTAATTCATGCTGATGAGAATAGTGATTGGAGTTTTTCAAAATTATACGGGGAACTTAGTGAATTGAATATGAGTGACAAAAAAATTCGAGAATCCGATGAGGAAATTACGTTTTTCAAATCTGTTGGTGCAGCATATTTTGATCTAGTTGTGGCCAAAGGGGTCTATATGAAGGCACTGGAAAAGGGATTTGGAAATAGAATAGAAATTTAACACAAAAAAATGCCTGGCGCCCGGAAATTAAGTTCTGGGCGTCAGGCACAAGTATTTATCTAATTTGTCCATCGCCATGCATGATATATTTTATCGTGGTTAAGGCTTTCAGTCCCATTGGTCCGCGTGCATGCAGTTTTTGTGTGGATATTCCAATTTCTGCACCAAAGCCAAGCGCACTTCCATCGGTAAAACGGGTTGAAGCATTATGATACAATGCTGCCGCATCTACAAGTTTCATAAATTTCTCGGCAGTCTCTTTGTTTTCTGTGACAATTGCTTCCGAGTGTTTGGTACCATACGTTTCAATGTGCTGGACTGCTTCTGAAACGTTTGCTACAGTCTTAATTGCAATGTCACTGCACAAATATTCATTAGCCCAGTCAGTTTCTTCAGCAGGAACTGCACTAGGAATAATCTCGGTTATGGTGCTGTCACCATGAACATGGATATTGTTCTTTTGCAATGTGTCAATCAATGCATCTTTATTTTTATCCAGCCAATGCTGATGGATAATGGTTGTTTCGATCGCATTGCATACAGCTGGACGGTCTAACTTGGCGTTAACGAGAATGGCTAAAGCCTTCTGTACATCTGCCTCCGCATCAATATAAAGATGACAATTTCCGACGCCTGTTTCTAGAACGGGAACAGTTGCATTGTTTACTACTGCCTGGATTAATGATCCGCCACCGCGCGGGATGAGCACATCAATATGTTCTTTCATGGTAAACAATTGCTGTGTTGCTTCCCGGTCAGTACTGGCAATAAATTGAACAGCATCTTTCGGGATTTTCGTCTGCTCCAGTCCTTGGTGTATCACGTCAACGATTGCCTGATTGGAAATAATAGCGGATGAACCACCCTTTAAAACAATGGCATTACCGGACTTTAACGCAAGACCAGTAGCGTCCACCGTTACATTTGGACGGGCTTCATAAATCATACCAATCACACCAAGCGGGACGGTTACCTGTTTCACGTTTAATCCATTATCAAGTGTCCAGTCAGAATTGGTAATGCCTGTTGGGTCATCCAGTTCAGCCACTTCACGAAGACCTTGGGCGAAATCTTCAATTCTTTCCTTGGTCAGTGTCAGTCGGTCGATAAACGCTGCTTCATAGCCTTTTTCACGGCCGTTTTTTAAATCTTCTTCATTGGCTTTTAAGATTGTTTCGTATTCTTGATCCAGGATGTCGGCAAGCGTAAGCAATGCTTCGTTTTTTTCTTCAGTGGTTAATAATGATAAGGTTTTACCAGCCTTTTTGGCACGAATTGCCTGTTCTTCCACATTTACTTTGTTCGTTGTAATGGTCATCTTATCCCTCCAAAGTTAATTTGTAATTAAATCATTTACGGGTACTTCTTTATCTAAATGGCAAACAAGGTGTTTACTTTCAATCGCAGCGTTTTGGTAGTCTTTCATTTCAATTTCTGTCTTATTAATTAATTGATTCAACGCTTTTGATGAATAGTTCACGATGCCAAGACCAATGACCTCACCGGTAACATCGATAATTTTCACAACTGCACCTTGATCGAAACGTCCGCTTACCGTGTGCAGATCTGTTGGGTGTATACTGATTTTTTCATTTATAATCGCTTCCCTTGTAGTAGGGTTTACTGTTACTTCCCCTTCAGGACCAGAGTTAAACGCAATCCATTGTTTTTTCCGATTTAAATTCTGAATGTTGTTTTTTGGATCAAAATACGAGCCCTTCGCATCATGATTCACTGCATCATACACAATGTGTTTGGTTGTTGCATTTCCTAAAAAGGAAGATATTCCGGAAGCCATAGCGATTTTTATTGCTTCGATTTTTGACTTCATCCCGCCTGTGCCATTCGCACTGCCTGGATCACCAGCAGCGGCTTCAATTTCCGGCGTAATCTCATTTACTTCATCGAGAAGCTTGGCATTTTCATCTTTTCGTGGGTCTGCATCATATAACCCATCAATATCAGAAAGGATAATTAGCTGATCCGCATCAACAAGTCCAGCAACTTTTGCGGAGAGCGTATCGTTATCGCCAAATTTCAAAAAGTCCATTGAAATTGTGTCATTTTCATTAACGATTGGCACAATCCCTCTCTCGAGTAATACATTAATGGTATTTCGTGCATTGTTATAACGATGTTCATCAGAAAAATCATCACGGGTGATTAAGATCTGTGAAGCAACATACCCATGTGACATAAAAATATCTGAATATGTTTCAATAAGCAATCCCTGACCGATGGACGCGGATGCTTGCTTTTCAGGTAATGATTCCGGACGGGTGAGATAACCCAATCTGCGGTATCCAGCCGACACAGCACCTGAAGAAACAAGTAAAACTTCAAAGCCGTCATCTTTTAAGCGAACAACTTCATCAACTAGCTTTTCGACTTTTCTTCGGCTTACTTCACCATTTATGCTTGTTAGGGAACTGCTCCCAATTTTAATTACAATTCTCTTTTTTGTGTTAATTTCAGGTGTCAAGTCAACACTCCTTCGTATTTTAATTCTCTGGTGTACGTTTGATTGAATGGTATTTGTTTTTATCCCGTGATAACGGGAGGAGAACCTTTACTTAAATAAGAGGAAACGTGAAAAGGTTTAAGTGGTTAAAAAGTGGCTGATATGTTTTTTATCCATTAAACAGGGCCACTACCAGTAACTCCTGGGTAATATCAATATCCATATGTTCTGCTTTGAATAGTAATTCGTTAAATTTTATTGAAACGCCCCTTTAACGATTTTGATTAAGTATAAATAATAACATGTAAAATGGATACTTCAAGGGTTTTTAGGTAAGTCGGGTGCATATAAGCGATATAGTTACGGTAAGCGCTGTCATTCAGAGATATATCCCACACATCAAGTTAGATTGGCCCTCATGAAGTAGAATTGGAGAATATGGGACTTAGGGACAGGTCCCGCGTCCCCAAGGTGGACACGAGACCTGTCCCTTGAATCGAACCGAGAGAAAACGCTTGAACCCGATCCACAGCAGTAAAAAAAACAGGGAAAACGATTAACAGCCATACTGAGCAACCCAAAGTTTTTTTGCAAATAATCATATTAGTTGTAAGGATTGGCTGTTCATTAGTAAAATGTATAGTGAATTACTTGGAATTAAATTCTGTTGATGATTGGGAAGGTGACTGGAATGAAGGTTGCAGATAATATAACAGAGCTAATGGGAGATACACCAGTTGTCAAGTTGAACAAGCTTGTCCCTGACGATGCTGCGGATGTGTTTGTTAAGCTTGAGATGTTTAATCCGAGCCGTAGTGTCAAAGACCGCGCCGCGATCAATATGATTAGGGTTGCGGAAGAGAAGGGAATCCTCAAGCCAGGGGGCATGATTATTGAGCCGACCAGCGGTAATACCGGAATTGGTCTTGCCATGGCTGCCGCGGCAAAGGGATACCAGGCGATATTGATCATGCCGGACAACAGTACAATGGAACGAAGAAATATTTTAAAAGCGTACGGTGCGGAGGTTGTGTTGGTACCTAGTGGGGAAAAAATGCCTGGAGCTATCCGGAAGGCATTGGAATTACAGGCTGAAAACCCTGGCAGTTTTATCCCACAGCAATTCGAAAACAAGGCTAATTCAGATGTACATCGAATCACAACGGCACTTGAAATAATGGAACAAATGAATGGTAACCTGGATGCATTTGTTTGCACGGCGGGTACAGGCGGAACGGTGACAGGCACAGGCGAAGTTTTAAAAGAAAAACTGCCGGACCTTTCGATTACCATTGCCGAGCCAAAGGGTTCACCCGTTTTATCTGGCGGGAAACCTGGCAAGCATAAGCTTGTGGGAACAAGTCCAGGATTTATTCCGGATATTTTAAACACAACTGTTTATGATGATATCCTGTTGATTGACGATGACATTGCAGTCGACATGTTTAAGAAACTGCCGCGAGTGGAGGGTCTATTTGTGGGATTATCCGGTGCGGCATCCATCTATACGGCAATTGAAGTGGCAAAAAAACTGGGCAAAGGAAAACGTGTACTCTGTATTGCACCTGATAGTGGTGAGCGGTACTTGAGTATGGGATTGATTGGCGAGGAGTAGGTAAGCCTATACGATAAAAAAACGCTAGGTATTTCACAATGAAATTCACCTTGCGTTTTTTTACACTTTTAAGAGGGAGTATAAATCTTTATCGGTATAAAATATAAAAAAATCTAAGGCTTTCGCCATTAGTTCTTGGCGATAAGCCAGGATTTTCTAAAAAGATCAGAAAGTACAAAACAAAATATGTCTAGCTCCAGCGCCCAGAAGCTGCCGTCATAAGCAATGGACACTACGAACGCGAAACCCGTGCGTTCTACGGTCCCTTGCTTATGCGTCCGCTTCTAAACGGGCGCTTCCGCTTTTCTAATAAAGCGGGCCGACGCCAAAGCAATATCCCACCTTTGTAGTTCTATACTTCTTCCCCATAAAAAGTAAATAGTAATTGACACAAATATCAGCGAATGCGTATACTAAATTAAAACCCGACTATTTATATCGGAATTATAATGATTTTAGGGGGAGGTAGTTTAGTTGTTTCTGCAAATGAATCAGATTGGTAAAACGTTTATCGATCGCGATCAGCAATCGTCGTTTGAAGTTTTTTCCAATATTAATTTAGACGTTTCTGAAAACCAGTTCGTATCTATCCTGGGGCCTTCTGGTTGTGGGAAGTCAACATTGCTCTCGATGGTAGCTGGTCTTGAAAGCGCCACAGAAGGCTCCATTACACTTCAGGATAAAGAAATAAAACAGGCAGGGCCTGACCGTGGCATGGTTTTTCAGCAGCCATCCTTGTTCCCATGGTTAAATGTCACAGGTAACATAACCTTTCCATTAAAAGGAAGGATTGGTAAAAAAGAAGCGGAAGCGCGGGCAGATCAATTTCTGAAAATGGTTCACTTAAGCCGCTTCAAAAATAGCTTTATTTACGAGTTGTCCGGTGGAATGCAGCAGCGTGTTGCTATTGCCAGGGCACTCGCCATGGATCCACAGGTTCTCTTAATGGATGAACCGTTTGGAGCGCTTGACGAACAAACTCGTCACATTTTACAGGATGAATTAATTAAAATCTGGCAGGAAACGCAAAAAACAATTCTGTTCGTTACCCATAGCATTCAGGAAGCTATTAAACTATCAGATCGAGTGGTTGTGATGGGTACGCGCCCAGGGCGGATTATCACCGACTTTACTATAGATTTGCCAAGACCGAGACAGAGGGACGATAGCAAAGTTATGGAGCTTGAAAATAGAGTGATGGATTTACTTGAAGACGAAATTAATAAGGTTTTAAAGGAAGAGCTATCAAATGAAATTCAATATAGTCATTAAACGTGTCGTATTTTTAATTGCAATCATTGGCTTATGGCAGATTATTTATTCAACGAACGTGTTTGCCGACATTATTTTCCCATCACCAACTCAAGTCTTTACATCATTGTATGAAGGATTCAAGGCCGGGGACCTGGTTGGGGCATTGGGCGCCAGCTTCAAACACTTGCTCATTGGACTTGCGATGGCAATCCTGTTCGGGACGATATTGGGCGTAATCCTGGGAAAATCCAGGCAAGCTGATGAAACAGCGGGTATGTATTTAATCGCCTTGCAGAGTATTCCAAGCATTGTCTGGGTCCCATTAGCGATTATGCTGTTTGGATTTACCGAATTTGCGGTCGTGTTCGTTGTCGTATTAGGCGGAACATTTGTGATGGCGTTGAATGTCAGATCTGCAATTCACAATGTCCCACCGCAGTTCATTCGTGCGGCTAGAACGATGGGGACAAAGGGAGTCGGATTATTCTGCCGGGTTGAGGTTCCGGCGGGTATTCCTTACTTCATGTCAGGGATCAGGCTCGCCTGGGCCTTCAGCTGGCGTGCGCTAATGGCTGGTGAATTGCTTAGTAATGGACCTGGGCTTGGCTACTCGCTTCGGTACGCACAGGATTATGCCCGGATGGATCAAGTAATCGGGATTATCATAATTATCGGCGTGATTGGCGCAGTCGTCGATCAGCTGGTATTTTCCAAATTAGAAAAAAACGTGATGAAACGCTGGGGTTTAGTTAAATAGAGGAGAGGGGAAACCTATATGAAAAAATTATTCGCATTATTGATTTTTGCAGCACTTAGTTTGCTGTTAGCTGCTTGCGGGAACAGTGATGAACAGGCCGCTGGTAATGACGGGTCCAAGGAAATTACAATCGGATACTTCCCAAACATTAACCATGTTGCAGGGATGGTTGCTGAAGAAAAAGACATGTATTCCGAGACACTTCCTGAAGGGACTAAGGTCAACTATAAATATTTCCCTGATGGGTCAGCATTTATGACAGCAATTGAAACCGGTGAAATAGAAGGCGGACTTGTTGGACCGGGACCTGCGATGAATCACTACATCAGTGGAGCTAAAATTAATGTCGTTGCTGCAGGATCAACAGGTGGTACAGTTATCATGGCTCGTAAAGGGTCAGATATTAAAAATCCTGAAGACCTAGTGGGAAAAACGTTTATCTCACCTGGGGTAGGCTGCACGCATGATGTTCAATTTGAAACGATGATGAAAGAAGAATATGGCGTAACATCCAAACGGATTGGCGGAGAAATGAAGCATGTGACAGGAAAACCAGCAACCTATTCCAGCATGTTCCAGGCAGGAAACGTTGATGCAGCAACAGTTCCGGAACCATGGGCATCCGTTATTGAGGCAAAAGGAAGCGGGAAAGTTCTTGTCAACACGCCAGACGTTGCGTACGGTAATACATTGCCTGCAGCAGTATTTGTAACATCACAGGATCTTGTTAAAAATAATCCGGATATGGTTCAAAGCATTGTCGATGCCCATAAAAAGGCAACCAAATTTATTCAGGAAAACCCGGAAGAAGCAAAAACAATCGCAATCGATAAAATCAAAGAAATTACCGATCAAGATCTTTCGAAATCCGTGATCGATAACGCATGGGAACGAATCAATTTCACCTATGAAATAGATGGCAAGACTCTGCAGGATTTCGCTACTTCCTCGTATGAACTAGAATTTTTAAAAGATAAACCAAATTTAGATGGACTAGTGAATACCAGTTTTATTAAATAATAGATTAAAAGCCAGCCGGTATGGCTGGTATTTCGGATTTCTGGCTTGTATTTTTTGGTATGAGGATCGTATTTTTCAGATTGGATTGTATTTGGATAGATTCGCATATATTTTTAGTATGTTGGCTTGTATGATTCGATAATTGGCTTGTATTTCAGAGCAAACGGGATTAATTTATCAAAAAAGGTCGGAAATTTTGCTAGAGCACGAAAACTTATGTCTGCTATACTTATTTTTACAACAGTACAACCACAAAAAAGGGGGATAATCATGGCGAAAGTAGTAATTGTCGGAAGTTATGTAGTGGATTTGATGAGCCGCACGCCGCATATGCCAAAGGCTGGGGAAACCGTTTTGGGTGGACCTTTTTCAATGGGACCCGGCGGGAAAGGGAGCAATCAGGCCGTTTCCGCTGCAAGGCAGGGTGCTGATGTGACGATGGTGACAAAGGTAGGAAACGACAGCTTTGGTGATGATGCGATGGCCAATTTTAAAAAAGAGGGAATCGATAAAACTCATGTAACGCGCCATACGAACGCAGCGACAGGTACTGCGCTCATTGCGGTGGATGATCGGGGAGAGAATATGATTATCGTTTCACCTGGGGCTTGCGGACAAATTACAAAAGAAGATGTACTGGCTGCTGAACAAGCTTTTCAGGAGGCTGATATTGTCCTTGTACAGCTCGAAACAGCGATGGAAGCCGTCGAGCAAGCCATTACGTTGGCAAAAAAATATGCGAAACCAATTGTCTTGAATCCTGCACCATTTCAGGAAACGAGTGACCGCCTGCTTGCTGATATTACATATGTAACACCGAATGAAACAGAGGCAAGCTTAATGACCGGGATAGAGGTAACTGATCAACAAACAGCACAAGCAGCTGCGCAAAAGTTAATCGAGAAAGGTATTGATACGGTTATTATTACACTTGGAAAACAAGGGTGCTTTGTATATGACGGTACAGATGAGGGATGGATTGCTAGCGGATTTGATGTTGACGTTGCCGACACAACGGGAGCAGGTGATGCGTTTAACGGGGCATTCGCGACTTTCCTTGCGAGTGGTATAAAGCTAGAGGAAGCGGTGGTACGAGCAAACGCTGTGGCAGCATTATCCGTAACCAAGGCTGGGACGGCAAAATCAATGCCGTATAAACATGAGGTTGATACGTTTATATCAGGATAATGGAAGAAGAGGCTGGGAAAAACTAAAATGTCCAACTCAAAAAACGAACGATCAAGGGGTAGGAAGTTTAGAATGTTTCTTTCCAACAATCGGATCTTAATAAGCAGTTGACATAAACTACTATCATGTTCGGTGCCCTGTCACCGCTGCGGAAAAACACTGCGCTTTCCGTGGGCAGCTGATGAGTCTCCCGAGCTTACGCTAAGGCCACTGAAAAAGTGGTGGATTTTACAAATTTAGCTTTTCACCTTTACCTAGCATCTTGAATATACGGAGACTCCTGCGGGAAGTGAGAGATCGGCGAGACCCCGGAGGACGGCAGTCCGAGGAGACTCGGCACTCGCCCGTGGAAAGCGCAGTATATTCAAGATGCGATGATAGATCCACCTATTTTGTACTACATTTTACCTTTTTCAGTGGCCTCCTTACGCTCTCCGGGGTCTCATCTAGGCTTCTGCTCCCACAGGACAAGGAATGCTTCCCCGAATAAGCATCGCACGAAGAAAAAGCGCTTTTCTTTTTCGAGGAGTCTCCGTGTTTTTCCTCCGCTAATATGTCATTAGACAAAACAGTATTATATAGCAAGTCCACTATTACGTGGTGTCTTACGCTCCGGACCGTTGACTCCTGCTTAGAACAGCGCGAGCTGAAGACCCCGCAGAGTGGTTAAATAATGAAGGCTGACTAAAACCGCCCTTTGCGGGCAACGTCGGCATACCCCTTGCCGGGGCAAGGAGGCTGAAGCCGTGCCCTAAGGTGCGCAACGGTCCGCAGCGGAAAACAATCTAGCGCATACTTTTTAGCTTTAGTTTACAAAAACAGACAAAAAAATCCGAACTACTTCAAATTCTAATCAAAGAATTGAATCATAGTTCGGATTTCTCTCTGGCTAAAACACTTTTGTCCCAGCCTCTTCTTAGTTAGTTCTGCTGGTAGTTTTGCCAAATTTTAAATCTCTGCCAGATTTTGAGATCTGTCTCCCGAGTGGGGGTTAGCACTTCCACCCAGCTCACGCATCCGCTACGCTATTACATAAAACAAATATTCCTGCCCGTTTTTAACTGGATCTTTGGCAAATTGATAGCCGTGTTTTAGTACTTCTTCTGGTACGTTCCGGAATGAAGATGGACAGTCTGTGATAACTTGAAGAATTTGTTGTTTTTCCATGCCTTCCAAGGCTTCCAATGTATAAATGACTGGATAGGGACAAGATTCTCCCCGTAAATCCAAGGTGAAATCAACTGACATGTTTTTGTTCTCCTTTCTTGAATCCAACGCCAAACCGGTAATTCTTTTGCCAGTAGACGGTAATCAAGTAACAGACACCAAGCATAATTAGTGTTGCTATGATTGCGCCTGCAGGGCCGATTGCAGAAATGAGATTAATCGGCTTGCCGCTTGCAACGAGCAGATTATATACACCAAGGTGATCCCAAGCATATGCAAGTACGGTTGCACCAATAATGTTACCAGCAAATACAGTCAGATAAAGAATCTGTCCTTCCATCAGCCGGTACATCATGCCTGTTTCACAGCTGCTGGCCAGAACAATCCCAAGCCCAAACAGAAATCCGCCAACAAGTGTGCTTGGGGCAACGATTTGTGTGATAGGCTCCATTCCATAGATGATAATGACAAGCAACGTAAGTACGGAGCTGATTGCCATCCCCCAGATAATCGCCTTTGCCATAACGCCACGACCGCTAATCCACAAATCCCGGAATGCAGAGGTGAAGCAAATTTGCCCGCGTTCTATTAATATACCAAAAAAGGCACCGAATAATGATGCAATACCGAGCATATTTTTGCCGGTTAAAAAGAAATATATAATCAGGCCAGCATATGCAAGCGTGATGATTGCACCAACATAGGGTTGAATCTTGCGGCTTGCATTTTTAGAGGGATTTGCATTTCCCTTTAATAGCGTCGGCTTACCCTTCCACCACCTGGTTTTAACAATTTTGGTTCCAAGCAAGGTGCCAATCCCGGTGCCTATGATAAAAATCCAAGAGTGAAAAGAAAATTGTGGGACGCCAGTGAAAAATGCAGCAAGGTTGCAGCCCAATGCAAGCCGAGCGCCGAATCCAGCAATAATGCCACCAACTAACCCCTGTACTAGCCGCCGTTTCTGCCTGGGGATGCGGATTTTGAAGTTATTGCTGAAAAGAACCATCATTAAAGCGCCAATGAACATGCCCCAGACAATCCAGCCGCTGGGACGTGCGAAGGTTGTTCCTTTCATATGTACGAGATCAAAATATGTCCAGCCTGATATGTCGACACCGAAAAGCTGGAGTATATTTCCCCCTAAAAGGGTGAACTCGCCTGTTACCGCCCAAACTGAGCCGGTAAGTCCAAAATAAATAGCTGAAAGAACCCCTGCTAGAATAATAGCAACATAAGGATTCCAGTAATGATTAAATATGTTACTGAATAATTTCATCGTCTAACCCCTTAACTATATAAAAGTACCTTATAATTCTACCGCTTATTTGATTTCCTGTCATCCTGAGCATAAAAATCGGACAGTACCAGTGGCACCGCCCGAATGTTTTTAACAGAATGAATCCTTTGATTTTGGAACGGACATGCCAAATAATGGACGTAAATATAAAGCAACCAATGTCCCGGCAAGTGCCATAATCATCCATACCCAGCCATGGATACTGAAAGATGCGATGCCGCCGAAGTAGGCACCAATGTTACATCCGAAGGCAATCCTTGAACCGTAACCCATCATAATGCCGCCGATTATTGCGGCCGATGCACGCTTCAATCCGACCTTCTTTAACGCGAATACCCCGCCAGCAGTTGAGGCAAGAAAAGCACCTAGGATAACGCCGAAGTCTAGTACACTAGTTGAATGCATCAGAACAGATTGGTCCAACGCAGCAGCGCGCTCACCGGACCAATAAACCCAACTAGTCACATCAATTCCAAAGAACATCGCTACCTTTGATCCCCATAATGCAAACGCCGAAGTTACACCCCACGGAGTTCCACGGACAAGTAATGTTAATGCATTAAACACTGCAAGCAAAATAGCTGCTACCCATAAAGGCCAGGAGCCCCGAAGAATTCGGATCCAGCCTTTGCCGCTTGGCAGTGGTTTAATGGCGGGGGATTTTTTTTCTTCCTAATATAATAGGTTGCTCCAAAGATTGCGGCAAAAATAACCATCTGCACCGCCCAGGCACCGAAATAGCCTAAACTAGTATCTGTTGCCAGTGAAATCGCCCCAAATGATGGTGTTTCATTAACCCAGAAGTTCCAGTGCCAGGCACCTAAAACAGAGCCAATAATAAAGGCGAACAGGGTGATGAACATTGCAGAACGACCGCCACCAACAGCATAAAGCGTCCCTGACGCACACCCGCCGCCAAGCTGCATGCCAATCCCAAAAATAAAGGCACCGACAACAACACTTGTGCCAACAGGGGATACATACCCGGCTGGATTGTTGCCAAAAAATCCCAGTCCCATTGATAGAATGGGGGCGAAAAGTGTACAAACCACAGCAAACATAATCATATGGGCCCGCATCGCCTCGCCGTTACCAACAGAGAGCAGCCGCCTGAACGCGGAAGTAAACCCGAACCGGGCATGAAATAGTGTGTAGCCAAGCAGCAGTCCCACCCACATGGTAGCTGTTTTTTCAAAATCGGCTTCATCAAAAATTGCGATGCTTAACAATACGGCTATAATTAATCCGATTGTAGTCATCATATATTGTGATGATGGCAGTAAAGGGTGCTGCAATGCTTTTGTTTGTTTCATTGTCTTTTCTGGGATAGCCACCCCAATCACTCCTTTTCCTATAATTTTACTCGGAATTATAATTACAGTAATACTTTAATACAGAGAAGCGGAAATGTAAATCCTTTTAGCTTTTTGCAAGGTTAGAATTTTGTTAAAAGGTGTTTGTTCATTTTGATATAAATCTTCTAAAACTAGTGGTAAGCTAATCTAATATGTTCACTATATTTTGGAGGTTTTACAAATGAAATTAATTGCTATTGACATGGACGGGACATTGCTTTCTGCAGATTGTACAATCAGTGAAGCCAACCGGGAAGCAATCCTTGAAGCGCAAAAGCACGGAGATATTGTTGCTATTTCAACAGGACGTTCCCTGCACGACGCCAAACATATTTTGCATGATGCTGGGTTGCAATGCCCAATAATGACAGGGAATGGCGGGTTATCATTCGAGTCCGGTGAGATTATTCAACATCATGTGCTGCCTGCTGAAGTTTTGGCGGAAATGATGGATTTACTGGAGGAACGCGGATTATATTATGAAATCTACACGAATGCTGGAGTTTTAATTCAAAGTGATGGAAGTGAACGATTGAATAAAGAAATAAAGCAAGCTGTTGATTTGGATTTGAAAAACACAGAAAATGTTATTGATATTCAATCGAAACAGTATGGTTTAATAGATGTTCCTGATTACCGGGAAATAGACTTTACTGATAAAGGTGTTTATAAATTGTTCGTTCTTTCTTTTGATCAGGAAAAATTGAAAAAACTGCGGGAAACGTTAATTGACAGGGAAGATATCTCGATTACCTCTTCCGGGGCAGAAAAGTTTGAAATTGGATACGCCGAAGCGAGCAAAGGGAATGCACTGCTATTCATGGCAAACCATTTTGGAATACCACAGAAAGATACGGTTGCTATGGGCGATAATCTGAACGACCTTTCCATGTTCGAAACCGCTGGCATGTCGATTGCGATGGGAAACGCCGAAACGGTTGTTAAAGAACAAGCTACTTATGTTACTAAAGACCATAATGCTAATGGGGTAGCTTATGCTTTGAAGGAATATGCGCTTGGTGTTAAGAATTAGATTTATTGCGGACGTGTAACTCTGGTGAATTAAAAGCGACCACCAGTAGGCAGTCGCTTTGATTAGACTTAGATATCCGTTTCCCGATAGCCGGTATTTGCTTTTACTTTTACTTCAGCATATCGTCTGCTATTTGTTTCTTTTGAAAATAACGTTCCAAGGTAACCGCCAAGGAAACCTAATGGAACAGAAACCAATGCGGGATTCGATAATGGAAATAGTGGTTCTCCGGTAAATAATGCTGCACCTTCAACTGGCGAAAACACACTTGGGCTGATGGACACAAGAATTAATGCTGAGAATAATCCAGTTAACATAGCTGTTACGGCGCCGGTTGTATTGAACTTTTTCCAATATACAGTGTAAAGGATAACTGGTAAATTGGCACTTGCCGCAATACAAAATGCTAGCGACACAAGGAATGCAACATTTAGGTATTGTGCAAATAATGCCAGTATAATTGCGAGCACTGATACTGCTAGAGAGGCATATCGAGCTGCCAGCATTTGTTGTTTGTCAGTTGCCTTTCCTTTTTTAAGGATTTGTCCGTATAGGTCATGCGCAAATGCTGACGCACCTGATAAAACAAGTCCTGCAACAACTGCCAGGATGGTAGCAAATGCAACTGCTGAAATGAACGCAAATAAAATTTCTCCGCCAATTGCTTGTGCAAGCAATGGGGCTGCCATGTTACCGCCTGGATTTGCTGCAAGGATGTTTGATTCACCTACGAATGCTGCTGCCCCAAATCCCAGGAATAATGTCAACACGTAAAAGATACCGATTACCCATGTGGCGGTAATAACAGAACTTCTTGCCGATTTAGCATCCTTAACGGTGAAAAAGCGCATAAGTATATGTGGTAAACCAGCCGTTCCAAGTACCAATGCGATCATCAACGAAATGGTACCAAGTGGCTCAGTATACTTTAAACCTGGTTTTAAATAATCCGCACCATGACTAGTAACCGATTTTACTTCGTTGAACATGTAGCCAATATCGAAGTTGAAATTTAACAAAACAAGGAATGAAATGATAATCATTCCGGCCATTAGTAGGATTGCTTTTACAATTTGCACCCAGCTGGTAGCTATCATGCCGCCAAATAACACGTAAATAGTCATCATAACACCAACAATTAATACGGCTATCCAATAAGGGATGTCAAATAATAGCTGAATCAAAGCTCCGGCCCCAACAAGCTGGGCAATCATGTAAAAAAGAACGATGGTTATCGTGTTAAGAGCGGCTGCTCCTCGTACCTTCGTGGCATCGAACCGAGACTTAAGCATATCAGCTAGTGTATATTTTCCAAGGTTTCTTAATGGTTCTGCCACTAAAAATAACACGACAAGGTAAGCAATTAGAAAGCCAATGCTGTAAAAGAATCCGTCAAACCCATAAAGTGCAATAGCGCCGGCAATCCCGAGAAATGAAGCGGCTGACAAATAGTCTCCAGCTATCGCAATCCCATTTTGCCAACCCTTTAATCCCCGCCGGCTGTATAAAAGTCACCGGTTGTCTGGGTATGCTTGGCGGCAAAATACGTGATAACAAGTGTTAGGATGACAATAGCGAGGAATAAGACGACTACCGTTGTATTCATTAGCTTTTTCCTCCCTTGTCAAGCTGTTCTTTAATGATTTCGTCTGCCTGCTTATCAAAGGATGCAGCTTTTTTTACATAAAGCGTACATAAGACCCATGTCATAATAAATTGCGAAAATGCAAACAACCATACCCACGAAATATCGCCAATCACCGGTGTGTTTAAGAAGGTTGTATAGGAAGTTAAAATAGGAAGTAAAAAATAAAAGACAAGAAAAAATATAGTTAACGGTACGATAAACTTTCTTCTGTCGCTCATTAACTTTTTAAACGTTGAGCTTTGTTCCACTTTTACATAATCAATCGGTTCGTTTGCTTGATCACTTATCCTGTCAGTGCTTAAATTACTCATGAAACCCCCCCTGTTTCTTTTGTAGCGAAAGCTCCAGTAATTACTGAAAGCTTCGCGTATTCCCTTAACTAAACCTATGTCACCACCTCACTTGAAAGCGCTTACTACACAGTATAAGTTATTAGGTGCAACTTAATGGTAATTTCGGGCCAATGGTCGATATCGATGTTTGAATAGTTATAATTTAATGATTAGTGGTCAAGTATTAAAGTGGTTGAAAAGTATTTTTCGTGCTGATCGGCTGACTGGTATTGTTGTATGATGCTTATCCTGCAGTGTTATGTTACATGTACCATTAAACCAGGGTGTGATTTCCCGTATATAATTTAAATTGACCAAATAACTTCGATGTGTACGAAAAAAAGCAAGGCCATGCAATTTATCCTCTAGCTCTTGCAATGTCATGCGACTTTCAATAACTTCATCTTTTGTATGAATTTCCAGCATACGTTTAGAAGGAACTGCATAATAAATGGAATTCGGAGATAAAACAGCCATCCGGTCCCCATCATCGACCAGTAACTTTACCGCATGAGCCTGTGTTTGCCTGGACTGCTGATTATCTTTTCCATCCATCTGGGTCAGTTGCTTACGAACACGGTTCATTGTCTTCTGAAAACGAGTGTCATCGTAGGGTTTTAATAGATAATCGGTTGCATCAATTTCAAATGCATCAATGGCATATTCGTCATATGCCGTAGTAAATACAAATAATGGGGATTGATTGTAGGTCAGTTCTGTAATCCGTCTGGCAGCTTCAACACCAGGCATTCCCGGCATTTGGACATCAAGAAAAATAACATCAGGCTCATGCGCAAGATACAGCTCAATTAATTGTTCTCCGGTTTCTGCACTTGGGCAAGTAGTGACATCCTGTTCGCGTTTCAACAGGTAGATTAATTCTTCTCGTGCCAATTGTTCATCCTCAGCAATCATGGCATGAATACTTTTCATTAACAAACACTCCCTTGTAACGTAGCCACACTATTTATTTGGAATTGCAAAATACACTTCGCTGCCACCGGAAGGCAAGTTGCGAACATGCAGGCGTGCTGATTCTCCCAGTAGACTGATTAAACGCTGATTGACATTAAATAATCCTGCTCCACTATTTTGATTCTCTGTCAGTGATTCCTGACCGGCACGGTGTAAAATATTTTCGGGGAACCCACATCCATTGTCACGTACTGTTATTTGGATGAATTCCCCCAATCTCTCAATCCGCACGGTTATGATTCCCCCATGGGCCACGGTTTCCAGACCATGCTGGACAGCGTTCTCGACGAGCGGCTGCATCGTCGACGGGGGAATAAGAACTTGCCGTGCTTCATCCATTTCAGGAAAATTAATTTGTAGACGGCTGGCGAAGCGGGTCTGAATAATATCGATATATGCCTTTACGTGCTGACACTCCTTCTCCAGAGACACAAGTGATGATGAAACGAGTCCAATATTGAACCGCATATAGTGTGCTAACTGGACGGTGATATGCCGCGCTCTTTCCGGATCCTTTCGAAACAATGCTGCAATCATATGGAGTGTATTAAAGAGAAAGTGCGGGTTGATCTGGGCCTGAAGATTTCTCAGTTCCGCATCACGTATATGTGTTTTTAACTTGTCGGCTGCAATGGTATTCAGTTGATTAGAAATCAGCTGTCCCAAACCTTGGGCCAACATGAGTTCCACCGGCCGTATGTGCTGACCTTTGCGGAAATAAAACTTAATCAGGCCTGTTGTATCATTGGCATCCATTATCGGGATCATGATGGCGGCCTCTAATGGGCAGCTCTCGTTTCTGCATTGTATTTCCGAACGTGAATAGGCAACTTGCATTTGTTTGGAAGCAATCGCTTGGTGTGAAAGGGAAGTGAAAATTTTATCACCAGTCCGGTGATGATCATCTCCCAACCCTTTATGCGCCAGAACCTCGCGATCATTCGTAATCGAAACAGCAGCTAATTTCAACCTATTGTACAGTAAAGTAGCAATTCCTTCGGCCATTTCACGTGGAGAATCTTTTTTTAGAAAGGGAAGAGCTTCCTCAGCAATTGTTAACGCTTGTTTAGTTGCAAATGCGGCCTCATTTTCTTGCTCCCGTAACACAATACTGATCATCGCAGTGAAGATGGCAATTGCTATACTATTTGACAGTACAAGTGGTAAGCCGATGGTATTTACCAGGGCAATCCTGTCATCTGGATTAGATGAAAAGATAAGCAGCATATGCATTTGCAGAACCGGTGGAAAGACGCCGATAAACAATGCCTTCATTGGTGAAATTACCCGTTCATTTGAAAAAAAGCGAGCGGTTAATCCTGCCAGGAAGCCACTTAGTGGGTTGATCAGGCTGTTTGCGATAAAGCCAATTCCTCCCAGGTAAAATAGATGTGCACCAGCAATAATACCTGCCCCAAATCCAACAACAGGCCCTCCTAATAATCCGGCAATTACAATGGCAACCAGGCTTGAACTAACAATCATTTGATCTTCACCGACAGACCAGATAAAATCACTGATCACAACGGAGTCCCCTTCAACGACCACCCCTGTTATCGTCCCAGCTATTCCAAACATACCAAACATACAGGCATGGACAAACGACATCCTTTTACTGAACTCACGATACAGTAATGACCGGAAACCAGGGATACGCGTCAGGACAAAAGCGAGTACCAGCAATAATCCAATTCGTTCAAATAAAACAATTGTTAAATATTTCACGGGTTTTTCCTCCTCGTGTCAATCCCGGTCTGTGCTTTTATGTAAAACTGCCTGAATTCTACCTCGGATTCAGATGATTCTCGTGAAAATATAGACCCAAGAAATGCACCAAGGAACCCGATTGGAATGGCAATGATGCCTGGATTATATAGAGGAAAAAGGGGATCCCTTTGAATCCATCCACTAACCGGATTCATAATATGCGGACCAAGCAGAAGGGACGTGAGGGAAGCGGTTAACCCACACACCATTCCGATGATTGCTCCTGTTTGATTAAATCTTTTCCAGTAGATGGTAAACAATAGTACAGGCAAGTTACTGGACGCTGCTACAATAAAAGTCAGGGAAACGAGGGAGGTAACATTAATGTTCTTTAAACCAAGTGCAAATAAAGTTGAAATAAGGCCAACGGCAAATGCAGTCCATTGGGCAGCGCGCAGTTGTCTCTTTTCAGTAGTGCGTCCCCTCTTAAGAATGTGGAAATAGATATCATGGGAAAAAGCTGTTGTAGCTGAAATGACTAATCCAGCGACAACCGCGACAATAGTTGTAAAGGAAATAGCGGCAATGAAGGCCATCAGAAAGTCACCACCCAATTCCTCTGCCAATAGTGGTGCAGCCAGATTTCCAGTCGGATCAACTGTGACCAATTCCTTAAATCCGATTAATGCTATCGCGCCAAGCCCCAGTATCAGTGTAATAATATAAAAAGCTCCAATAATCCAACTGGCCGTTAACAGAGATTTACGTACTTCTTTGGTATTTCGGACAGTAAGAAAGCGAATCAAGATATGGGGCAGGCCAGCTGTCCCTAGAATAAGTGCAAGATGGAGCGATAAGGTTTCCAAAGGGTTGCTAAATAAATTTCCGGGCAGAAAGATGTTTTCACCCAGCGGGGTGCCCGTTTTCACTTGTGCGAGTAATTCGGAAAGATTAAAGTCAAACCGGGAAAACACAATTAACGAAAGAAGAAATGTCCCCGACAAAAGCACCACCGTTTTTACAATCTGTACCCATGATGTAGCATACATTCCACCGAATACGACATATACCGTCATTAAACTTCCGATAATTAGTACAGAAGTTGAATAATTAATATCAAGCAGCAAACGAATTAATAGACCTGCAGCGACCAGTTGTGGAATCATATATAAAATGGAAATGATGAAGGCACCGCTTGCCATCAGTAAGCGCATTTTATCACCCGGAAAACGTGAGCAAACTACATCCCCGAGTGAAAATTTACCCAGATGATGCACGGGTTCAGCAATGAAAAACAACACAATTAAATAGGAGACTAAAAATCCTATTGCATAAGAAAACCCATCATAGCCATTGATCGCAATTGACCCAACAATACCCAAAAAGGAAGCCGCACTTATGTAATCTCCAGCGATCGCCATCCCATTTTGAATCCCGCTCAAACTCCCACTGGCGATATAAAATTGATTTGTCGTTTTACTTTGCTTGGCTGCCCAGTATGTAATAATTAACGTGCAAACAATGATACACAGGAAAAACAGGAAATAGGTAAGGTTCATTACTTCACCTTCTTTACAGATAACTATGTTGAAGAATGGAAATTTTCCAAATATGGACTTTCTTATATGAATAGTATCCTACTATTTGTTTTTAGTAAAGAATTGGAAGTGCTTTGATGAAAGTTTAATAGAAAAAAGGCTGGGAATTAACTAAAATGATTGACTCAGGTAGACGAATGATTGGACGGGAAGTGTAGAACGTTATTATTAAAACGGTGGGATTGTAATCTTAATACGTAGGAAACTGCGACGTATGCGCTGGGTTGCTTTCCACAGTGAAAAACAACCATCATAATAATGGGTGGGATGTCTAGTAATGTTGCCAAATAACATGTTAGCATAGTTTATCACTAAGGTTGGGCTCACCAGGCCCTGAAAGCGACTGCCCGCAGCGGAAATCACGTTGCTGTTATGTCGCAGTATTATAAAAAGTTACCAGTAAGGTTAATAAAAACACCTTTTTCCGGACTCTTAATCGAATTTCACTCTATCCCCGCTTAACCATATCCACATACAGCTGCTGATATGCCTTATATTCAGCGTTCATTCCTAATTCATGATATAGTTTTGCAAGCCATTGGACGGGTTTGGGATCGTCTTCACGAAGTTCCATATCAAAGCTCATGCATTCGATTGCCAGTTTCGGATGATGGAATTCATGATAGAGTTCACCGAGCTTACGTTGCTGATTCGGATCCTCGGCAATTCGGTTCATTTCATCGATTTTTTGTAAAGTTGGTTCTGCAAGGGTAATCGCTCTGAATGGTTGTGCCCATTCTTGTATGTATGAAAGGTTGTGATCGTTCAGTAGTGAAGCAATGGCCTGATGTAAAATTTCAGTTGCTTGATTATCTTTGGCTGCAAATAACGTGCGGATTAACTCTTGCAAGCCCTCGTTGGGGATGGAGTCTGTAGTGATTCCTCGTTGTTTCACTACCCTGGTCAATTGCTTGGACTGGGCCGGTTGCAGGTGGAGTTCGTGTTTGCTTATTAAGGTTAATACATCTTCCAGTCTTTCGTGAGCCATGTAAGCAGCCAGCAAATCCTGCTGCAGGGACATTATTGTAAGTCCACGTCTGTATAAATCCTCTAGAACGGGTAACATATTTTCTCCGCCCAGATGTTCTTCGATCAAGAATTTAAGCGCGTCATAATCACTAGTCTCCTGTGTATAGATCACATGTGTTATGTGAACCGCGATCACGTCTTCAAGGCGGTCCTGTGCCTGATAGAATTTGCATAGCGCCTGAAAGTCCTGATTATTATGCTGATTGGCATATAATTTATTTTCCATATAAATGGGGTCCTTATCCAGCAATGACGCGTCACCCTGTTTGTAGAGGTCTTCGTATTTGGTGAAGTCCATGTCGCGTGAAAAGGCATCAACTAAACTACGTTTTGGAGCAAAGTCTTTCATAATCCTGAGAATCCGATAGCAGGATAATAGTTTCCCATCGCGACGTTCTTTATAGAAGAGACTCTGAATGAAATTAGCTAATTGAGCTTTTTTGATAAAGGACTCAAAGTAACTGGCAATCAAAGCAGTTTCCTGAAGTGTGTATTGCTTCTGTAGTTTTTTGAAAAGATCGCTGAAATTCTGTTTCTTAATGTTGGGATGGGATGAAACAACGGTCATAAACAATGGATGTGAGGGAGGCAGGGTGATACCTTTTTTAAAAGAATCAACCACGTAGGAGTGTGTCTTGGTTGTTTTCTTTTCGGTAACGTAATTCAAATAATGATCTTTATAGAAGAAGATGTAGCAGGTCTGGTCCAGTTCATTTGTTGCTTCGATAATCCTGCATTGCTGATAGATAGCCATACTTTTTGGTTCGAGTTGGTGCGAATGCTTTTTATCCTTTGCGGTAATCGTCAGATTTTGCATAATTAACCTCCTCATTCATTATCTTAATCATATCACGAAACAGCAAAATAGCGATAGAAAATTGGTTGATCCTGTCTGTGTGAAATTTTTTTCTTTCCTATTTGTTGATAAAAGAATATTTTTCTTGTATAATCATTTCATAAATCGAAACTGCGATAAATTAGAAATGAAGGTGACAGCCGATGGATGATGGGCAAAAACACGTTCAAGCTAGTATACGAAGTAACTATGGGAAATTTAGTGACAAAGAAAAGCTAATTGCCGACTATATTTTACAAAATCCCCAAAACATTATTCATCATACGATTAACCAAGTGGCAGATGAATTACATGTGGCAGAATCGACGGTTTTTCGGTTTTGTCAGCGGATTGGGTTTAAAGGGTATCAGGCGCTGAAAATTGCACTGGCAGCTGAATTCGTGACGCCGATGAAAGATATCCACGAAAAAATTAATGAAGGTGACAGTGTTGGAACGATTGCGAAAAAAGTTTTCCGTTCCAATATGAAAACACTTGAAGATACCATGCATATTATTGATGGAAGTACATTTGAAGAAGCATGTGAGGTCATTTTGAAGGCGGGCAAAGTGGAATTTTTTGGGAATGGCGGATCAGCAGTTGTAGCGATGGACGCCTACCATAAATTTATCCGAAGCGGCCTGCAGGTAAATGCTAATCTCGAATCGCATATGCAGCTCATGTCGGCATCACAATTAACGAAGAATGATGTTGCCATTCTGATTTCGCATTCAGGATCAACAAAGGATATGCTTGATGTTTTACAGATACTTAAGGAAAAAGGGGTTAAAACGATTAGCATAACCAATTTTGCTAAATCTCCTTTAACTAAGGAAGCTGATCTTTCCCTGTATACCGTTGCGGAAGAAATTGATTTCCGTTCCGAGGCCATGTCATCAAGAATTGCACAGCTCAGCATTATTGATGCGTTGTACACGAATGTGATGATTGGGAAAAAGGAAGATGGACGGGAAGCGCTGCAGAATATGCGCGGAGCTATTTCATTGAAACGGTTATAAAAAATTTTTTCTACTTAATGTAAACGTTTTAACACAGGTAGAGAGGAGGTTAAGTATTATGGATGTTGTGACACTAGGAGAGACAATGGTGCTGTTCACCCCGAAATCTTCCGGTCTGATGCGTTATGCTGGTGATTTTTCTACAAAAATTGCTGGTGCTGAATCGAATGTAGCAATTGGCCTCGCAAGACTTGGCAAACAGGTTGGCTGGATTAGCAGGCTCGGCAACGATGAGTTTGGTGAACGGATCCGGAATTTCATTCGCGGGGAAGGTGTTGACGTCAGTCAGGTCACGGTTGACGATACTGCTGCAACCGGTCTTTACTTTAAGGAAAAATTAACACCTGGAGAGTTAAGGCTAAACTATTACCGGCAGGGGTCGGCAGCGAGTCGCATGGCAGCGGCAGATATCGACGAGGCCTATATTGCCGGTGCGAACTTTCTGCATGTGACAGGCATTACTCCTGCACTTAGTGAGCAGTGCTATGAAACCGTTTTAACCGCGATTCAGTACGCAAAAAGAAATGGTGTGACCGTTGTATTTGATCCGAACCTCAGGCGCAAGCTGTGGTCGGAAGAACGGGCAAGAAAAGTTCTGCAAGAGTTATCAGCCCAGGCTGACATTGTGTTACCTGGTATAGATGAAGCTGAATTTATTTTTGGTAAAGCGACACCTGAAATACTAGCTGAAAACTTTTATAACAATGGTGCGAATAAGGTGATTTTGAAGCTGGGCAAGCAAGGTGCTTATTATTTATCAGCTGAATCATCTGGTTTTGTGAAGGGATTCCCGGTTGAACAAGTTGTCGATCCGGTTGGGGCTGGTGATGGTTTCGCGGCTGGCTGTTTATCAGGAATCGTTGATGGACTTGCATTACCTGAAATTGTCAGACGAGGCAACGCTGTCGGCGCTATGGTGACGATGGTTGATGGTGATGTTGAAGGTTTGCCGGAAATTAACAGACTGAACTATTTTATGAACAAAATTGAACGTGAAGATGTGGAACGATAAGGAGGAAATTAACGATGGGAAATACATTGCAGCAAATGATGGAACACAAGCTTGTCGCTGTTATACGCGGTGCTGAAGGTGAAGATGTCCTAGCCATTGCTCGCGCCCTTCATAAAGGAGGCGTTCACATTATGGAAATCACCGCAGATACGCCGCAAGTGGACGTGTTAATTCGCAAAGTGAGTCAGGAATTTGGTGACCAGCTGATTGTCGGTGCGGGAACTGTGCTTGATCCGGAAACCGCCAGAGCATCGATTATGGCTGGTGCACGCTTTATCTTCTCGCCAACCGTTAACACCGAAACCATTCGGATGACGAAACGCTATGGTGTCGTAAGTATTCCAGGTGCGATGACACCAACGGAAATTTTAACAGCCTATGAACATGGTGCAGATTTGATTAAAGTATTTCCTGCCGGCGTCATGGGTCCAAGCTATATAAAAGATGTGCACGGACCATTGCCGCATATTCCGTTAATGCCTACCGGCGGCGTTGATTTGTCCAACGTTCGCAAATACTTTGAAAATGGCGCTGTTGCGGCTGGATTAGGAAGTGCACTTGTTAATACGAAACAGCCAATCAGTGAAGAAACACTGGCGGGTATGACGGAAAAGGCCGAGCAATTTGTTGAAGCGATTAAGGGTGTGTAATAAATGAAAATTATTGATTTTAAACTTTATCAGCTGCCACCGCGTTGGTTATTTTTAAAAATAGAAACGGACGAAGGAATTTGCGGCTGGGGAGAGCCAGTTGTCGAAGGGCGCGCACATACTGTAGCGGCTGGTGTTACCGAACTGATGGATTATTTAATTGGTAAGGATCCGCGCCACATTGAAGACCATTTTCAAGTCTTATACCGCGGAGGTTTTTACCGTGGCGGACCAATTTTAATGAGTGCAATTTCCGGTATTGAACAAGCACTATGGGACATTAAAGGTAAGTACCACGATATGCCTGTCCACGAAATGCTTGGCGGTGCTGTTCGCAAGGATATTCAGGTTTATTCCTGGATTGGCGGGGACCGTCCGCAAGATGTTGGTGCCGCTGCAAAAGAAAAGGCTGACGTGGGGTTTACCGCAATCAAGATGAATGGTACGGAGGAAATGAATTATATCGACAGTTACGTGAAGGTTGATGCAGCAGTAAGCCGAGTAGCCGCAATCCGCGAGGCTGTTGGCAATGATTTTGGTATCGGAATTGATTTTCATGGCCGTGTCCATAAAGCAATGGCCAAAATTCTTGTGAAAGAGCTGGAGCCATATCGACCAATGTTTATCGAGGAACCAGTACTAGTTGAGAATCTGGAAGCGTTCAAGGAAATCGCAAATCATACGACAACACCAATTGCGACTGGGGAACGAAATTACACACGCTGGGGCTTTAAACAAATGCTGATGGATGGTGTTGTTGATATTATTCAGCCAGATCTGTCACATACTGGTGGCATTCTTGAAGCGAAAAAGATAGCGGCAATGGCAGAAACCTTTGATGTTGCGATTGCCCCGCATGCACCGCTTGGACCGATTAATCTTGCCGCATCCCTGCAGCTTGATGCATGCACACCAAATTGCATCATTCAGGAACAAAGCCTTGGAATTCACTATAATCAGGGCAGTGATTTGCTTGATTATCTTGTCGACAAATCGGTATTTGAATATAAGTCAGGGTCGGTAACTATTCCGAAAGGGCCTGGTCTTGGCATTGACATTAATGAAGACAAGGTGAAGGAAATGTCCAAGGAAAGCCACAACTGGAAAAATCCAATCTGGCGCAATGCCGATGGTACAGTTGCGGAATGGTAATCGGGTATTTCTGTACCCTTTTACCATGTTCTTTATTGAAAGCGGTAAAAAATAGATCGAACAAATGAGGAGGAGAAATATATGTCTACAACTTGGTTAATTTTAATTGCCGTTTTTGGAATTGCTCTATTATTATTTCTTGTTATGCGCACCAAATTACAGGCGTTTCTAGCATTACTAGTCGTAAGTTATATTGTAGGTTTACTGGCAGGAATGAGTCCGTCCAAAATATTGCAGGCCGTCTCAGACGGAATGGGCGGAACGGTGGCCGAGATTGCCGTTATTATCGGTGTCGGCGCCATGTTTGGTGAAATCTTAAAGGCTTCTGGTGGTGCTGAGCGTTTGGCACTTACGTTAATGAATAAATTTGGGGAGAAGCGGGTTAACTGGGCACTTGTATTGACTGGTTTCATCATTTCTATTCCAGTTTTCCTTGACGTTGCCTTTGTTATTTTAGTGCCGATTTTATATAGTTTGGCACAAAGAACAAAAAAGTCACTGCTATTTTACGGGATTCCACTGCTAGCAGGTTTAGCAGTAACACACAGCTTCGTACCGCCAACACCTGGCCCAATCGCAGTTGCTTCTTTATTAGGCGCTAATATTGGCTGGGTTATCCTGTTTGGTTTCATTGCCGGTGTTCCTGCGGCTATTCTAGCTGGACCAGTATTCGGTACGTATATTTCGAAAAAAATCCATGTTGAAGTACCGAGTGTTATGCTGCAAAATATGGCAGATGAGGCGAAAGACAAAAAGTACGATAAGGATCTGCCAAGCTTCGGTATGGTTGCAGTACTCATTCTATTACCGTTAATTCTTATTCTGTTAAATACTTTCGCAGGAGCAACACTGGCTGAAGAAAGTACAGCACGCTCCATCCTGCAATTTATCGGTAACCCTGGGGTTGCGCTAACCATCACTGCATTGCTGACATTTTATTTATTAGGTACACGCCGTGGTTATTCCAAAGATGAGATTCAGGAACTTGCCACGAAATCACTTGAGCCTGCAGGTATCATCATCTTAATCACTGGTGCCGGTGGCGTTTTTGGCCAAATTCTTGTAGAAACAGGAATTGGCGATGTTCTGGCTGATACAATGAGTAATCTAAATATGCCAATCATTGTATTTGCTTTCCTAGTTGCAGCGGCAATTCGGATTGCCCAAGGTTCGGCAACAGTTGCAATGATCACAGCAGCCAGCTTAATTATACCAATTATGGACACACTTGGTATTGAAGGTCCGATGACAGCCTTGCTCGTTATTACCATAGCATCAGGTGCTACTATCGCGTCACATGTGAACGATTCCGGATTCTGGATGGTCAACCGTTTCTTCGGCATGTCTGAAAAAGACACACTGAAATCCTGGACAGTCATGGAAACGATCATTGCACTTGTCGGATTTGTCGTAACATTGATTATTAGTGCGTTCTTGTAAATTCTACTGTTGGCTTAGGGGGAGCATTTGGTTGGTAAAATGGAATTCATCGGACTTAACGTTTATCGACCAAACTTCGGATATATCAGCTGAATTACGAAAATATCGGCCAAACTCCAGATATATCATCCAAATTCCAAATATAACGGCCAAACTCAGAATTTAACGATCGAATTCCGAATATATCAGCCGAACTCTAAAAATATCGGCCTAATTCAAAACAGCCTTTCTCCCACGCACCGGGAGAAAGGCTGTTTTTAAAAGATCAGAAAGCATAAATAAAAATCTGTCTAGCTCCAGCGCCCAGAAGCTGCCGTCATAAGCAATGGACACTACGAACGCGAAACTCCTGCGTTCTTCGGTCCCTTGCTTATGCGTCCGCTTCTAAACAGGCGCTTCCGCTTTTCTTTAAATCCGCTTACAATCCAATTACCTTGTCTGTTTCTTTTTCCTCAACTTTAGAAATATTAAATAACAGACTGCCGATTACGCAAATAATCAGGTTGACGAATAGCCCCCAGAGGCCGCTGAATATGCCAAACGGGGTGATATTTGCAAAGGTCATTGCTGTAGCAAGAATCGTACCGACAAGCATACCAACAAAAACGGATTTGCTGTGAAGCTGTTTCCAATAGAGTCCCAGAATAAAGGCTGGTGCAATTTGGACGAGTAATTCAAATTTCAAAACAAATATTTCATACAACGTTGCTGGTGGATACCAGGCAATTATCAACAGCACACCGGTTGCAATAATACCAGTAATTTTTCCGACGAAAATTTGCTTGTGTTCGGTTGCCTTTGGGTTAATATACCTGCCGTATAAGTCCTTGGAAATAACAGATGAAAAGGTCAGAAGCACCGAGTCAGCTGTAGAGATGATGGCAGCGATGATACCGCCGAATAACAGGATCATAGCCCAGTAGAAAAATATATTTTCGGAAGCGATCGCGTTTGCCATCATCCCAACCAGTTTTTCTGATTCCATTTCACCTAAGTCCGGAAATGCGCTGATGCCGATAATCCCGACCAATAAAATAACACCGGTTGTTACGAATGGCATCCATGCCATGCCAATCAGGGAATTCTTAAGCGTCTTCTCACTTTTGGCAGAAAAGATCCGCTGAATGGCGTGCGGATAAATAGATGCCCCGATCAGCACAAGGACGAGCATGCTGAACCAGCCGACTATCCCACTCGTTTCGGGAACTCCCAGTTTATCAGGTGTAAATGCCGCCATATAATCAGCCGTTGAAGGCAGGCCGCCAAAATAGATAATTGAACCGATTACCAGAATGAATACACCAAAGAGCAGGGCAATTCCCTGCATGGTATCCGTGTAAGCTACAGAACGCATGCCGCCAAGCCAGCTGTAGATAAGCATAATGACGATAAAAAAGATAACACATAATTGATATGGCACCGTACCACCAGTAAGTCCGGAAACACCCTGTCCAACAGCGACAAGTTGTTCAAGCAGATAGTTACCTAGGCCATACAGCATGAGCAGGGAACCTAAAATGGTAATACTTTTTGACCGGAAACGCTTTGCTAGCCAGTCAGAAGGTGTAATGAAATTAAATTTTCTGCTTAATACATACAATCTTGGCGCGAATAACAAATAGCCGACCATGACCAAAATCATAAATGTGATGGACTGAAGCCATTCGAAACCAATTCTGTACCCTTGCGGCGCATATCCGATAATCGTATTGCCGCTGTACTGGGTAGCATAAAAGGTGAAGAACAGGACCATCACGCCAAGACCTCTACCGCCTAAATAGTATTCCTGGTTGCTTTCCCGAATATTTTTATTCTTAAAATACGTTACCAATCCGATCGCAAGCATAATGAGACCATACACGACCATAATTAGGACGCCGGACCAACCGCCAAAAGCTAATTCTCCTGTCATTACTCATCCTCCTTATAATTCGAATCGTCTCCCTCAGTGATCCATAAGTATTTGATTGCGTACGTTATTGTTGCCGAAAAGGCTAGGGAAACGAGCAGTACAATCCAGCCCCAATAAGGAATTCCGAGAATCAAAGGCTTGTAGCTGCCCTCGGGTAAATACCAAGGGACACTTAGCAAAAATAAAACACCAAAAACTATCCATAGCTTCCCGTTTTTAATTGGTTCCTTTATAAATTTCAAGGTTCAAACTCCTCCTATCGTTTTTAAAATTCGGAATTTAGTTGACGCACGGATTCATATAAAAGGCTCTTTGTCGCTCAAAAGCCGAAATATTTTCTATAGCAGTCATGGTCAGGTCAATATCATCCAACCCATTTAAAAACTTATGCCGGATGTGGGGCGCTACTTGAAATGATGCAGCCCATCCAGATACGGCGTGAATTATTTGATTTTCCAAATCCACATGCATGGAAAAGTTTGGGTTCTGTTTCTCAAGCTCGAACAATTCTTGCATTTGTCCCTGATCCAGCTCAATCAGCAACAGTCCATTTTTTGAGCAATTCCCCTTAAAAATATCGGCGAAAGAGGGGGCAATTATTACTTGAAAGCCATAATCATGCAAGGCCCAAACGGCATTCTCCCTTGAAGAGCCGCAGCCGAAATTATCCCCGCTTAGCAGAATACTGGCTTGTTCATATGTTTTGTTATTCAGTACAAAATCCTTGCGAGGCCCACCATGTTCATCGAACCGCCAATAATACATCAGATGTTGTCCGTACCCTGCTCGTTCAACCCGCTTCAAGAATTCTGTTGGAATGATGATGTCGGTATCAATATTGGATTTAGGAAGCGGTACAACAGATCCCGTATAGTTACGAAATGGTTTCATTCTTTTTCACCTCTCCCGTATAGTTCCATCCTCTAATATCTGTCAGGTGACCTGTTATAGCTGCAGCAGCTGCCATTGCCGGGCTTACCAGATGTGTTCGTACGCCCTTTCCTTGTCTTCCTTCAAAATTGCGGTTGGAGGTGGAGGCGACCCTGTCTCCTGGATTTGCGATATCTGGATTCATGCCGGGGCACATACTGCATCCAGGTTCTCTCCACTCAAATCCGGCATCAATGAAAACTTTGTCCAAACCTTCTTGTTCGGCGCGTCTTTTAATATGATAGGAACCTGGTACGACAAGGGCTGTTACATTGTCTTGAACCTTGTGACCACGGGCTACTTGGGCAGCTAAGCGTAAATCTTCTACTCTGGCATTTGTACAGGAACCAATAAATACCCGGTCAATGTCGATGTCGCCCAATCGTATTTGTGGCTCTAAATCCATATAGGCTAGGGCTGAAACTGTCGCATCCCTCTTTTCGGAATCCGAATGACTTTCCGGGGAGGGGATAGAACCGTCAATTGCTGTTACCTGACCGGGGTTGGTTCCCTAGGTAACCTGTGGAGCTAAATCAGCTATGTTTATTTTTACCGTTTTATCATAGACGGCATCTGGATCACTGAAAAGTGTTCTCCACTCCGCGACTGCTTCGTCCCATTTCCCGTCTTTTGGCACAAACTTGCGATCTCTTAAATAAGCGAAAGTTGTTTCATCCGGCGCAACCATTCCTGACCGTGCACCGGCTTCCAGCACCATATTACAGATGGTCATTCGTTCGTCCATCGACATGTTCCTAATTGTGCTACCGGTGAATTCCACTACATGACCAACCCCGCCATGGGTGCCAATTTCCCCAATGATGTGTAAGATAATATCTTTGCTGCTGACACCGTCCGGCATCTTACCCTCAATTTGTACATTCATCGTTTTCGGTTTCGCTTGCGGAAGCGTTTGGGTTGCCAAAACATGCGTAATTTCACTTGAACCAATTCCAAATGCAAACGCTCCGAATGCCCCATGCGTGGAAGTGTGGCTATCCCCGCAAACGATAGTTTTACCGGGTGTTGTTAATCCAAGTTCCGGACCAATAATGTGGACAATACCGTTGTCAGGATGGTCCAGATCATAAGCAGTAATCCCAAATTGTTTACAGTTCTCGATTAACGCCTCCACTTGCTTTCCGGCCAGCACGTCCTTAAATTCCAAGTTTCTATCTTTTGTTGGAACATTGTGGTCGGCTGATGCAAATGTTAAATCCGGCCGCCTGACTGTTCGTCCCTGTTCTTTCAGTAAAGAAAATGCCTGAGGCGAAGTGACATCATGAATTAAATGCAGATCAATAAAGAGTAATGGCTGTTCCAGTGGTGAATCAATTACATGGTTTTCCCAAACCTTTTCAAAAAGCGTTTTTGCCGCCATTTTCGTTTCTCCTTTCTATACCTGTGATGCAGAGTGAAGGTCCGTAATTTTTCCTGCCTTGATAATCTGGCCCGGCACTTCATGAGTTAACAATGACTGCAGATAGTTTGCAGCGCCAATCAGCTGGTCAAGGTCTGTATTCATTTCATATCCCATGAATGCCAGCATATGTACGAGATCCTCCGTACAAATATTACCGCTAGCACCAGGGGCGAATGGACAGCCGCCAAGCCCTCCTAAGGAAGCATCAAATCTAGTTACTCCAGCACGTATTGCCTCATGTACATTTGCTAACCCCATTCCTCTTGTATTATGAAAATGCAGGGTTAATGGTAAATCTGGCCAATGGTTTAAAACGTTGGTGGATAATTGATAGACTTGTGCGGGTGTCGCCATCCCCGTCGTATCAGCGAGTGTTATTCCACTTATCCCCAGTTCCAGGTAGTTATCAATCAGACGAAGCACCTTATCCTCTGGAATATCTCCCTCAAACGGGCAGCCAAACGATGTACCAAGCGAGCCATTCAGCTGAATATCCTCATTGGCTAAAAAGTCCATTATTTCTTTGAAGCTATCAAACGTTTGATCAGTGGTTCGGCGTACATTTTTCAGGTTATGTGTTTCACTCACTGATACGAGAAGATTAAGTTCATCAACAGCACATTTCATCGCCCGCTCAACGCCTCTAAGGTTAGGAACCAAAGCGGAGTAAGTAACATTGGGCTTGCGCGTGATTTTTTTCATCACTTCCTCTGCATCGCTTAAATTTGGTATTGCTTTTGGTGAGACAAAGGAGGTGACCTCAACTTTGTCGACTCCCGCATCACTTAATTGGTTAATTAACGCTATCTTTTGATCGGTGGGAATAAATTGATTCTCGTTTTGCAGACCATCCCGCGCAACAACCTCTTGAATAAAAATTCGTTTCACATGAACCACCCACTTTCAAAAAGCTTATATAACTCCTTGATCTTTCAATTTCTGGATCTTGTCCTCATCGTACGCTAATAAATTTTTCATAATTTGATTGGTATGTTCCCCTAGATTAGGACCCAACCAGTTTGTTCCGCCTGGCGTCTTACTCATTTTTGGTACTACACCTGGAATCTTAAGCGAATCATCATTACCAAGGTTGAAGCTCTGAATCATTTCCCGGGCCAGGTACTGAGGATCTTTCACCATATCCTCAATGCTGTAAATAGCCCCTGCCGGAACCTTAGCATCGTCAAGTGTCTGCAAGGCAGTTTCGAGATCTACTGTTTTCGTCCAATCTTCTATTCTCGTATCTAGAAAATCTGCATGTTCCGCCCGTCCTTTATTACTAGTGAATCGTTCATCCTCCGCCAATTCTAGCTGGCCAATTGCCTGCATTAATCGTTTGAAAATGGCATCACCATTGCCGCCAATCACAATGTATTTCCCATCGCTGCATTGATACGTATTGGAAGGTGCAATACCTGGCAGGGAAGAACCAGTCCTTTCACGAACCGCGCCGAATTTATCGTACTCAGGAAGCATGCTTTCCATTAAACTAAAGACAGCCTCATAGAGTGCGACATCGACAATCTGTCCTTCACCCGTGCCTTTTACGTCACGATGGTAAACCGCCATAAGCGCTCCAATCACGGAATACATGGCTGCAAGGGAATCGCCAAGACTGATTCCAGCCCGAGTTGGAGCCCGATCCGGATAGCCCGTTAAATGGCGGATTCCGCCCATCGATTCACCAATACTGCCAAAGCCAGTTTTATCCCGGTACGGACCAGTTTGACCGTAACCAGATACCCTGACCATGATAATGCCTGGGTTGATGGCAGCTAACTGTTCATACCCAATGTTCCACTTTTCAAGTGTCCCGGGCCGGAAGTTCTCAATAATAATATCGCACTCCTTAGCCAGCGATTTAACGATGTTTTGTCCTTCCTCACTTTTTAAGTCAATGGTGACCGATTTTTTGTTTCGGGCCTGAAGCCGCCACCAAAGTGATTGGCCTTCGTAAATATGGCGCCATTCCCGGAGTGGATCACCTTTTCCTGGAGGCTCAACCTTGATAACATCCGCACCAAATTCAGCCATTAATCTACCCGCAAATGGTCCGGCAATTAAGCTGCCTAATTCCAACACCTTCAACCCTTCCAACGTTTGGGTCATATAGAATCATCCTTTTGATTTGATTTAAAAATAGTATCAAGCATGTTGATGTCATTTTGAACATGCTGTTTCATTTCTAGCTCAGCAAGATCACCATCACCGTTAACGATGGCATCAGCAATTCGCACATGTTCGTCAAAAAAACTATCTCTTCTGGAATAGTTGCTTAGCACATTGTTTCGCATATACATGTTCTTCGCATGGATTAAATTCATAAATTGAATTAATTGCTTATTACCTGATGATTGCACGATTAAATCATGAAATGCAGTATTATATTTGACGACTTCTCGTTTTTCATTGTTAGCTAACGCGGTTTTTGTCCGGTTGATGATGTCCATCAGGGCTTCATTATCGGCTTGTGACATATTTTGTGCTGATAGCTTCGCACCCAGTGGTTCTAATCTTTCTTTACACAGATAAACGTCGACAACATCATCAAATGTCGGGTCGAAAACGTAGATATGGACACCTTTTTGAACGAGCAGTCCATCATGTATCAGCATGCGAATAGCTTCACGGATGGGACCACGACTCACTCCCAGCATGTTTGCAAGACCTGATTCTGTTAGACGCTCACCAGGTGAAAATTCATTTTCCAACAGGTGATTTTGGATGTGTTTATATGCTTGAATATGAAAAGGTTCTGATTTTACGATAGGACTAATGGGTTTCACCTCCTTGACATGAAAGCGTTTTCTTGTATAGTATATTGTTATCTGTATTTTGTCAACAATTTAAAAAGTTAAATATTATCAATGATTTTTTGTTACTAAACTATAGAAAAAGAGTTGAGTGCAAATGGGAATGAACGATATACAGCCGTACCCGGCAACTAAAATTAATCCCTGGAAAATGTTGGCGTGGCTGTTTGCCGCGCAAGTATCGGTGGCTTTTATTGGAAGAAGTCTTGCACCACTTGGGCTTTTAATCGGTGCGGATTTATCCCTTTCTATGGCTCAAATCGGAATGTTGCCGGCTGCATTGTTTTTGGGGCAATCGCTTGCTGCCATTCCGATAGGATATTTTACCGATTTAGTAGGATCAAGAAGGGTCTTATTAATGCTTTCCCTTTGTTTAGGATTAAGCTTCTTATTGATGACTTTATCTTCCGCATTTGTAGTCGTTCTTGTTCTGATTACATTAGGCGGCATTGGTTATGGGTCCATGCATCCCGCATCAAACCGCGGTATTATCTATTGGTTTACCGCTAAGAAGCGTGGTACAGCAATGGGGATCAAGCAGATGGGAGTTACATTTGGATCAGCGCTGTCCGCTCTTTTGCTGCTTCCTCTTGCAAGTGAATGGGGATGGCGTCCAGTCCTGCTCGGAGCAAGTATGCTGTTAATTGTTGTCGGATTTCTGGCCTTTTTATTTTATAAGGATCCACCCCCTGAGAAAGTTTCAGCGGGAATTACAAGTAAGGAACCAAGCCAGTTACTGCCCTCGATCTACGCCTTATTTAAACATAAAGCACTGATTCTTATTAGTATTTGTGCGATGGGTTTGAACGGTGGTCAAATGGCTCTGAACACCTACCTTGTATTGTTCGCCTATGAGCAACTTGGGATAAATCTAGTTTTATCGGGGATATTGCTCGTTATATCAGAAGTAAGCGGTTCGTTTGGACGGATAATCTGGGGCATGATTAGTGATCGACTATTCAACGGAAAACGAATAATCGTCCTGATTATTATTTCGTTTTTTTCTATATTACTGTCGCTAACTGTCGCATTTTTACCGACGGGTACATCATTCTGGGTGATGGCCCTGATTACGGTTTTCCTTGGATTTTGTATGTCTGGATTTAACGGAATCTGGATGAATACTGCAACAGAACTTGTCCCTAGAGAACAATCTGGAATTGCCAGTGGCTTCAGCATTACCTTAGGCTCTTTGGGGGTAATTGTCAGTCCACCGCTTTTTGGACTCATTGTTGATAAAACGGGATCATTTATGTTTGGCTGGTTATTTCTTGCAGTCGTTATGACGATGGTGATTGCGGTTTTGGTTTATACGATGAGGCTGGTTAATAAAAGTGAACTGGACGATTAAGCTGCGACGGGGCGTGGGGGTGACGGCCAAACTTGGATTTTCGGCTAAATTCATGGAATAACTGCCAAATTAGAAATTTAACGGCCAAATTTCAAAAATAACAGCCAAACTGGAAATATATCGGCCGAATTTCAAAAATAACAGCCAAACTGGAAATATATCGGCCAAATTTCAAAAATAACCGCCAAATTAGAAATTTAACGGCCAAATTCTAAATATATCATCCGAAAAATAAAGCTACCTAGTACACGGATATTATTTTGGAAGGGCAGGCAGTTTTTTGTGCAAAGTATGATTAGCTTGTTTTAATGATATTCTTACATACGCTTTTCATGTAATATAAGGGGTAGAAGTAAAGGGGGCTTTTTTATGTATAACGAACCAATTTTTCTCAAACCAGTATTTCAGGAAAGAATCTGGGGCGGGCAGAGGCTAAATACTGAATATAATTATCCAATTCCGTTCGAGAAAACTGGAGAAGCATGGGTGATTTCCGCCCATCCGCATGGACCGAGTGTAATAACAAATGGTCCGCTGGAGGGAGAAACACTTGCAGATGCCTGGAATGAGCACGGGGAACTGTTTAAAAAACAGGCTGGCAATGAGGAAGCATATCCGTTGCTTGTTAAGATTTTGGATGCCAATGCGGATTTATCGGTCCAAGTGCACCCGAATGACGAATTTGCACGTGAAGTGGAAGGACAGCCATACGGAAAAACCGAGTGCTGGTACGTGCTTAGCGCCGAGGCTGATGCGGAAATAGTTTTGGGCCATCAAGCAGAGTCTCGTGAGGACTTGGAAGCCATGATGGATAATGGGGAGTGGGATGATTTACTGCAGCGGGTAAAGGTAAAAGCTGGCGATTTCATCTATGTCCCAAGTGGTACAATCCATGCCATCGGAAAAGGAATCGTCATCCTGGAAACGCAGCAAAGTTCAGATATTACCTATCGTGTGTATGATTACAACCGAACGGATGCAAACGGCAATAAGCGCGAATTACATAAAGAACGGGCGAAACAAGTTACTACTGTACCCCATCAACCAGCGAGTGGTGCGGAAGGTGTCGAAGTCATTGGTGATTTGACAGGCAAGCGGTTGGTAAAAGAACAATACTTTACTGTTCATCACTGGGAATTGAATGGTACCGTGGTTAAAAAGCTGGATCATGATTATTTACAAGTTAGTGTGATTGATGGCAGTGCTACCATTTCAGTAGATGACAAGAATTTTTCTATCAAAAAAGGTGATCATTTTATTTTGCCGCATGGAATAAAAGAGTATGAATTGTCTGGGGACGCGGAGTTTGTTGTTTCGCATGCGTAGGTTTAATACTAGATTCTAGAAGAAAGGTATTCTCGTTCAGGGAATACCTTTCTTCATTGTCTAACCCAATCAAATAGGTATAATAATAGAAAACAACTGAATTAAGGGAGATACAAGGTATGACATAATACGGGAGGTGACAGCAGGGATGAAGTTACTGCTATACACAACATGCTCAGTCTTTTTTGTGATTAGTGTGGTGGGGATGTTCATATATGGATATAAGACGTTTTATATTGAGCCGGAGCAGGTGGTGTCCAAGAGTTATGCGTATCACTTTGCATTGATTGCGGAGGAAAGTGATAACGACTATTGGCGGCTAGTGGAAAAAGGCGCGAAGCAGGCAGCAAAGGAAAGCAATGTTTACCTGGAGTATGTTGCCCCGAAAAAGGCTGATAATAGTGAGGTGCTGAAGCTGTTTGACCGAATGATATCCGCGAAGGTTGACGGGATAATCATTCAGGGAATTGAAGGCGAACGTTTTATTGAATTGGTGCACAAAGGGAGAGAGCGGGGAATCCCCATCATCACGGTTGACACCGATGTAAAACAGAGTGAACGGCAGGTATATGTTGGTACGGATAATTTTTATGCTGGCCAGCTAACGGGCAAGAGTATTATTGAAAATACGACAGGACCTCAATACGTGGGGATTGTGATGGGACGGTTTGATGCGATTAATCAACAGGAAAGAATTGCTGGATTTAAGAACGTCGTTGAAGCGGTCGACCGGATTCACATTATTGATCGCCGGGAATCAAATATCACAGAAATTGGCGCAACTCAGGCTGCTTATTCGTTGTTAAAGCAATATCCGCAAATCAATGCGTTAATTGGGACCAGTGCGTTGGATGGAATTGGCATTGTTCATGCGGTGAATGAAATAGCACCTAATGAAGATATTTTTATAACGGCGTTTGATGTTTTGCCGGAAACCATGCAGCTTGTCCGTGCGGGGTTACTTGATGCAACAATCGCTCAATATCCAAAACAGATGGGGAAAGAGTCTGTTGAGGTGATGATTGAGCTTCAACACCATAAGCTGCTAGATCATAAAAAATTTACCGAGACTAAAATCATTCAAAAGCAGGACTTAGTGAACGGGCATGGTGGTGCGAAAAATGAAGACGATTAGGGGGAAATTAATTGTCTACTTCTTTGTGTTTGTTATTCTTTTTTACATGACAGCCATCTCCATTTTTGTCAGTTCTAATCAGCTAACAACATCTTACAATGACAGCTTTCAGCGGTTTTTGCTGCTTAATTCTATTTCAAAACAGTCCGAGGAATTGTATACACTTACAGCAGCATACGTAACGGAACCCAAGCAGAAGAATGCAAAGGCATACTATCAAACTAGAAAGTTATTAATTGACGATAAAGAAGCATTAGGGACCACTTTTACCACAATTGGTCAGGTGGAATTGCAGAACTACGTAAATTTAATCGAAACATTTATCAATGAAACTGAATTGACGGTTGGTTTTGTCATCAGAAATGATATTGAGCAATATACATACCACTTGAAGGAAACGCGAAATGCTTCCAGTTACATACAGGAATCAACACTCGAGTTAATCAATCTAGAGTTGACGGACTATCAATCGTTTTATCAAGATATGCAGCTGCGCAATCAATCGTTTCTTTGGTTTATCATCTTCTTATTTATCACTAGTATGATGCTGGCAATCTTCTTTGCCTATTGGTTCTCAAGCGGTATCACACGTCCCTTGAAAAAGCTATCGAGTGCCGCTAAGGAAGTGTCACGGGGTGAATTGGCCGGTGAACCTGTTCACATCAAATCGAAGGACGAGCTAAAGCTGCTAGCGGATACCTTTAATCAGATGCGTTCAAACATACATGGACTTGTCGAGGAAATAAAGGATAAATCGGAATTGGACCGATTAGTGAAAGAAATGGAATTAAAGCATTTACAGAACCAAATCAATCCACATTTTTTATTTAATACATTAAACACCTTATCGAAAATGGCCTACTTGGAGGAGGCAAAGACTACCTCCAACCTGATCGAGTCTGTCGCAACGCTGCTTCGTCATAGTTTAGGTGATATTGGCGGGAAGGTCGCTTTACGGGATGAGGTAGAAGTCGTCAAAGATTACTTTTTAATTCAAAAAACACGCTTTTCCGAACGGATTCAATTCAAACTGGAAACTGATAATTCCTGCCTAGAGATTCTTGTGCCACGGTTGACGCTGCAGCCATTAGTGGAAAATGCATTTATCCATGGGATTGAGGAGAGGGAAGAGGGCGGTGTTATTGTACTGCGAATCTATCAAACGGAAGCTGCTGTTGTGGTAGAGGTGACCGATGACGGAGCGGGAATGGAAGATGGCCAAATAGAACAGTTGTTATCATTAACAAATGATTCAGGTGAACATGTAGGCCATTCCACAGGACTTGGCCTATCCAATGTCATTCGCCGCCTGCAGTTATTCTACCAGGAAAAACATGTAGTCGAGATTGATTCGGCAGTTGATCAAGGGACAACCATTAGACTTATATTGCCAAAAGAGTAAGGGGGAAAATGATGCGTATTTTAATCGCAGAGGACGAATTGTTGGAGAGAAAGGCGATGCGGAAATTCATTGAGGATAACTTTTCTGACATCGATGTTGTTGGTGAAGCGGAAAACGGGCGAAAGGCAATCACTCTAGCAAATACGCTGGCACCGGATATTATCTTTATGGATATCAAAATGCCCGGGATAAATGGACTTGAAGCAATCGAACAGATTAACAGCGTTACCCCGTCGATTAAGTTTATTCTTGTTTCGGCCTATGATTCGTTTGACTATGCAAAAAAGGCGATGCGATTCGGCATAAAGGAATATATTCTAAAGCCCGGAAAGAAAGATGAAATTGTTAAAGCGTTACTCCGGGTACAGAAGGAAATCGAAGAGGAACGCGTGCAGTCACAGGAAAAAATGCAATCAGATCAACTGCTCAAAGAACGGCTCATCATGAAACTAATGCACCATACGATTGACGAAAGCGTGATGGAAACCCAGCGCGATCTGTATCCGGATATGAAAAGCGGCTTCTTTTTAGTCTGTAGTGGGGCTGATTGGGGTCAATTGGAAGAGACGCTCGCAAGATGCATCGCAGATCCATATATATTACTGCAATCAGAAGGCAATATCACCGTTTGTGTATTGGCACAAAAAATTCATAGCAAAGCTGATCTTCTAACGCTTGCAAGAAAAATACAGTTAGATAGTGGTATGTTCATTGGGATTGGATATCCATACACGCACATTGGTCAACTGCCAAAGTCTTATTCTGAAGCGTATGCCGCATGTTTCCAGCTCGCAGGCGAACAGAACAGTAGATATGGCTTTTTAAAGAGGACCAAGGAACGCGCGATTGATGAAGTCATTTCCACGATTCTTGATGAAGTTACAAAAGGTAATAATGAACAGGCGATTGCCACTTTTAAAAAACATGCGAGCCGTTTCTCGTCAGCAGACAGAGAAAATCTGTATATTGAAATGAAAAGCATCCTATTAAAAAGGGACATTGCCACGGAAGAGCATTCCGTTAGTGCCTTGAAATCAACGCAGGACTTTCAGACATTTATTACCATGAGCTGTCTTAAGCTGAATGAGTATTACCAATCAAAACAATATTTGATGCAGGCGAAGACCTATATTCAAAACCATTATCAATCTGCCATCACCCTGGAAGAAACAGCATCATTCGTGAATCTTAGTCCCAATTATTTTTCCAATTTGTTCAAACAGGAAATCGGTGAAACATTCATTGATTATCTAACAAAAGTTCGTTTGCAAAAAGCGAAAGAGTTAATCGAAGAAAACCTCTATTCTTTAAAAGAAATCAGCTATATGGTTGGTTACAAGGATCCGAATTATTTTAGCAGGGTGTTTAAAAAATATTATCATGACTCTCCTAAACGTTTTCAGCAGGGTATCTTTAAAAAGTGAAGATAATCGTAAAAATGTACAGAAAATTATTTTCTTAAATGGAAAATTGATTCTTATAATTAGTATGAAAGCGTTAACAAAAAGGGGGATACACAAGTGAAGAAATGGTTAGGAATTATCGCGTTATTTTCATTAGTATTTGCACTCGCAGCCTGTAGTGATTCGTCAGACGGATCAGGTGGAGATTCTGATGGGGGCGGAGAATCAGCAAGTGGCAAAGTAGAAATTTTCAGCTGGTGGACTGGCGCCGGTGAGGAAGATGGGTTACTTGCATTAATTGATCTGTTTAAAGAAGAATACCCAGACATCGAAGTTGAAAATGCCGCTGTTGCCGGTGGCGCCGGAACAAACGCAAAAGCAGTTCTTGCGACTAGAATGCAAGGTGATGATCCGCCATCAACATTCCAGGTCCATGGTGGCGCGGAGTTAAATGAAGGCTGGGTAGCGGCAGACAAAATGGAACCGCTGGATGATTTTTATAAAGAAAATGATTGGATGGATAAATTTCCTGAGGAGTTAATTGATTTAGTTAGCTCTGACGGCCATATCTGGTCTGTTCCAGTCGATATTCATCGCGGAAACGTTATTTTTTATAACATGAAGGTATTTGAGGAAAATGGTGTGAAGGTACCGACAACGTTTGATGAATTTTTCGAAGCGGCTGATAAATTAAAGGCTGCTGGCGTTGTACCTTTAGCATTAGGTGATAAAGAATCATGGACTGCGACACAAGTATTCGAAAATGTGCTGCTTGGTGTTCTTGGACCAGATGATTATCAGAAGCTGTTCGCCGGTGAAATAGCCCTTGACGATGCACAGGTTGTCGAAGCGGCAGAAAAGTTCAAGAAAATTCTTGGCTATGTGAACGAAGACCATGCATCCCGTAACTGGCAGGATTCTGCTCAACTTGTAGCAAATGGCGAAGCTGCCATGATCAATATGGGAGACTGGGCTAAGGGATACTTTGTAAACGATTTGGATATGGAAACAAATAAGGACTTTGGTTACTTTGCTTTCCCTGATACAAAAGGGGACTTTGTGGTTATCACAGATACCTTTGGCTTACCAAAAGGCATTGAGAATCCAAAAGAGGTGAAGAAATTCTTAACACTGCTTGGATCTGTTGAAGGCCAGGATACATTTAATCCATTGAAGGGATCCATCCCGGCGCGTGTTGATGCTGATCCTTCCAAGTACGATCAATACGGAAAAGATACAATGGAAGATTTCAAAAATGCACGACTGGTTCCAAGTCTTGCGCATGGTTCTGCTGCATCAGCAGGGTTCCTAACCAAAGTAAATCAGGCAGTAAATATTTTTGTGACACAAGGTGATGTCGATAACTTTATCCAAGCATTAACAAATGCATCATCTGAAATGTAACGACGAATGGGGCTGCCTCATGCAATCAGGGCAGCCTCTTCTAATTTAACCCTAACATGGAGGAAGAGGGGGATGTTTTGGCTAGTGATATACATGTAAGACGCAAAAGAAAGTTTTCCAAAGATCAATGGACGGCAATCGCATTTTTACTTCCATCATTTCTATTAATCTTACTTTTCGTTTATGGATTTATCGGATGGACGGGATATGTTTCGCTAAGTAATTGGAATACCCTTGTTCCTGATTTTTCTTTCGCAGGGCTTGAAAATTATGTCTATTTATTCCATGATTTTCGGTTTCAATCGGATTTGAGAAACACCTTGTTCTTTACCGTCCTGTTTATTGGACTTGTTATTATTTTTGGAATGGGGCTTGCGATTTTAATCGATCAAAAACTAAAGGGTGAATCGATTTATCGAAACATCTTTTTGTTTCCAATGGCTCTGTCATTTATTGTGACAGGTGTTGTTTGGCAATGGCTGCTTAATCCATCAACAGGATTTAACCAATTCCTGGGTGCATTCGGTATTCATCCCAAATGGTATACAGATACAAATATTCTCGCGGGATTCGAATGGGGCAGCATTGAATTCGGATTGCCAGTTGCCATCATTGCTGTCGTCATTGCTGCCGTCTGGCAAATGACAGGATTTTCATTGGCTATGTATTTGGCAGGTTTGCGGGGAATTCCCGATGAGTTACGGGAGGCTGCCCGAATGGATGGAGCTTCTGAGTTTCAAATCTATCGAAAAGTCATTTTACCAATGCTCATGCCAATTACAGTTTCTATTGTCATTATCATGGCACATATTTCGTTGAAAATATTTGATTTGATCTACGCAATGACTGGGTCAGGAGCGAATTTTGTAACGGATGTGCCAGCAATGTATATGTTTGAGGCAACATTTAGAGGTCATTATTATGCGAACGGGGCCGCAATTGCCATTATCATGTTACTTCTAGTAGCAATCTTTATTGTTCCGTATTTATGGAATAGTAGAAAGGGTGATAGCTGATGGCCGCGATGAACATAGGAAAAATCTTAAAATATTTCATTTTAACCGTTGTAGCGATAATTTTTATCATGCCTATTTATGTCATTATCGTAACAAGTCTAAAACCATTAGACGAGGTATCACTGGAACAAATGTGGGCATTGCCAACATCGATTAATTTCACCTCATATGTTGAGGCTTTTAAAAATTTGGCACCTAACTTCATGAACAGTATTTATCTGGTTATACCCGCAACACTGTTGTCTGCATTGCTTGGAGCAATGAACGGATATGTGCTGTCGAAATGGCAATTCAAGGGTGTAAACACCATCTTTACGATTATATTATTTGGGATGTTTATTCCATACCAAAGTATTTTAATTCCGTTAATACAGTTTTTACGCACCATTGAGCTGTACGATACAATACCAGGCCTGATATTGGTTCATGTGGTTTACGGTTTACCGATTACTACATTAATGTTTCGTAATTTCTATGCCAGTATTCCGGACACCATGATCGAAGCAGCAAAAATTGATGGGGCAAACTTCTTAGGGATTTTTCGCCACATTATTGTTCCCTTGTCAATTACCGGATTCGTGGTTGTCGCAATCTGGCAGTTCACCAATATCTGGAACGAATTTTTATTTGCAGTTACGATTACGACCTCTGAGAACCAGCCAATCATGGTAGCGTTGCAAAATTTATCCGGCAGCCAAATTGTGCAATGGAACGTACAAATGGCCGGAGCATTGATGGCCGCATTACCAACGTTACTCGTCTATATTTTCCTTGGAAAATACTTTGTGCGTGGGTTGCTCGCCGGGTCTGTTAAAGGATAGGTTAGAAGTTTAGAAGGGTCAAATGGCCTTTCTAAACTTTTTTCATCTATCAATATATTGAGTAGTCCATCAATAAACCGTATAATAGATTTCATACATAGAATTATAGAATCTAAAGTGAGGGGATGAACAGATGTACTATGGAGCAATAGAGGCGGGCGGTACCAAATTTGTATGCGCTGTCAGCAATGACCAGTTTGACATCATTGATAGAGTCAGCATAGCTACGACTGTGCCGGATGAAACACTGGACCAAGTATTTACTTTTTTTGACGAATATTCCTTAAAGTCGATTGGAATTGGTTCATTTGGTCCGATTGATGTGAATAAAAATTCATCTACATATGGGCATGTTACAACAACACCGAAGCCGGGCTGGAGGAACTTTGACTTTTTAGGCGCAATTAAAAAGCGTTATCACATTCCAGTTGCCTGGACGACAGATGTTAATGCTGCCGCTTATGGTGAATACAAACGAGGTAATGCGAAAAATAGTGAGAGCTGTCTTTACCTGACAGTCGGCACAGGAATCGGCGGAGGTGCCGTTGTAAATGGTAGAGTCCTTGAAGGTTATGGACATCCAGAAATGGGACATCTTTTCGTACGGTTGCATCCAGATGATACCTACCAAGGCTTCTGTCCCTATCATGAAAACTGCCTGGAAGGACTTGCGGCAGGACCGGCAATTGAGGCTAGATACGGAAAAAAGGGTGATCAACTGGAAAAGGAAGACCATGTATGGAAAATGGAAGCACACTATCTTGCGCAAGGCATTGCGAATTACACATTAACACTCAGACCGGAGAAAGTTGTCCTGGGCGGCGGTGTGATGAAACAAAAACAGTTACTGCCATTAATTCGCAGTGAATATAGAAACTTGATGAAAGAATATGTTTCAACGCCAGACCTTGAAGACTATATTGTTGCCCCAGGGTTAAAGGACAATGCCGGCATCACGGGATGTCTGTTGCTGGCAGCTGAAGAATGTGAAGCTTGATTTGAAGGTGAAAGGCTTATCCTGTAACAAGGATGGGTCTTTTTTAGTGTTGAAAAATAGGTATGGAAGGTTCATTTTGGAAAACAATAACAATAAACTGCTATTAAATTATGTCAACATCCCCTTTGACAAATTAGCCTTTAGTTTGGATTGATAAGGACTTTGTAAGCGCTGTATCCTTAAGGTAAGGAATTATTATTTATTTATATTTTTTGGAGAGGGTGTTTTATATGGCTGAAAAAGGAGTACGTGCTAAAGTACAGCGTTTTGGCAGCTATTTAAGCAGTATGATTATGCCAAATATTGGTGCGTTTATCGCATGGGGAATTATAACTGCTTTATTTATTCCAGACGGCTGGCTGCCAAATGAGGATTTGGCAAAATTAGTTGACCCCATGATCAAGTATCTGTTGCCACTATTAATTGGATATACGGGTGGACGAATGGTACTTGAAAAACGTGGTGGAGTTATTGGTGCAATTGCAACAATGGGTGTTATCGTTGGTTCAGATATCCCGATGTTTTTAGGTGCCATGATCATGGGTCCGCTGGCAGGATATTTATTGAAAAAGATCGATGATTTGTTTGAAGATAAGATTCGTGCTGGATTTGAAATGCTTTATAATAACTTTTCAGCAGGTATTCTTGGTGCAATACTAGCATGTCTTGCAACTCAGTTTATCGGCCCCGTAGTGGAAACGTTAAATAATATATTGGCTTCCGGTGTTGAGGCAATTGTTAGTGCAGGTTTGCTGCCACTGGCAAGCATTATTGTTGAACCGGCCAAGATATTATTCTTAAATAATGCTATAAATCATGGGATACTAACTCCGATTGGACTTGAACAGGCTACCGAGGTAGGGAAATCCATTCTATTCCTCGTGGAAGCAAACCCTGGACCAGGGCTTGGTATCTTGCTTGCTTTTTCTATTTTTGGGAAAGGGATGTCAAAAAGTTCGGCACCTGGTGCGGCGGCTATTCAGTTTCTTGGCGGGATACATGAGATTTATTTCCCTTATGTTCTAATGAAACCAATGCTGGTCTTAGCTGCAATTGGTGGAGGTATAAGTGGCATATTCATGCTTTCCATTTTTGACGCAGGTCTTAGAGCTCCAGCATCACCGGGAAGTATTTTTGCTGTTTTAGCTATGACATCACAAGGCAGTTACTTGGGTGTAATTATAAGTGTACTAGTTGCGACGGCTGTCTCCTTTATCATTGCATCGGTTATTTTGAAATCAAGTAAAACAGACGATGAAGATTTATCAGAAGCTACTGGTAAAATGGAAGAAATGAAAGGGAAGAAGAGCTCCGTATCAGATTCACTGAACCAAGCTAATGAGGAATCGTCAGTTGAAGGTAAGCGCACAGAAGATATAGACAAAATTATTTTTGCTTGTGATGCAGGAATGGGCTCGAGTGCAATGGGATCATCGTTATTAAAGAATAAGTTTAAAAAGGCAGATATTGATATATTTGTTACAAATACTGCGATTGACCAATTGCCTAACGACGCAGACATCGTCATTACCCATAAGGACTTAACAGATCGTGCGAAGGCAAAACTGCCAAGTGCTGAACATATCTCTGTGGAAAATTTCTTAAACAGTCCGAAATATGATGAATTAGTGGAACGACTTAAAAAATAAGCAAAATCAACCATGCAAGGGGGTGACAGTTTTGTATGTATCCGCACGTGAACGAAAGATTCTTGAACTTTTACTGCATGCCCAAGAAGAAATGAGGATAAAAGAGATTGCTGTTGAACTTCAGGTTAGTGAACGAACAATTCATCGTGACTTGACTGGTATAGAAAAGCTTATTTTCGATCACAATTTGGAACTGCTGAAAAAGTCCGGGAGCGGACTTCGAATAACAGGAGACAGAATGAATAAACAGCAGTTGGAAGCAGCGCTTTCCGGTGCGTCATCATCTGACTATACCTTGGAAGAAAGGCAGACAATTATCTTAGCAGCACTTCTTGAAGCGAAGGAACCCATGAAACTGTTCACCCTTGCCAATGAGTTGAAAGTGACGATTGCTACAATTAGTCACGATTTGGATCAGTTAGAGGAAGAATTAGCAAAGTTTAACCTGCATTTGGTAAGAAAAAGAGGGTATGGAGTTAGAATTGAGGGAAATGAAACAAATAAACGTTCTGCAATAAGTAATTTGATTGCCAAAAATGTGGACCCTTTTGAATTCGTCTCACTTTTAAAAGAAAACCTGGGAAAAAAATTGAAACAGCCATTGACCGTTATTTCAAATCGATTATTGGGGATGGTTAATCCCGAAACGCTGACCACGATTGAAAATAGAGTAGAACAAACAAGGAATCAACTGCCACATGAATTGGCTGACAGTGCCTTTATTGGTTTAGTTGTCCATCTGACATTAGCAATTGAACGATTACAAAAAGGCGATAAAATTGAATTTGACCAAGCGTTTATGAAGCAAATTGAAGGAACAAAAGAGTACGAAATCGCCAAACAACTAATTCAGGATTTGGAAATATCGCTATCTATGGAGATCCCCGATGATGAAATTGGATATATAACGATGCATCTAATGGGTGCGAAGCTGCGGATTGATCACCATTATCTTATTGAAGATTCAAGCCTGGATATTGCTTATAAAACAAAGCAGTTAATCTCCTATGTAGAGTCACACATGGGAATGGATTTGTCGAACAATGCTTCACTATTAAATGATCTGGCGGCACATTTGAAACCGATGATTTACCGGTTAAAACAAGGAATGAATATAACAAACCCACTAATCAAAGAAATTAAAAAAGACTATCCGGATCTTTTTCAGTTAATCAGGGAAGGGGTTCAGGAAATATTCTCTGACATGAAATTTCCGGATGATGAAACAGCTTTTCTAGTTCTTCATTTCGCTGCAGCGTTATTACATGGGGAAGAAGAATTCAACCTGAAGACATTAGTTGTTTGTTCCAGTGGAATAGGAACAGCGAAAATACTATCGACAAAATTAGTGCAGCGTGTTCCTGAAATTAAACAAGTGGACAATAAATCATTATTTGATTTGAAACATCTTAATCCGGATGATTATGACATTGTTGTTTCGACTATCCCATTAAAAGAATTTGCAGGTGAATACATTCTCGCTTCACCAATTTTGACAAAAGCGGAAGCTCATCGCATAAAGAAAGTAATCAGGAAGAAAAAGCTTGCTTATAAAACGTACGAAAGCCAAAACAGTGCTGCTTCTGTAACAGACACATCAAGCACAGATTACATTCCGCAGTTTGAAGCAATGCAAAATTATACAAAAGCAATTGTAGATTTACTGTCATCATTTCGTGTGGAAAAGATTACCGAAGAAAGCTCAATTACATCTATTTTGCGGATGGTATGCAATGAATTAGAGGTAAAGGAGCTCATACAGAATCAAGAAAATATTTTAGATAGATTGTTGAAACGGGAACAGATTGGCGGGCTTGGGATTCCAAATACTTCCCTGGCACTTTTTCATGCACGGTCAATGGATGTAGTAAGCCCAAACTTTTCCATCTATTCGTTGAATCATCCGATTACCATTCTTGGGATGGATGGCGAAAGTATGGAAATGGACACGCTGCTAGTCATGCTTGCCCCTGAGGTTACACATCAAGAAGTGCTGGAGGTCCTCAGTTACTTAAGCAGCTTATTGATTCAGGGGCAGGAGAATATTGACTTGTTTGAATCAGGGAATGAAACACAGATCAAACAATTCCTGTCAAGCCAGTTTCAAAAGTTTTTACAAGAGAAAAATCTATTATCAAATTGAAGAAACTCTAAGGCATTCGCCCATTATAGGCGAGAATCCAAGAATTTCTAATAAGGAGTGCATCTAGTTATGGCAAAAGAAGTGTTAAGCAAAGACAATATTCATTTAAACGTAAAATTAAGCGATAAAGAGGAAGCCATTCGTTATACTGGCGGGATTCTGGTGACGAACGGATATGTGGAAGAATCATACGTTGGTAAAATGCTTGAGAGAGAGGAAATGACCTCCACATTTATGGGCAATAATGTCGCGATTCCACATGGAACAGATGACGCAAAAGGTGCCGTTCTGGAAACAGGGCTAACGGTAGTAACTGTACCAGATGGTGTTGATTTTGGTAATGGAAACATTGTTAAAGTCCTTATCGGTATTGCTGGTAAAGGTGATGAGCATTTAGACGTTCTATCGAAAATTGCTATCGTTTGTTCTGAAGAAGAAAATATTGATAAAATCGTGGAAGCCCAAACAAAAGAAGAAATCATAGCACTATTTGATGAGGTGAATTAAATGTTAGCTGTACACTTTGGCGCTGGAAATATTGGTCGCGGATTTATTGGATCCCTTCTATATCAAGCAAATTATCATACCACATTTGTTGATGTAAACGACGCTGTCATTCAGGAACTGAACGAAAAACAGCAGTATAATGTCGTGTTGGCCTCTGAAAATAGTGAAACATTAACAGTGAAAAACGTTTCCGGAATCAACAGCATCACTGATCCGGACAAAGTGGTTGAAGCTATCGTCAACGCTGATATTATCACAACAGCTGTCGGCCCGAACATTTTGGCGGTGATTTCAGAACTGATTGCAAAAGGTTTACAAGCGAGAATGAAATCCAATCAACATCCACTTAATATTATTGCCTGTGAAAATATGATAGGTGGGAGTTCTTTATTAAAAGAAAAGGTCGCCGAGCATTTAACAGAAGAGGAACGGACATCTTTTGATGCCATATTTGGCTTTCCGGATGCAGCTGTTGACAGGATTGTTCCCAACCAGGCAAATGATGATTTGCTGGAGGTTTCGGTTGAGCCTTATTATGAATGGGTCGTAGAGGAAACAGCAATCAAGGGTGCAAAACCATCAATTGATGGAGTCACGTACGTAGCCGATTTAAAGCCATATATCGAGCGGAAGTTATTTACTGTTAACACCGGTCATGCGGTCCCAGCTTACATCGGCCGCTACATGGGTTATGCAACGATTAATGAAGCGATGAACGATCAACATGTTCAAGAAATTATCAAGGGTGCGTTAACAGAATCAGGGGAAGCATTGATTCAAACCTATCAATTCGATAGGGAGGAACACCAAACGTATATAAATAAGATTATCCAGCGTTTTATGAACCCGTATATTTCTGACGAAGTTACCAGGGTAGCACGCGGACCAATTCGGAAGCTTGGGCCGAACGATCGTCTGATTCGTCCAGCAAGTATTTATCTGGATGTGACAGGGAAAGAACCATTCCACCTTGCTAAAACAATAGCATCAGCATTGGAATATGAAAATGAACAGGATGAAGAAGCGGTTAAGCTGCAGCAAATGATTACGGAAGACGGCTATGAAAAAACATTGCAGTCTGTCTCCGAATTGGATGTGGGTCACCCGTTAATTCCGATTGTCTTAACAGAATTGGAAATGATTAAATCGTTGAAAAAGTGAAGAGAAGAAAAAAGGTAGCAGGGCCAGTCCCCTGCTACCTTTTAAAAATTTCACTATTATTTCGGTATCGTGATTAACACTTGACCATCTGCAATTTCAACCGTGGCACCGAGTAAGGCATTCTCCAACAGCCAATCGCTGCCGTGAATACTCAGTACATAACCGTTATCAGGAATCTCAGAGTTGTTGCCGCCTCTTTTGACAATTTTCCCATCCACAACGGTAACTTCATATCCATAAATATTCGTGCCAGTAGTGTCACCGTGTTCAGGTGTATACTGGATCAATTCTCCTGCGCCGCGAACTTTATTCACTCCATCAAGTGGTCTGGAAAGAATATATTCCCCATAGATAGCTTGAATCAGGAAGGGTTTGATCACAAATTCACCAACCTCCTGAGGGATCTGATCGAGCTGGTCAGTCATGGAAGTGAGCTCTTTTTTCAATTGCTTCTCCGCTTCAGTGTCGCCTGTTTTTTGTGCCATTAATAGATTGACTGCTGTCACACCTGCCTCACCTGATAGTGAAAGTTTTTCTAAATATGGACCAATTTCATCAATAAACTGTCGGTTATCCATGTTTTGACGCAGGCTGGAAGCAGCACTTTGCAGATTTTTAAATTCTGCTTTCAAATTTTCAGCTGCCTGTTCTGGATTGCCTGATTCATAAGCATTCCAAAACGCGTCAAGTAAAGGTGACAGTGTTAGTGATTCCGTATCGGAAAGTCGTGATGAATAGGAATTTTCCGCAAAGGTTCTTAAAGCTTCAGCCTGGTCGCCGCCAAACGACTTAATGCTGCGCTCCCAAGATTCTTCAGGATTATAATTGTATGGATTCCACGTATAATCCGCAACCGTATACAGTGGAATCTTGGATGCCTCTGCCTCATTCATCGGATTTGCTGTCAGACCAATTACCCCATTTTCAGTTAGGTCAGCATCTCTATTTACAAGCGGTCCAAGAAATAAGCGATTCCTATCAAAGTCATTGACAGGATAGTTATCCCAAATATACAGATCATGCTTGAAAATATTAGAAACTTTCTTCGCTCCTTCTGAGGTAATTTCCGCCGAAACGACTGCCGGGCCCGTCCACATTACGAGTGTCTCTTTATCTACTAATTCTGCAAAACGCTCCCTGTAAGTGTTCGTATCATTCCCCGCATATGCCGTCGGTACTGTAATCAAACGTTCAGCACCGTCATGTGTTTGAATGAACTCCTCATTAAAACGATTTAAGAAATATGCCTGTCCAGCGGCAGTAGGACTGGCGTCGTCCCCAAATTTTTCATTGTCTTGCTGGCAGTGAAAATCATAGCTGATATCATCTAAAAAGATCGCGTAGGAGCGCACACCTAAGTCCCACATTGTCTCCATCTTTTCCATTAGCAGCTCAAAATCCTTATCACCTGAGTAACAAACTGTGTTACCAGGGGATAGGGAGAAAGTAAACTTCACGTGATTTTTCTTTGCTGTATCAATTAGTTCTTTAATTTTGTTAAGCTCTTTTTCCGGATAAGGTTCGCGCCATTGCTTACGGTGATAAGGATCATCTTTCGGTGCGTAAATATAAGCATTCATTTTATTGTCACCATAAAACTCAAGCTGACTTAGCCGATCCTCATGGGACCATGGTGGACCGTAAAATCCTTCGATTGATCCACGTAATGGCATCTCTGGCCAATCCCGAATTTCAACGGATGGAATCCAGTCACGCCCTTGTCTTTCCTGAATCATCTGCCCGAACGTTTTGGCAGCATAGAAAGTACCATCCTTATCTTTACCAGCAAGAACGATTTTTTTATTCCGGCTTGAGGCCAGAACATACCCCTCCGCTTTCAGTTCCCCAGGTCCATCTATACCTAGTTGTTGTAATACATCCAGAGAGTCTTGATTTTCCGAAGAACCTCCAATCCAAATGGTAACAGGTGTATGCGGTGCTGATTCCCCAGCATTTTTCCGGACAATCCGTTTTACGTCCGCATCTTCAAGTATCTGTGTAACTTCACGGATAGCTGCTTCATCCGTATTCTCGCCAACAACAATCCCAACAACAGGAGTCAATGGAAACCCTTCTCCAAGCTCTTTTAGCTGCTGTGGTTTGGGGTTAATGCCCAATTTGTTTGTCTTTTGGCTTTCCTGCGCATGTGTCTGGCTACCTCCAGCTAGAAACGGTACAAGTAGCATGAAGGTAAAACAAAGTATGAAGGCCTTTCCTAGTATTCTTCTTCCAACTAACAAAACGATCACCCTCTTAAATTTTTATAAAACGGTGTTTATTCATGATGGTAAACGCTTCCAATAAATCTATCACCTTAGTGTTGGTTTGTCTATCATACTTATTGTCTAGTGAATTTGTAGTGGTGTTACTATAATCTTCTATAAGGATTATCTATTTTTAAAAAGGAACGTCATTAATAGGTTTTAATAGGGGATAGGAAATATAACCCATTTACATATATTTCGCTTAAACAGGTTGCAATAGGTTGTGAGATAGTTTAATATATTTAATTATCACAAAATTAAGAGAGGGATGAATTAATGGAAAACAATAATCTGGTAAAAGTCCGACGAGGAAACCAAATAGAAAGTCGTCACCATGTACATATAGCCGTCGTTGATTCAAAGGGCAATTTACTTCACCATGCTGGAAATCCGGATGGAAAGGTTTATGCCAGGTCTTCGATGAAGCCAATCCAAGCAATCCCGATTGTGGAGACAGGTGCAGCGGATTATTACGAGTTTAGTGATGCAGATTTATCGCTTTGTACCGCTTCACATAATGGAGAGGACATGCACACGGACCGGGTTTTATCCATATTGAAACGGGTTGGTCTTGAAGACACTGCTTTGAATTGTGGCACGCATATTCCCAGGTGGCAGGATACGTATAAGGAGCTTATTCTAAACGGCAAAGAAGTGACGCCTTTATATAACAATTGCTCAGGTAAACATACCGGGATGCTGGCCACCGCTAAATTTATGGATGAACCAATTGATACATATTACTTGCCAGATCATCCTGTTCAGCAGCGAATCCTGCAGGCTATCAGCGATACATGTGATTACCCAAAAGATGAAATTGAAATTGGAATCGATGGTTGCGGTGTTCCAGTGCATGGGCTGCCGCTCGACAGACTCGCTTATGGGTTTGCGCGCATGGCCACTCCCGCCTCATTTGGAAATGAAAGAAAGAAGACAGTTCAACGAATAACGAATGCGATGATGGCCGCTCCCGAAATGGTCGGGGGAACAAATCGCTTTTGTACAGACTTTATGGCTGCTGGAAACGGCAGGTTTTTTGGCAAAGCTGGCGCTGAAGGTGTCTACTGCATCGGAGACATAGAAACTGGCTTAGGAATTGCGGTGAAAGTTGCAGACGGTAATGGCCGTGCAGTGTACCCGGCTGCAATGGAAGTGCTCGTTCAACTTGGCTTACTAAATGATGACCAGATCGAGCAATTAACAGCATACCATCATCCAAAATTACACAACGCAAGAAAAGAAGTCATTGGAGAACTGATTCCAGCTTTTCAATTGAAACACACATCATTGGCTTAGGAGCTGTACAACATGGCAGTTAAAAAGGTAACGATCATTGCAATTCAAGAAAAATACTTGGATACCATTACCAAGCAAGTAAAAGAAATAATTGGTGACAACGTAATAATTCAATCAGTAACAGTTAAGGATTTGCAGTGTCATACCGTTTCAGACGGTGCCATCGTGGTTATTTCAAATAGCCAGATTAAAGGGCTAGTAACGCAGCTTATACCTAGGGATTGTCCAATCATTATTGCGAAACGTGATATCAACTATACGAATTCAAAGGAATTGGTCAGCCTGCCACCAGGTCAGGAGATTCTGGTGGTAAATGACAACGTGTCAAATGCGAATGAAACTGTTGAATCGCTTCGTGAAACGGTATTCGAACACAATTATCACGCTTATATACCGGAAGATTCAATCCCGGAAACCATAGATTATATTGTGACACCAGGTGAACGTCATCTTTTGCCGCAAGGGTTATCTAATGTTATTGATATAGGTTCCAGGCTTTTGGATATTAGCACGTTTGAGGAAATTATCAACCTGCTCGAAATGGATTATTCGAAGTCCCAGATTATTAGACGCTATTTTAAGGCATGTGTATCACTATCAGGGAACGACAATTACGATTCACATGCAAAAGATATCCGTCATATTGCGCAATACCATTTCAAGGATATTATTTCGGAAAGTCAATCCATGAAAGAAGCGGTTGAACTTGCCAAACAGTATTCACTTGCGCATGATGCAAGATATATCCATATTGGGGGTGAGCAGGGCACTGGAAAAAATATGTTTGCCCAGGCTATACATAACTTTTCCAGAAAATCAGATCAACCTTTCGTTTCGGTTAATTGTGCTTCAAAAGATAGTGACGAAATCGAGCTAATATTGTTCGGTGCAGCAAATCAGGATGATGTGTTTCAACTTGCCGGAAATGGAACTGTTTGTATCGAGGAAGTTGAAGAGCTTCCACTAGACATTCAGGGAAGACTGTTTCAACTGTTTAATGCTAAAGACTTTTCACAAATTGTGATCACTACAAGCACACAAAATTGCCAGGAACTTGTTGAAAAAGATTTGTTCAATCGCGATCTCTTTAACCTATTTAATAAAAACGCGCTTAACGTTCCCGCTTTATCGGAACGAATGGAAGACCTTTTACCGTTAATTAATAATATCAAGCAGCGGATTAAGCGAAATGATATTACGTTCACATCTAAAGTCATTGAATTTTTCAAGGACTACAGTTGGGCAGGAAATGTGAAGGAGCTCTATAATGTTATCACGTATTTATCCTTGTTAGAAGAAGATCCGATCGGGATGGAATTCTTGCCGTTCCACCTTCGTGCAAGGGCTGATGAGCAGAAGTTTAAAAATATAGAAGTGAATAAAAGTATTATTTCTAAAATAGAAAAACGCGGATTTTTAGATGAAAGTATCAAGATATTAAGCGCTTTTTATGAAGGAAAAAAAGAATATATTTCCTATGGCAGAAATGCATTAAAAAAGCAGCTCGAGGAAAAAGGATTAACCCTTACTGAACAGCAACTGCGTATGAGGCTGGAAGTACTTCAGGAACTAGGATTAACGATTGTCAGACAAGGCAGAGCAGGGTCAACAATATCACGTAAGGGTGAAGCATTTATAGAGGATTATTTTACTAGCATTATTAATAAATGAAGAAAGGTGGAAATCATTTTATGAAAGAAGCGAAGTTTTCGTTATTAATAGCATTGGGTCTTTTGCTATGTGTGATTATGTCTGCTTGTTCTAGTGACAGTGGAGGTGAAAAACAAGCAGAAGGCAGTAATGACAAGGATGCAGACGTGAAGCAAGAATTAAATTTGATTAGCAGTGATACGATCCCAACCATGGATCCGCATATGGGAACCGATGTAGTTTCATTTCAATTTATCGGCGCTAGTAAAGAAGGACTGTACCGCCTTGGTGAAAATCTGGAATTAAAGCCAGGCATTGCAAAGGATCATAAGGTAAGTGAAGATGGTCTGACATGGACATTCAATCTGCGTGACGATGCAAAGTGGTCAAATGGGGATCCTGTCACTGCACATGATTTCGTATACGCCTGGAGAAGGGCAGTGAATCCCAAAACAGGTTCTGAATATGGTCCATATTTAATGGGTGGCGTGGTCAAAAATGCAACAGCAATCAATAAAGGTGATGAGCCAGTAGAATCATTAGGTGTTAAGGCCAAGGGAGATTATACATTAGTTGTTACCCTTGAAAAGTCTACTCCATATTTTGAATCGTTAACAACCCGCAGTACATTCATGCCATTGAATCAGAAGTTTGTAGAAAAACAAGGAGACAAATTTGCGACAAGCACAGACACAATGCTATTTAACGGCCCGTTCATGTTAACGGATTGGAAGAGTACTTCAAGTTCCTGGAATTTGGAAAAGAACCCGGATTATTGGGATGCAGAAACAGTTAAGCTGGAAAAGATGACCTATGATGTGGTCAAAGATCCGCAGGCTGGAGTGGATTTATTTGAAAAGGGTGAAGTGAACCGCACTGATTTAACTGCTGATTTAGTTGATAAATATTCTTCGCATGACGCATTTACGGTTACACCGGAGACAGCGTTATATTATTTGAAGTTTAACCAAACCACTTCTGATGCACTAGCGAATGCAAATATTCGGAAGGCATTAAGCAAAGCGATTAATAAACAAGCTTTAGTTGACGAACTATTAAACGATGGATCCGTGGTTTCAAATGGCTTTGTTCCACAGGACTTCTCCAAACACCCAGAAACAGGAGAAGGCTTCCGTGAGATCAACGGAGACCTTGTCACCTATGATCCGGAGGCAGCAAAGGAATTATGGGACAAAGGATTAAAAGAAATTGGCAAGGAAAAGGTTGAACTGGAATTCTTGGGCAGCGATGGTGAAGTAAGTAAGATAACCGATGAATATATCGCAAATCAACTGGAAACAAATCTTCCTGGCTTGGATATCACATTAAAGCTCGTTCCGTTTGAGCAACGTCTTGAATTAGATGCCAGTATGGATTATCAAATAGAGCTTGCCGGATGGGGACCTTCCTATTTGGACAACTATACATGGATGGATCTCTGGTTAACAGACGGTGAAAACAACAAGATGGGGTATTCCAATAAAACCTACGATAAGCTGGTGAAAAGTACTGTAGATGAATTGGCACTTGAACCGGTAAAACGTTTTGAAGCGTTCCTGGAGGCTGAAAAGATATTGGCTGAAGACGCACCCGTTGCCCCATTGTACCAAAGCGGCCGGACACAATTGATCTCGCCAAAAATTGAAGGTGTCATTGATCGGCCGTTTGGACCTAAGTACGAATACAAATGGGCACATGTTGTACCGACAGAATAATTAGTATGATAGAGAGGGAACTAGATTATATGGTCTAGTTCCCATTTTAAAGATGATTTAATTACAATTGAAAGTGGAAGGATATATATATCCTAGTAATAAAAGGAGAATGCCTATGCCAACTAAAGAAGCGCATACCTTTAATCCAGTGGATCTTGAAACACAGCAAATGTATAAACTAATCATCGGTTCTGTTGTTCCTCGTCCAATTGCCTGGGTTTCTACAAAAAGCAAGGAGGCGATATTAAATCTTGCGCCATTTAGCTTTTTTACGGTGGCCTCAAGACAACCACCAACGCTTGCTGTGTCAATAGGTCAAGGTGTTGAAGGAAGAAAAGGAACCGTTAAAGATACATTAACGAACATTCGTGATACGAAAGAATTTGTTGTGAACGTGGTACCGGAAGCGCTAGCCAATCAGATGTTCGAATCATCAATGCATGTAGATGCGAATACCAACGAATTTTCACTGGCAGGTTTAACACCAGAACCTTCCGGGACCATTAGCGTGCCATCTGTAAAGGAATCACCAATTGCATTTGAATGTAAACTGGATAGAATCATTGAGGTAGGTACGGACCATATGGTGCTAGGTCAAATCCAGTGTGCGAGTATTGATGAATCCGCCTATCTCGGTAATTTTAAAGTAGATATTGAAAATTGGAAGCCGCTAGCCCGGCTTGCGGGAGATTATGCATCACTTTCCCCGTCATTTAAACTACCAAAATAGATAAACTAAAAAAATCACCGGCGTGGTAACCTATGCCGGTGATTTTTAACTCCATATTTAGATCCTATTTTCCGATAACCTGCAGTTCTTTTGGAAATGATGTCAGTACTTCCACATTTCCTTCATCGTTTAAGTAAACATCATCTTCAATTCGTACTCCACCATATTCGGGGATGTAGATGCCAGGTTCGATTGTAAACAGCAATCCTGGTTCAGCAATTTGTTCATTATTTTCATGGATGGAAGGTTCCTCATGAACCTCGATGCCTAGTCCATGGCCAACACGATTATTAAAGTATTCGCCATATCCTTTCTCGTCAATTACGTTTCTTGCTTCAATATCAAACGTTTTAACAGGGATACCGGATTTAATGGCATTTATTCCAGCATTATTGGATTGTAAAACGATATTATATATTTCCTTTTGTTTGTCAGAAGCTTCGCCAATAATAAATGTACGTGTAATATCGGAACAGTACCCATCCTTAATAACCCCAAAATCAATTAATAAGAAGTCACCTTTTTTAAATGTCCGATTGCCAGGGGTGCCGTGTGGAAGGGCAGCTTTTTCACCTGATAATACAATTGTTGAGAAAGAAGGGCCATCTGCACCAAATTTCCGCATTAGATATTCCAATTCGGCGGTTAATTCCAGCTCACTCATACCAACTTCTACCTTTTTTATGCCTTCTGCCAATACTTTTTCAATGATATCAATGGCCGTCCGTACAGATTCCACTTCACTGCCCGACTTTTTCATTCGCTGGGTATTAATAAATGGTTGAACATCAACATAAGAGGCGTGAGCGTAGGCACTTCGTAGGTTATGATAATCAAATATATTAACGGCCTTCATTTCTAGCCCGAAATTCCCTACATGTTCACCTAACTCAAGTTTAAGTTTTGCGAACGGGTTTTCCTCATCGGAAACTGGAATAATCCGTCTAACAGAGGATTCATTTGAAGCACTTTCCTCATCCAAAGCCGGGACAAACAATGAAATATTGTTTGAACGATTATCCACTACTAAGGCCATAAAACGCTCATGCGGCTCACAATTAAAACCGGTATAATAAAATACATTTGCCGGTGATGTAACCATCGCCACTTCAATATTTTCCTGCTCTAAATAACTCTGTAGTACTTGCAATCTATCTTCATATTCTTTATTCAACATATAAACCTCCAATATTAAATCTACTCTACTATGATAAACCCTATTTCTTAAAAAATAAATTCATATGAAGGTTAACTGATTTGTAACGTATTCTATGAACATGAAAATATAGTTCATTGAAGAATCGAAAAGCAATAAAATATAAAGAATATGCAAGAAAACAGGAGATAAGTAAGGAAATAAAAGGAATTTTAGCAGTATTCTGGAGTTTACAATGTAAGGGCCTTCATTTATGTTGTATTCAATGTTTGATTAGTAAGTAAACTTTACTAACCTAAATGCATAAATATAATTTAAGGGGCTTGTTCAATGCAGAAGGGAAATGCTGCTTACATAAAAAAAATGAACCTGAAGCTGATACTGAAGTGCGTTATGAATGAACATTGTACAACACGTGCCAACATTTCTAAAAAGTTAGCACTTAGTAAACCTACAGTTTCCGCACTTGTTGATCAGCTTTTGGATGAGGATTGGATCTATGAAACCGGAGATGGTGAAGCATCTATAAATGGGGGAAGAAAGCCCGTAAATTTAATGTTCAATCCCGAAAAAGGTTACATTATTGGAATAGATATTGGCGGCACGAGCGTAGCATCGGGAATTACAGATTTAAACGGGAAGGTTTGTGCTTATCGTGATTTTCCCACTCAAGTGAATTTAGAACATGAATTATTTAAGGGGATTAAACAAAGTGTAGAGTCTATGAAACAAGAACTTGGAATTGATGAAGCAAAAATTTTGGGGGTGGGAGTGGGCGTTCCAGGAATAACAAACGTTAAGGAAGGTACGGTCAAGGAAGCACCAGCGTTAAAGTGGAAAGACTTTCCGATACGTGAAAGATTAAAAGAAGTTTTCGATTTGCCCATATACATCGATAACGATGTAAACATAAGTGCATTGGGTGAACATTGGAAAGGTGTTGGTAGAAATAGAAAGAATTTAATCTATATTGCTATTGGCACAGGAATTGGCAGCGGTATTATGATAAACGGAAAATTATACCGCGGCAGTAATTATAGTGCCGGGGAAATTGGTTATCTGGTAACCGATCGAATGCATGCCAAGAATTATCACCCAGTGTATGCAGGGTATGGGTTTCTGGAGAGTGTAGCTAGTGGCTCATCGATTGGCAAGCAATTATCGGAACGACTGGGAAGAACTGTTTCTGCAAAAGAGGCCTTTAGTTTGTATCAAAAAAAAGAATTAACTGCGCTAGAAGTAATTGATTTTGCAATTGAAAATTTGTCGCTGGGTATTGCGAATTACGTTTCACTTTTTGATCCTGAACTAATTATTTTAGGGGGTGGTGTCAGCGGATCCTATCACATAATCCGTCAGAAAATGGCGGTCATCATGAAACGGTATACACCAAGAGAATGTGAAGTTGTACTAACAACATTTGGTAAGGAAGCAGGTATTGTAGGGGCAGTAGCATTATTTTTAAAAGAGTTTGATACATTAATTGATATTTAAAACAAGGGGGTAACTGGTTTATGAGTTTATTTAAAAGATCATGGGTATTTTCTGTATTACTAGTTGCATTGATAAGTATTGTCCTATCTGGGTGTATGGCGGGTGGATCCAGTGAAGAAGGAAGCAAAAGCAGTGATGGAGGGTCAGGCTCCGATTCAGGTAAAGGTTTGGAAGAAAAAGTGGTTGTATATTCTCCGCATGGTAAAGACATTTTAAGTGAATTTGAAAAACAATTTGAAGCTGAATACGATGTCGACATGGAATTCCTGGATATGGGTTCTCAAGAAATATTAGACCGTGTCCGTTCCGAGAAAAATAACACACAAGCAGATGTTTGGTGGGGAGCTCCTCAAGTGAACTTTGACCAGGCAAAAGATGATGGTTTACTTGCGGAATATAAGCCATCTTATGCAGATGCTTTAGATGATATGTACCATGATGAAGACTGGATGTGGTCAGGAACATCTATTACTCCGGAAGTAATTCTTTATAATACAAAGGAAATTTCAGCGGAAGAAGCACCGAAAGACTGGGATGATCTTCTGGATCCCAAATGGGAAGATGAGATTATCATTCGTTATCCACTAGCTTCAGGAACTATGCGCACAATCTATTCATCTATGATCTACCGCACTTATAAGGATACGCAAAGTCCTGAAGAAGGATATAAGTGGTTACAAAAGCTGGATGAAAACACGAAGGAATATTCTGCAAACCCTGAAATTATGTACAATCAGGTGGCAAAAGGTGTTGGGTCATTATCGGTTTGGAATATGCCGGATACAGTAATGCTCGCTGAAGAAAAAGGCTATCCTTTTGACTATGTAATTCCTGAAAGCGGAACACCAGTGCTAACTGAAGGAATTGCGATTATTAAGGATGCCCCACATCCAAAAGCAGCAGAAGCATTTTATGAATTTGTAAATACGAAAGAGGCAGCAAAATTATTAGCTGAGAAATATTATCGAATTCCGACTCGTGAGGATGTAGAGGATTTACCAGAATGGATCACTGAAACAGATATCAAACCAATGGAAATAGATTGGGCTTTATTCCAGGAGAAGTCCCCAAAATGGATGGAACATTGGGATAACAAAATTAAAAATACCGAAAAGGATAAAAGTGAGGAATAAAGATTTTCTGATACAGTAGGAAAGTTTAAACGAAATTATGTTCTAAAGAGGAGTTGTTGTTTCATGTCAACAGTGAACTTATCAACTATAACAAAGAGTTTTGGTAGTGTGACGGCAGTCAATGATCTAGATTTATTAATTGAAGAAGGCGAATTTTTTACATTTTTAGGTCCAAGTGGATGTGGTAAAACAACAACTCTTAGAATGATTGCCGGTTTCTATTACCCTACCAAAGGTAAAGTGAAATTTAATGAAAAAGATATGACGACTGTACCACCTGAAAAAAGGAATACGGGCATGGTTTTCCAGAACTATGCCCTTTTTCCTCATATGACTGTTTTTGAGAATGTCGCATTTGGGTTGAAAGTTAGAAAAATAAGTAAGACAGAAACTAAGAAACGAGTTGGTGATGTACTTAGGAAAGTACGCCTAGACCAGTATATCGATCGCCAGGTAAGTCAATTAAGTGGTGGGCAACAACAGCGTGTTGCCTTAGCCAGAGCACTTGTAATCGAACCCGACATCTTACTTCTGGATGAACCTTTAAGTAATCTAGATGCTAGATTACGAGATGAAATGCGTACGGAAATCTTGCGCCTACAACGTGAGTATGGAATTACAACCATTTATGTTACACATGATCAAGTGGAAGCTTTAACCATGAGTGATCGCATTGCAGTGTTCAATTTTGGTGTATGTCAACAGGTAGGTACGCCTACAGAAATATATAATAAGCCTGTGAATGATTTTGTCGCTGAATTTATAGGTGAGACAACATTGCTGCCTATAACTTATGAAAAAACATTTGGGGAAAAACTGATTTTCCATTCTGACGGTTTAGGGGATTCCATTCACGTTAGTAATACGGAACTCAACATTGCTGCCCACGAGGAAAACGATGATTTGATTATGTCTATCAGGCCGGAAGCAATCCAAATCGATAGCAATCATGGTGAAAATAATGTATTCAATGGCTATGTATCACTGGTGCAATTTACCGGTGCATCTGTTCATACCTATATAAAAATTAATGAAGATATAACGATTAGAGCTACCGACTTAAATCGTGGTCCAAGTACATATTTCAAAGAGGGTACGGAGGTTAGTGTGTATCTGCCAGAAGATCAAATTAGAGTGATCCCCAAGGCAAGGGAGTGACAAACTTATGTTAAATGCAGAAAAAAGAAAAACTTTATATCTACTGATACCGGTTCTTTTAATACTTGTTGGATATGTGTTATATCCTTCAATTGAGACATTGATAAAAAGTTTTAAGATAAACGGGGTATTTTCGCTCCAGAATTATACCGACTTTTTTGGTCCTAAAGCAGCAGCAAATTTACAGGCCTTATGGAACTCGGTCTATATATCATTGTTATCTGTTTTCTTTAGTGCGTTAATTGGTGTTCCATTAGCATACATTTTTAACCGCTATGACTTTCCAGGACGCCAGTTTTTCTCGAATATTGCTATCATGCCCATTGTTCTACCATCGTTAGTGGGCGTTATGGCCTTCATGTTCCTATATGGTGAAGCTGGACTGGTCCCTAACTTTATTAAGGATGTATTAAATCTTTCTGAAATCCCATTTAGTATTGGTGGTGTCTCAGGTATCCTATTGGTCCACGCCTACACAATGTACCCGTACTTCTACATGACGACATCTTCAGCACTAAACAATATCGATCCATCACTCGAAGAAGCCGCCTATAATTTGGGCTCTGGAAAGTCAAAGGTGTTTTGGAAAGTAACGTTTCCTTTATTGACCCCAGGCTTGGTTGCAGCTTCATTATTAGTATTTATGGTATCGATGGCATCTTTTAGTGCGCCATTTTTACTGGCTGGCGGATACCGTGTGTTAAGCTTGCAAATTTACTTTTCTAAAATCAATGGTGATTTAGAGATGGCCGCAACACAGTCCGTTATATTGTCTGTGGTATCTATTTCCTTCCTATTGTTTATGCGGTGGTATCAGGGCCGAAAAGACTATCGGATGGCTAGTAAAGGAATTGGGGCACATCGAAGTGAAGTAAATAATCCACTATTAAAGTGGTTTATGGTAACAATCGGTATTATTGCAATGGTTATTTTGTTATTACCACACGTTACGTTGTTGATCCTGTCTTTAGTTCCAGAAGGTGGGTGGACATGGCAGACCTATCCTCAGCAGTTTGGTTTGGAAAATTTTATTTTGTTATTCGAAGATCCCGATATCTGGGACCCTGTTAAAAACAGTTTAATTATGTCTGTTCTTGCATGTGCCGGTGTATTCGTATTTGGAATCATTACTTCTTATGCACTAGTTAAGCGTAGTTTCATAGGTAAGAACCTTCTGGATATCTTAGTTATGATTCCATGGGCATTACCAGCAACAGTTGTAGGTATGAATTTAATATTAGCATTTAATGAACCTTCTCCATTTTCATTTGGCAAAGTGTTGGTAGGTACATTTTGGATATTACCATTGGCTTACTTTGTTCGCTTTATTCCGTTAGTGGTGAGGTCCACTACGGCAGTGCTGGAACAAATGGATGACTCAATTGAAGAGGCGGCGCAGAACTTAGGTGCCAAATGGTTTTACACGTTTAGAAGAGTCGTTATTCCGATCATTATGCCAGGTGTTCTAAGTGGTACATTACTTGCATTTGTTCAGGCGGTAGGAGAATTTCCGACTTCTGTATTACTTTATACAATAGGAAACAGGCCGATATCAATTGAAATCATGAATCAACTAAGGATGTTTAACATTGGTCAGGCTGCCGCTTATGGGATGATTCAAGTTGGTCTAATAGCAATTGTTATGTATATTGCTTATAAGTTTTTTGGAGTTAAATCAGAGAATACATTATAATCAAAAGTCGATAAAGGTGGGTTTCTGATGACGATAGATAAAAATAAGTTTGAAGCAAGTGAAGGTATTCATTTTCCTGGTAAAACCTATGTTGACTCATTATTGAAACCGGTATTTTACGACCAGAAAGAACATCTGTTTGACGCAATGTTTAAGATTCATAAAGCGCATACCACCATGCTGGCTGAACAGGGAATACTTACAAAAAACGAAGCTGAACAAATTCTGGAAGGTGTCAAACAGGTGGAAATACTTGATCGGAAGGAACTTGAATATTCGGCGGTATACGAGGATTTATTTTTCCTTGTGGAATCACAAATTGGTGAGCGCATTGGTGAAGAATTGGCAGGAAAGATGCACATTGCTAAAAGCAGGAATGATATGGGCGAGGCCATGTACAGAATCGTGATTCGAGAATATATTACCCAGGCGATTAGTGATGCTTCTCAGTTGTGTGAAGCAATTCTTTCCCAGGCAGAACAACATGTTGAGTCGATTATGCCGGCACATACCCATACACAGCCTGCACAGCCAACAACGTTTGGACACTATTTGGTCGCCATCTATGACAGTTTGAAACGTGATATCAAAAGAATGGAGCATGCGTATCAAACAGTTAATCAATCTCCAATGGGTGCAGCGGCGATTACGACTACTGGTTTTCCAATTAATCGTGAACGAATGGTAGAGTTACTGGATTTTGATGGTCTAGTTGAAAATTCATATGATGCAATAGGGGCTGGGGATTACTTGATGGAAGCCGCTCAGGCGTTGATAAGTCTGACAACAAATATGGGCAGATGGATACAGGAATTTTTACGGATGGCATCAAAGGAAGTGGGACTACTGAGGGTATCTGATGCTTATGTTCAAATCAGCAGCATCATGCCGCAGAAGAGAAATCCCGTCTCAATTGAACATTCACGTGCCATTGCCAGCAGTGCGGCAGCGGAGGGAATGGCTGTATTACACATGATTCACAACACACCGTACGGAGATATAAATGATACAGAAGACGATTTACAGCCCCATATCTATAAAGGATATCGAAAAGGTATCCGTGTGTTGCGTCTTATGCGTGCTGTGATTATAACAATGCGTTTTAATAAAGAAAGAGCGCATCAACAAGCAAGGGAGAACATGATCACGATTACTGAACTAGCGGATGTACTCGCCCGGGACTATGGGGTTTCTTTCAGAAAGGCTCACCATAAAGCCAGTGTGATAGCACGCAGAGCAATCGAAATGAATAAGGAGTTATACGAAATATCCCTTGATCAAATTAATACATGGCTGAATGAAGTTCAATTAACTAAGCAGGATTGGGAACATATTATTGACCCCATATGCTTTGTTACCAGAAGAAACATCACAGGTGGCCCGAATCCGGATGTCGTTAGAGCAATGATTGAGGCGAGAAAGTAAAGTGTGCTTTTAAGGAGGTGAGTGTAATTTGAATATAACTATTCTTATAAGTGGTTTCCGGTAAATAATCCTGTCACTGTACAAACTATTATGAAGGGAGAAATTCTATGAAAAAAATGATTTATTTGTTTCTCGTTCTATTTTTGCTTGTACCACTAATGACACCAACGAAATCAGAAGGAAAAGAAAAAATTAAGCAGGATGTTGATCTTTGGAATACATTACAGCCACTTGACACTACACTAAGTTTTTTAAATACAGGCGCCCATCCCGATGATGAACGAAGTCACTTGCTCGCCTACCTTTCTAGAGGTCTTGGAATAAGGACCGCAAGTCTTATTGCTAATCGCGGGGAAGGTGGACAAAATGAAATAGGCAAGGAACTTGGTAATGCGCTAGGTATCATTCGTTCAAACGAATTGATTGAAGCATCCAAGGTTACTGGTGTAGAGGTATTTCACTTGAGTAAGACAACTAGTGATCCCATTTATGATTTCGGTTTTTCAAAAAGTCCAGATGAAACATTGGAAAAGTGGGGAAGAGAGCTAACCTACAAGCGCTTTATTCATCGACTACGAACCAATAAACCCGATATACTCTTCACATCATTTTTAGATGTTGACACTCAACACGGAAACCACAGAGCAATAAATCAACTTACAAGAAAAGCTTTTGAAGATGCGGCGGATCCAACCGTGTTTCCAGAACAACTTGAAGAAGATGGCCTTACAACCTGGCAGGTGAAAAAACTATACCTTCCTGCAGAATCAGACAATGCGACTACATCGATAGAAATAGGGATGTATGATCCTATCTATGGAATGACATATCCACAACTAGGTGAGAAATCCCGCTATCTTCATAAGAGTCAGGGCATGGGAAATGACATTCCCGCAGGTCCAGAGACAGTTAACCTAAGGCTTGCCAAGTCAGTAAAAGATATTCCTGCCGAAGAAGATCTTTTTGATGGACTAGCTTACGACTTCTCGGAAATCGCTAGTCAATTAAATGATAAACCATTGCAGGCTAAACTTAATCATTTCCAAAAGACGCTTGAGAAAGTTATTGATCAATACCCGAATCGTGATAAGGCCCTAAAAAAATCACATATAGCCCTTAATGAAGCAAGAAAACTAGAATCCAAAATTGGTAATAGTGATTTAGAGGAAAAAGTTAAAGAGGATATCTTGTTTCGAGTTGATGTAAAGCAGCAACAGCTTGCTGAAGTAAGTAAAGTTGCCTCCAACTTGAAAGTCGAGACAAAAGTGAAAGATGCTACACTGGTTCAGAATGGGCAAACAAAGGTTACCGTTTCACTTGAAAATAAAGGTAAGCATTCTTTGAAAAACATTAACCCAACGTTAAGTCTGCCAGAAGGATGGACCATGGATGGCGCGGTTAATCCATTCCATCTAAAGGCTGGAGAAAAAAAGACCATTGAATTTACCGTTTATATCCCTGACGATTCCGATTACTTTAAACCTTATGAGGATCCATCAATCCATTCAGAGGTATCTTATTCAGTAGGGCCAACGACGGTTGAACAGAGTTACCAAACAGACGCAACTGTTGCAGTCTTGCCAGACGTATCTGTTCAGGTTAATCCAAGTAAGTTAGTAGTTAATACATTGGATATTCCAGAACAAATCACTGTGGAATCAGAGGTTCAAAATAATACGAATGGAGCGCTTGATGCATCTGTCAGTCTTGATGTTCCGGAAGGCTGGGCAGTTAAACCAGAAGCTGCACCAGTTACATTTGAAATTGAAGGTGAAACAAAAAACGTCTCATTTACTGTTTCACCAGGGACTGATGTAAGTAAAGGTGATTTTTCAATCGATCCAATTGTAAATGTAAACGGAAAATCATTAAGCACATATGTACAGAAAATCCAATATGATCATATTGATACTTCCTATTACCTTTATCCTGCCAAGGTTGAAGGAGTGGCATTTGATTTAAATTTACCTGAATCGTTAAAGGTAGGATATATCGATAGTGGGTTTGATAAAGTGGCGGGCCGTTTGCAGGGAATTGGTATGGATGTTACCAAATTAGAGCAAGAAGATCTTCAAACTGGTGATCTATCCCAGTACGATACCATCGTTACTGGCGTCAGGGCCTATCTCTCTCGTGAAGATTTAAGAAATAACAATGAGCGATTGCTGCAGTACGTAGAGGACGGCGGGCACCTTGTTGTCCAATATAATAAACCTTGGGATAACTGGGATCCTGAAAAGACTAGTCCATACAAGCTAGTAATCGGTCAGCCTTCCATCGAATGGCGTGTAACGAAGGAAGAAGCTGAGGTTAACGTGTTGAAACCGAATCATCCGTTGTTTAATTATCCAAACAATATAACCGAGAGTGACTGGTCCAATTGGGTTCAGGAACGTGGATTATATTTCCCAATGGAATGGGATGACAGGTTTGAAACATTTGTCAGTATGGCTGATCCGAATGAAGAGCCATTTAATGGTGGCATTTTAATGGCAGAATACGGTGAAGGAACATATTTATATACCAATCTTGTCTGGTACCGTCAAATTCAAAATCAGGTACCTGGTGGATATCGTATTTTCAGTAACCTGTTAAGTTATCCACTCTACGAAGAATAGTTATTAGGAAAAAAACACCCCTGATTGGTCAATTACACTCAGGGGTGTTTCCATGTTTAGAACTATGCCGCTTCCTGCCTTTCCTTTTTCGCTGCCGGCATTTTAATCGATGAGTATACAAGTGCAAAAATCAGGAATAGTCCCAGGTATCCAATAAGTGGATAAAATAGGGAAACGAGGTCAGTAAAGCCGACAAAGCTTGCTGCGAAGGCAACAACCATTGTAATTGTCACAAACACCTTAAATTTCTTAGTCCCCATTTTTGTAAAGCGTGCCCCAAACGCATAGAACATGCTTACCGCTGTGTTGAAAATCATACCAAACAGAATTAATGAATATATTACAGCAAGGACAGGAGAAATCTCGTCAACAATAGCCAGCATTGGCATATCGAAACTTGCTACGGTATCCACCTTTGAGTAGATTGCCAGATGGCTTAATATAATCATAATTCCTAGACCAAGTCCCCGAGGAGTCCCCCGTATTTCGCTGCTTTTTCATCACGTTCAGCACCACCCATTACAAGTGACATGGACGCACCAACGGCTATATTAAAGGAAACATAATTGATTCCCGAAATGAACCAGTTCGGAAGCGATGATGGCTGTTCTTTGGCAATTGGATTAAGTGACATAAAAGAGACATCCAATGTGAACAGGCTGTATACGGAAACGAGAATTACGCCAACAATAAGGAATGGTGTGATACTGCCAATAATGGCAACCACGCGGTCAACATTCAGCATAATGGTTAGAATAACCAGAACCGTCATCAGAATAACACCAACAATTGTCGGCAGGCCGAACTGCTGATCAAGAATAGAGCCGGCTCCTGCGATCATGACAACCCCTACCCCAAATAAGGTAAAGATAATGATGTAGTCCACAATAACTCCAAGAACCCGCCATCCACTAATTTTATAAACAGCATCCTTATGTGATTTTGTTTGCAAACGACTGCCAAGACTTGTAAGTGTCATGCCAAGATAGGCAAATAATGCGGTCGAAATAATTGCCCCGACCGTCCCAATCAGCCCAAAGCTAGTAAAATATTGTAGCACCTCTTGTCCTGATGCGAAACCCGCACCGACAATAATCCCGATAAAAGCGCTTCCAATCTTTAATATTTTTTTCATGATGTATAACCTCCAAAGCAGATGATGTATAATATCAAATTTTGTCTAAATTTGCGCATTCTTTATTTTACCAAACTTTTTGTGAAAGTCCACTTATTTTGTTAAGGATTTAATCACCGAAATATGGTATTCTAAAGGTCAAACCTAAAACGTACCGAAATATTTTTCAGATTGAATGGAGGGAAACTTTCATGGATTCATCCGGCCACTCAGAATTATTTAAAGACGACATTGATTCGCTGGAAGGCTTGGCAGACCGTATCGGAAAAGTTCTCGATTGTCCGATTACGATAGAAGATGCCAACCATCGTATAATTTCATACAGTACTCATGAGGAAAATGTAGATGACGCGAGGGTTGCCACCATTGTCAGACGGAAAGTTCCGGAGAATGTCATCAACAGCCTTTGGAAACATGGCGTGATGGCTCAACTATTCGAACAGGAAGAGCCGGTGATTGTCCCGGCAATTGATGAGGTCGGTTTAGGAAATCGGATTGCCGTATCAGTGTGGAAAAATAATGAGGTGCTCGGATTCATTTGGGCCCAAACAACAGACAAACAATTTAATGAAGATAAATTAAAATTGCTCAAAGAAGCATCCAGACTAGTCCAAAAACAATTACAGAAGCACCAGATTAGAAAAAGAAAAGCAGAGGAAAGCTATCAGGAATTCTTTTGGCAGCTGTTGACTGGGCATGTTTCACAAAAGGATGTAATTGACCGCCAGGCGAAAAGGTTTGGTTTGCAGCTTGATGGCAGCCTGGCCATTGCCTTAATCGAATACGATTGTGATGTTACCCAAACAATTGAAAAACATTCCTATTATCTGACGGAAACACTGCAACTTGTTCAGGTCGTTTGCCGGGTGTTTGATCAAAATCAGCTCATTCTGCTAATTCGGCTGCAATCGGAAGACAACGCAATCAAGGTTCTGAATCAGTTTATTGGAAACTTCATTCATAAAATTACAGAACGATTGCAGATTAATCATGTGAAAGGTTCATTTGGCACCATTTATAATGGGGCACAGCATATCAAGGACAGTTATATCCATGCCTTAAAAGTGCTGGAACAGAAGGAACAATTTCCAATGGAGCTCGCCAGCATTTATAGCTACCAGGAACTCGGTATTTATCAATTTCTTAATGAACTATATCAAATCAGGAATCGGGATCATTACCAGAATTATTCGATTGAAAGGCTGCGAAACTATGATTTAAAACACCATACTAATCTGTTGACTACCTTAACTGTTTATCTGGAATGTGATAGCAATGTTCATCGGGCAGCCAAATCCATCCACGTCCATACTAATACATTAAACTACCGTCTGAAAAGGATTGTAGAAATTGCGGAAATTGATCTAAAGGACCCGAATCAAAAAATAACATTATATTTGGATTTAAAGCTCGAAAACATGCGAAGGGATGATATGTGATTTTACACAAATTGTCCCTTCTATTTTTAGCTTTCTACATAAAGAAAAATGGCTTCTGTGGGAATATAATAGATATAAATTGAGCAATAGGGGGAATTATGATGATTATTGGTGTTCCAAAGGAAATTAAAAATAACGAAAACCGAGTAGCCATGACACCTGCAGGGGTTGTCAATTTATTAAAGGCTGGACATCGTGTCATTATCGAAGCAGATGCTGGTCTGGGCAGTAACTTTACGAACGAAGAGTATAAAGCAGCTGGTGCTGAAATCATTGAAAGCGCTTCAGATGTTTGGGGCCAAGCAGAAATGATTATGAAAGTTAAAGAACCACTTTCAGCTGAGTACGGCTATTTCCGTAAAGGCTTAATTTTATTTACGTACCTGCATCTAGCAGCGGAACCAGAATTAACTAAAGCTTTAGTTGATAATGAAGTGACAGCAATTGCTTATGAAACAGTAACAGTAAACAATACATTGCCATTGCTTTCCCCAATGAGTGAAGTTGCCGGGCGTATGGCATCACAAATTGGTGCACAGTTCCTTGAGAAGTTTTATGGTGGGAAAGGAATTCTGTTAAGTGGTGTGCCTGGTGTGAAACGTGGAAAAGTCACTGTTATTGGCGGTGGAATGGTTGGAACAAACGCTGCGAAAATTGCAGTCGGCCTTGGGGCAGATGTTACCATTATCGACCTGAATCCAACACGTTTGCGTCAACTTGAAGATATCTTCGGTACGAGTGTACAAACATTAATGTCAAATCCATATAATATAGCAGAAGCAGTTAAAGAATCTGATTTGGTAATTGGCTCTGTATTAATTCCTGGTGCAAAAGCGCCTAAGCTTGTAACAGAAGAAATGGTTAAATCCATGCAGCCTGGTTCTGTTGTTGTTGACGTAGCTATTGACCAAGGTGGTAACTTTGAAACAGTTGACCATATTACAACACATGACGATCCAATCTATGAAAAACATGGTGTGCTTCATTATGCAGTTGCAAACATGCCTGGTGCTGTACCACGTACATCAACGATTGCATTAACGAATGTAACCATTCCTTATGCAGCACAAATCGCTACAAAAGGTGCCATTAAAGCAATTAACGAAAACCCGGCAATTAAATCCGGCGTGAACGTACTAAATGGCAAAGTTACATTTGAAGCAGTAGCACATGATCTTGGCTACGACTATGCAACAGTCGAAGAGGCTATTGAACTAGCATTTGCTTAAGATTGCAGACACAATATTTTTAAAAAGTCGCTGATTTATTCTATAAATCTAGCGGCTTTTTTTTTCGTTTTACAATTTTTGATATAAATTTACATGATTTTTTGTTATACTTAAGGGCGGTACTAAAATTTATAGGACTAAAGTATAAAAAATCTAAGGGATCTGCCATTATTTTTGGTGATAGCCAGGATTTTCAAATAGGTATTAAGTAATAAATTGGAACTGGGGTATGTAGGTATGACAGAACAAAGAAGGTCAGACAGACGCAGGAAAAAACCAAGAAAACGTCTTTGGCTAAGGATTAGTTTATTTGTAATTTTAATCCTTGTGTTAGGCGTCGGTGCTTTTGCGTTTTCAGTATATAGCAATGCGAAACAAACCGTAAATGAAAAAATTCACGAGGAAATCTCATCGATTGATTCAAAAGTGGCGAAAGAAAAAATAAGTGAACAAAAGCCACTTAATATATTGTTGCTTGGTGTCGATAAACGACCAGGTGATGGTGGACGCTCAGATGCTATTATGGTACTTTCATTAGACCCAAAAAATAATAAAATGAATTTAATTAGCATTCCGAGAGACACCCGGACCCTTATTGTTGGTAAGGGGTATAAGGATAAAATTAATCATGCCTATGCATATGGCGGTGTTGATATGTCGGTAGCCACTGTTGAAAATCTACTAAATATAGAGCTGGATTATTATGTAGAAATGAACATGCAGGGACTTACTGAAATGGTAGATGCCGTTGGTGGCATCACGGTAGACAATCCGCTTGACTGGTATGATGAAGGTTACTATAAAGAAGGCTATCATTATAAAAAAGGTGAAATTCATTTGAATGGACCGCAAGCAATGGGATACGTGCGCATGCGCCACCTCGATCCAAACGGTGACTTTGGTCGGACGAAACGTCAGCGCCAGGTTATTCAAGCCATTATTGATAAAGGTGCAAGCATTGCATCCGTTGGTAAAATAGACGATATGATTGATGTTTTAGGCGACAACATGAAAACCAACATGGACTTCGAGGACATGAAGAATCTATTATTCAATTATAAAGATGTTAGGAAAAATGTTAATAGTTATATGATGACAGGTAACGGTACTAAGATAAGTGGTGTATACTATTTACTTGTACCCGATGAAGAAGTTGCTAAAGTTCATGATATGCTAACAAAGTAGAATGATGGAGACCTGCACGAACCTTTAAAGGGGAGTGCAGGTCTTTTTTAATGATGTTGTGGAAAAATAAAGATTAGCGGATGGAACTCGGGCGAAATAGGTGGGACCTGGGAGAGGGCAAGTCCAAGTAGGGAGAGAAATAGCTGTCTCCCGACTTGACTTCAACATCACCACTTTACGCAGCAACACAGAACCATCCGTGTTGCTCGTATTATCAGGTGAAAAGTGGGATTAGCAGCCCGGCTAATAGTAGAATCAATGCTCCACCTAATCGGGATGAAATTTGTGCAAAAGGCATTAGTTCCATTCTTTTTGAAGCAGAGAGGACTGCGACGTCACCTGTTCCGCCCATGTTTGCCATACACAATCCAGCAGTAATTGCTGCTTCAACAGGGTAGAAACCGACAAGTTTTCCTAGTAAGCCTGCTCCGATGATAGCCCCAAGTACGACACCGAATACCGTTAGTATATATTGGAAGGTTAATGCTTCAATGACAGTGTTCAAATCGGTATAGGCTATTCCAATTCCAAACAGCAAAGCAAGTGTCCAATTGCTGGCAACAAATTTGTACCATTGGCTTGCTCCTTCAATCACATTCTTAGGAATCACATCAACAATTTTAGCAATAGCTACGACAATAATCATCAGTGCATAAGGATGAATAGGGATGAAGTCCCCCAGAATAGTCCCAATCGCAAAAAATGAAACTGCGGCCAGTAATCCAATTCCCATTTTTTTGATGTCGTACGCAGTTTTTTCTTCTTGGAATTGGAAGCCTCGAATTAATTGACCGTTACCAGTTAGCGAAGGAACCTTTTCCCCAAGTAAATTGAGCATACTGGCAAGGACAATTGCGAACACATTACCTAAGGCAAGGGCAGGTACTAGCATAGAGATATAATAGCCGGGGTCATTTCCCATCATTTCCGAATATATTTGACTCATCGGAACAGCACCAGCTCCCATGCCGCCCCCCATAATTGGCATTGCAATAACAAGAACCGCTTCCTTCAAAGAAAACCCTGCTAAAGTACCCAATAATCCAGAAATTAGGACTGCACAGATTACGCCTCCAATGATTGGCAAAAAGTAACGCAATCCAACTTTCATTAGGATTTCTTTATTCATTCCAAGAATACTTCCTGTAATTAATGCGGCGATATAAAAGTTCAAGAAACCACCGTCTTTCATGAACGTCGTCATAGAGATCACGGAAGCATCTGGCAGCCACCCCTCATATACCATGAACGCCGCCCCGAAGATTGCGATAATAGCTCCACCGCCTAAAAATGTCTTGACGATTGGTGTATGATCTCCAATCCATCCCAGAAGTTCTCCAAGTACAATCATTACCAGCAAGCTGCCAATCATTCCACCCGGTAAGTTCCCTGAATATAAACTTATTAAAGTAATAGCTGTAAAAATACCGAACCACAGAACGGGAATTTCAAAAATCGTAAACTTCTTCTTGCTGTTATTCAATTCTGTTATTCTTTCGTCCGGCTGGTTGTCATAATTCAGCTCTTGAGCTGTTTGTCCCATATGTTGACCACTCCTTTTCTTTTATTGGCAAAAAACCCTATAGGAAAACGCTTTCAACCTAATAAATTCATCGTACTATTGTTAACAGAAAGTTCACATATTGTGAAACTAATTAAACTTTTGTAATTAAAAAAAGCAGCTAAAACAGCTGCTTTAAAGATAATAATCGATTTGGTTGCGCTTTGATTTATTTAATTTGTATTGATAAATGGGCCTCCCGACACCATATATCAGTGTTTCTTCCAAAAACTCAATCCCACTCAAAAACTTTAAATACTTCCTTACTGAAACCCTGGATATCTCTGTTAATTCTGCGATATTTTCAGTTGAAAAGGGCTCAGATTTTTTTGAAAGAATAACTTGGGTAATGTTTTCTAATGTGTTTTTTGTCAGTCCTTTCGGTAAATCCTGTATCACCGGTTTATTTTCTTTTGATTGACCAGATTTACGAAGCAGCTGATCAACCGCATACTGACTAACATTTCCCTTGTCAATATAGGCATAATGGCTGTTTTTGTAATGGATAAGCGCATCTTCAAATCGCTCAAATTCAAATGGCTTTATCAAATAATCAACGGCCCCAAGTCTTAATGACTGCTGAATTTGATTGATGTCAGATGCTGCGGTGATCAAGATAACATCAACATCTTGGTTTTGATCACGAATATCCCGTAAAAAATCAATTCCATTTGAACCGGGCATGTACACATCAAGCAGCATGAGATCGATTTTCACCTGGTTCATATGCTTAAGCGCGTCTTTGGTATTGCAAGCAACGCCACTAAGTGTGAATCCGGGAATACGCTCCATATATTGTTTATTCAACTGAGCTACCATTGGATCATCTTCCACTATCAGAACATTAATCATTACGTTCACCTCCAGGTTGATAAGGGATAATTAATGTAAATAACGTACCCTCATGATTGGAAGAAAAGTCAACAGATCCGGCCAGTTTCTCAACACTCCGCTGAGTCAGGTAGAGGCCAAACCCACGATGGTTTCCAGCCTTAGTAGACATCCCCTTTGCAAAAATTTCTTCCTGAATATTATCTGGTATGCCAGCACCCGTGTCACTGACGGTTATGCTAAGCAGTTCATCCACATAAGCAAGATTAACTTTAATTCGTTTCTGTTCACTATTTGAAACACTTTCAATGGCGTTATCAATAATATTGCCAAGTATCGTAATCAGTTCATGTGTGACCTCGGATTTATCGGGCTGTGGAATCTCGGTTTCGCAGTTGATAGTTAAACTAACATGTGATTCCCTTGCAGCACTCATTTTACCAATAATAAATCCAGCGAAGGCAGGATCCTTGATATGCCTGGTTACATTGCCGACTTCATGTGCTTGATGATTAACCAGTCTGCTTATGAACTGGTTAACCTCTTCATAATTCTCCATTTTTATCAAGCCAAGTAACACGTGCAGCTGGTTCATGAACTCATGTGACTGGGCACGTAAAGTGTCAGCATACAGTTGAACACCAGTCAGCTGTTCTGCCAATTGATTGACTTCCGTTTTGTCCCGGAAAGTGGCAATTGCACCGACAACCTGATCGTTAACAACTAACGGGACGCGGTTGGTGATAATGGAAACGCCATTGATTGTTTGTTCCTCATCTAAATCAGTATCGCCCCTATTCAGTACATGACCGAGCATTGTTCCTGGCAAAAAATCGTTAATCTTCATCCCAATTGGGTCTCTAACCATCAATCCTGCTTTTCTAAAAACTTGGCGGGCAGATTTGTTCACAAGGACAATGGTGGCATTTCTGTCAATCGCAATAATTCCCTCACGAACCGAGTGCAGCATTTGATTTCTTTCCTCATGGATACGTGCAATAGCATGTGGTTCGAGGCCAAAAAGGCTTTTTTTAATGTATTTCGCCAGGAGGAAAGCACCAATGATACCTACCAACAGGCCGAAAATAGAACCAATAATAACTCTTTTATGGCTTTGTTGAATGGATTGCTGGACGGCATCTAATGAAATTCCTACAGAAACAGCACCAATCTGATTTTGGTTATCGTCATAAATAGGCGTAAAAGCTCTTAATGACTCCCCTAACGTGCCAGTTGAAGAAGATATGTATTCCTCCCCCTGAAGCGCTCGTACTTCATCACCACCAACAAAGTGGTTACCAATTCGCTCAGGGTTGGGATGTGATTGACGGATTCCGCTCATATCCATCACCACAACAAATAAGACGTCTGTTTCTTCCTGTATGGTTGAAGTATAATCCTGGATATTATTATGCTCATCTTTATCCAGCAAACCATTCTTAACGATTTGAGATTCCGCAACCGTTCGGGAGACAATGAATGCCTTCTCTTCTAAATAATCGCGGATATTTTCACTAGTCGAATCTGTGAAAAGCAGGTCAGTAATAATTAAAGAAATTAAAACAACTAGACAGACGAATATTATGATAATTGTACTTAACTTTAAACGCGGTTTTATCAAAAAGTGTCACCTCTATCCAGGGGCTATTTTAAAGGAATATTACGACTTTTGCCAGAATCCCACTGTACTATAGTTATAAATATCTAGGAATAAAGAAATTGTTTCTATGAAATGGAATTGCGAATGATAGTGGTAAACAGTCATATAAGACTATTTAATAAACGGCCAGTAACCATTATTATAAGTGATAACAATAAGGTTCGTTCGAAATAGCAAAACGGATATGATATCCAAGGAAGTTCACCGATACGATCTCCATCGGTTTATAAAATCTGAGGAGGAAGATGTATGAAAAAACTATATTATCGTATGATCTACTATTGGCATATTCTAAAAGCCAGAGAATTATCTACAGTAATATCCGATTGCCTCGACGAAGAAATGAAACATAAACTGGAGAAAAAAATTGGCTATCATGAGGAAAATGCAAATAATTATATGTTGAAATGCTGAAGCGCCTTGGTGGTGCTTTTTTTCTATAAGGTATTAATTGACAGGTGTAATTATTTTTTTCCATCAAAGGATAAAAAGGAGCAGAAACTTTCTGTTCCAAATCCCACGAGGAGTGATCAATGATGGCAGAGAACAAAAATGATTTGTTAGTGCCAGGTGCAAGAAATTCAGTTGACAATATGAAAGAAGAAATTGCAAATGAACTTGGTGTTGAGCCCGGGGCTGACACTACTGCACGCGAAAATGGATCAGTGGGTGGCGAAATGGTCAAACGAATGATCAGGATTGCCGAAGACAGTATGCGAAATGGGAATCAATAAATTTCCTTACTATCTTCCAGAATCAAGGAATCGGACTAAGTTCCGGTTCCTTTTCTGGTTATTTTGTTGATTTTCTTTATTGGCTTTAAAAGGCTAGGAGATCAAGCTATTAAAAGATTCAAAAAACCAATTGACTAACATTTCTTACTACTCTATACTATTAATAACCCCATAGAAGAAATTAATGTAAAAAAACAGGTTATCTAGCTATTATTTACAGTTTATTCGCTAGTATTACAGGTATTCGGCATTAATTAATAACATGATGTAAATAGGTGATGAAATGAAAATAAAAAATCAGGAGTTTTTAAAAAAGGAAAATCAAAGCTTGGTATTGGAAATTATTTTAAATCAAAGCCCAATATCTAGAGCTGAGATTGCGAAACAAACAACGATGAGCCCAACATCTGCGTCTCGTATTGTTGCTTCTTTATTGGAAGTTGAACTAATCCGTGAAGTTAACTTGGTCAATGACGGGGTGGGCAGAAAAGCGACGTATTTTGTTCCAAATGAAAACTCGATAATATCAATTGGGGTCGAAATTGATCAAAACAACATACGAATTGGTTTTATGAATTTCGTTGGAACCCTAATTGCTTTAGAACATTTTATGTATAAACCAATCGACCCACAAGAAACCGTTGAATTCATAGGAAGTAAGATTGAGATTATGTTTGATAATGAAAAAATTCACCATAAACAAATTGCCGGAATTTGTGTTGGGCTTCCCGGTCTTATTAAAAATGACCAAGGGATAATTAAACTATCTGCGCAATTTGATTGGAAGCAGGTACCATTAAAAGCAATGCTGGAAGAGAAGGTGGGCTTCCAAGTAATTGTGGACAATGAACTAAAGCTGAAAGCATTGGCTGAATATATGACGGATTTAAATACGGAAAAAGAAAGTATGGCAATGATTGGTTTTGGAAGCGGGGTAGGTTCTGCGTTGATTTCAAAGGGGGAGATATACCGTGGAGAGGGAAACTTTTCTGGCGAAATAGGACATACCATAGTCGATCCGTATGGAATTTATTGTCCTTGTGGCAACTTTGGATGTTTACAAACGTATATTGCCGAAAAATTTCTGCTCGATGAGGCTTCCAAAACTAAATCAATTGATAGTGTCCAAGAGTTACTTAAGGAATCTGAAAAGGGAGAAAAGTGGGCGAGAAACATTTTGGATAAAGCTGTTACTTACGCAGCAATTACAATTAACAATGTTGTTTGTGTTTACAACCCGGATACTGTTGTTTTATCCGGCAGTTTGATTGAAAACTATCCGGAAATAAAAGAACGAATCCTTGAAAAGTGTAAAAATCAAATTTGGACCCCGGTTAATAATACCTTTAAATTACATACTACAAAAACTGGTGCTGATGGGGTTGTTATTGGAGCTGCAATAAGTGTGCAACGATATTTCATGAAAAATATTCATTTTAAAAGGGAGGTATAATTTCATGACATTTCCTGTCATTGCAAAAGAATTTAGAGGTGGAGAATTGGAAAATACTCACCAAGGTATTATTTGTGTTCTGAATGAAAAAAAAGAGATTGTGTATGAGAAAGGTAACGCCGAACATAGTACATTTTACCGCTCGGCAATGAAACCAATTCAAGCAATACCGATATTTACAACAAATGTAATTGAAAAATATAATCTCAGTAATAGGGAAGCCGCCTTGTTTACTGCATCACAGCGTGGAGAGGAGTACCACCAGGATGCATTAGAAAGTCTGATGAAAAAACTCCAATTATCCGAGGAAATGCTGGTTTGTAATAAAAGCTATCCGCTTAATGAGGAACCAAAGCAAACTTATATTTGGGAGCATAAACCTCCGCGCAGACTTCTGCACAACTGTTCAGGCAAACACTTAGGATTCCTAGCATATTCAAGGGAACGGGGATATGGAATTGATAGATATACAGAGTTGAATCATCCTCTACAGCAAGAAGTTTTACATCTTGTTGCTGACCTATCCGAAACACCTTTTGATCAGATAAATACCGCTGTTGATGGATGTGGTGTGCCAGTTCATGGAGTTCCATTAAAAAATATGGCTATCTCCTTTTTGAAATTTGTAGTTCCTGAATTAAATAAAGATTTGAAAACAGCCGATGCAGTAAAAAAGATAGGTAATGTAATGAATCAGCATCCAGAAATAGTTGCATCCCATAACTTCATCTGTACCGCATTATTAGAAGACAATAACATCATTGCAAAGGGAGGAGCACAGGGAGTTTATTGTTTAGCTTTAAAAAAAGAGAAAATTAGTATTGCCTTAAAGGTTTTAAGTGGTTCTGAACTTGTTTGGCCAGTAATAGTTGCGGAACTATTAAAGGATCTTAATTACAGCAACACGGATACGATAGATCGGTTATTGGAAATAAGATCAAATTCCATACGAAATGATAATGGAAAAATCGTTGGAGAAACAAAAGTTTTTTTATAATTTAAGCTAGAATTTTCAAAAAGGCAACGAAGAATATGCAGCATGTCATCATTAATTTAATGGGAGGTTCGTGTATGAAACTATCAAAATATTTATTCCTGCTAGTAGTTGGTCTTATACTATGTCTAGTTATGGTTGCTTGCTCTAATGAAGAAAGTCAAAAGACTAGCGGGAACATTGAATCAGATGGAAACTCCGAACAAGCATTTAATTTAATTAATAGTGAAATTATAACAACAATGGACTCTTCTTTGGCAGCAGATGAAAGTTCATTTCAATTTTTAGGTGCTACTAAGGAAGGGTTATACCGATTAGGGGATGATGGCAAACCTGTTGAAGGTATTGCAATTGATCACAAAAAGAGCAGCGATGGTTTAACATGGACTTTTAATTTACGTGAAAATGCTGTTTGGTCTAATGGGGATCCCGTAACAGCTAATGACTTTGTTTATGCGTGGAGACGTGCTGTTGATCCAAAAACAGGGTCCGAGTACGGTTCCTATATGATGGGCGGTGTAATAAAAAATGCAACTGCTGTAAACAGAGGTAAAATGGCTGTAGAAAAGCTGGGTGTTAAAGCAGCTGGTGATTATAAGTTAGTTGTGGAATTGGAAAAACCTATTCCTTATTTCAAATCACTAGTAACATTTGGCACCTTTTACCCATTAAATCAAGATTTTGTTGAAAAACAAGGTAAGGACTATGCAACAAATTCTGACACAATACTGGCAAATGGACCATTTATTCTGAAAGGTTGGAAGAGCACAAGCAGTTCATGGGACCTTAAGAAGAATAAAGATTACTGGGATGCTGATACGGTTCAATTGGACAAGTTGACTTTTGAAGTAGTAAAAGATCCACAAGCAGCAGTTGCTTTATATACAAAAGGAAAAGTAGATAGAGTTAAGCTGTCATCTGACTTTGTTGACAAATACGCTGCGAACGATGATTTTCAAATTACTCCGGAAACAAGTATGAGATATATAAAATTCAATCAGGAGACAAATAAATATTTAAAAAATGAAAATATCCGAGAAGCTATTGCGCGGGCTTTTAATAAACAGGCTTTAGTTGACGAAGTGCTTAATGATGGTTCGCTTGTAGCCAATGGTATTGTGCCGAAAAACTTCGTATACCATCCTAAAAGTGGTGAGGACTTTCGGGAAATCAATGGTGATTTAATGACCTACAATGTTGAGAAAGCTAAAAAACTTTGGAAAAAAGGTTTAAAAGAGGAAGGTATTGATTCATTAGAGTTGGTGTTTTTGGCGGGGGATAGTGAAGTTGGTAAGACGGTCAGCGAATATCTAGCAAACCAATTAGAGATAAATCTAAAGGGATTATCAATAACCCTAAAACAGGCACCAATGAAGCAACGAATTCAAATTGACCGAAATCTGGAGTATGATATTCAAATATCCAGTTGGGGTCCAGATTATCTTGATGCGAATACTTTTTTAAATATTTTCTTAGAGGATACTGGTGGATACTATAATCAGGAATTTAATGAATTAGTTAACCATGCTAATGATGAGCTTGCACTTAAACCAGCGAAACGGTTTGAAGCACTTCTAAAAGCTGAAAAAATTCTTTTTGATGATGCGGCAATCGGACCTGTTTATCAAACCGGTCGTGCGCAGCTGATTTCACCTAAAATGGCAGGTGTGATAACGAACCCATTTGGCCCGACGTATGAATACAAATGGGCACATGCAGCACAAAAGAAATGAGAATATAACCTTTAAACTTGCAGCATGAAGTATTTGACAGGAGTGCAAGACAGAAATAGTAAATAAAGAGGTTGATTGAAATGATGCTAGAGGTAATTGTGCAAAACGTCAAAGAAGCTATTCAGGCGGAAAACTTGGGTGCCGATAGAATTGAACTAGTTTCAGTAATCCAGGAGGGTGGCCTTACCCCGGGTTACAGTACTATGAAACAGGTGTTAAGTAGCGTATCTATTCCAGTTCAAGTTATGGTTCGTCCACATAGTAACCATTTTTATTACACGACTGAAGATATGAAAATTATTAAAGAAGATATAAAAAGGATTATTGAATTTGGAGGAGAAAGGATAGTTTTTGGGGCTCTGGATGTAAATAATGCTATAAATGAGCAAATTCTAGTAGATATTTTGAATATCTATCCACAATTGGATATTACTTTTCACCGAGCTTTTGATGATGTTCTATCACAGACTGAGGCTTACCAAACATTAACTAAATATAAACGGAATGTGAAACGGATTCTAACTTCAGGTGGTGAAGAAGATTGTTGGAAGGGTCAAAAGAAGCTTCGGGATCTTGTTCTCACGGCAAAAAGAAATAGCGGTCCAAAAATAATGCCAGGTTCTGGCTTGAGCCTGCAAAATATTGAAGAAATTCATGATATAGTTCAGGCGGATCAATACCATTTTGGAAAAGCTGTTAGGATTGATCACTCTTTTACAAATGGATTTGATGCGCAAATAATGAATAAGATCAAAAGTGTAATATAATAGGATTAAGGGGGCGGAGTAGTTTCCGTTCCTTTTTTGGTTATTGAATTAAAACTCAAAAGCCATCGCATTATTTCAAAATATATGGTAGGTTTAGACTACAGATGATAAAGAAATCTGCATTTTTGCAGGAGAGGTTCGCAATTCCATCCCTCGATAAAAAACTAAGGAGTCAACAACACTCTCTTTGGTGTTGTTTTTTTGATGGAAATAGGCTTGAAGCTCTTCTTTTACAAAAAGAGAGGGGAAATTAAAATGAATAAGAAAGCAGTTGTTGTATTTAGTGGCGGACAGGATAGTACCACATGCATGTTCTGGGCATTGAAAAAATTTGACCAAGTGGAGGCAGTCACGTTTCAATATGGTCAGCGTCATATTGCTGAGCTGGATTGTGCTAGGGAAATTTGTCAGACGCTTGGCGTGCCGCATCATGAACTTGACATGTCATTACTGAACCAATTGGCTCCAAACGCATTAACAAGGAATGATATTGAAATCACCGAAAGTGAGGGAGAATTGCCAAATACTTTTGTGCCGGGCAGGAACTTATTGTTTTTATCCTTTGCAGGTGTGTTGGCAAAACAGATTGGTGCACAGCATCTGATAACGGGTGTCAGTGAAGCAGACTTTAGCGGGTATCCGGATTGTCGTGATGGCTTTATGAAATCACTTAATGTCACGTTAAATTTATCGATGGATGATACGTTTGTCATCCATACCCCATTGATGTGGCTGGACAAATCAGAGGTGTGGGAACTGAGTGACCAACTGGATGCTTTTGAATTTGTAAAACAACATACCCTAACATGCTATAACGGTGTGAAGGGCAGCGGGTGCGGAGAGTGTCCGTCATGTGTCCTGAGGCAAAGAGGCCTTGAGCAATATGAACAGAAGAAAGAAGCGGGTGAAGTAATATGATGCAGCAAATTTATCCGGTTACACCGCATCCGTATTCTTTTGAAATAAATAAGGATTTTCATTTTGCTGCCGCTCACTATATTGCTCATGATGACGCAGGAAAATGTAAGCATACACATGGACACACGTATTTTGTCAATATCACTATTGCTGGTGATGAACTTGATCATACCGGATTTTTGGTTGATTTTAAAGCGGTAAAGAATTTAATTCATAAACGTTTTGATCATGGACTATTAAATGATGATCAGGCTTTTTCGGATGATGAGCCTAACTATTTCCCAACAACAGAAGTTATTGCAAGGACGATTTATGAGGTTGTCCAGGCTCATTTAAATACACTGGCTAACCAACCTGCCTGCATCCAGGTATATTTACGGGAAACACCGACAAGCTATTGTGTTTACCGCCCGGGGAAGGGGGATAAAGAATGAAAATTCCTGTTCTCGAAATATTTGGTCCAACTATTCAAGGTGAGGGCATGGTGATTGGCCGTAAGACAATGTTTGTCCGGACAGCAGGGTGTGATTATTCCTGTTCATGGTGTGACTCTAAATTTACATGGGATGGTTCCGAAAAAAGCAATATTCAAATGATGGGTCCTGAGGAAATTTGGCATAGGTTAACAGAACAGGGTGGAGATCGATTTGGACATGTAACCATTTCGGGTGGAAATCCCGCTTTACTCGCCCATTTGAATGAGCTTGTCGACCTGTTGCACAAAAAGAATATAAAGGTAGCACTTGAGACACAAGGGAGCAAGTGGCAGACTTGGTTTACCAGCATTGACGATTTAACACTTTCACCAAAGCCACCAAGCTCGGGAATGAAAACGAATTTTGAAATACTTGACCAGATTATCGACGGTTTACGACGAGATCAAAAAGGAACATTCAGTTTAAAGGTAGTTATTTTTGATCAGGACGATTTGAAATATGCGATAAATCTTCATCAACGGTATCCGGATGTTGAATTTTTCCTTCAGGTGGGAAATGATGATCTGGAAACAATGGATAATGAAAAGCTTCTTGGCCAAATGCTGCGGCAATATGAACAGTTAATTGATCAAGTAATGGAAAGCAATGTATTAAAGGATGTTCGTGTTCTTCCACAACTCCATACATATTTATGGGGGAATAAACGGGGCGTATAAGGATTTATAGAAATTTTACGGTGGTTGAATTAAAAAACGTTAACTGCATTAACTAACTATAAAATAGGCCATTATTTCTACTCCAAAGTGAGGGGGATAATGGCTTTTTTTGTATTGTTAAGGAATAAAAGGTAACTTTATCACAAAAAATGTAGTTATCTTGGACGTTTTAGTGTAAATCACAATGATGTACACCAACTGTTCAATGATTTGCGATGAAAACGCATTCATTACCTGGATTCACGGTGTTACAATAAATTTAGCGAGGGGGGATTGCGAGTGCCGCTTAAAGAACGAAGCCAGAAAATACTGGATGAATTAGTGAGCAATCCGAGTATTACCAGTACAGCTTTAGAGAAAAAGCATAATTTATCGCGCAGGCAGCTTGGTTACAGCATTAATAAAATCAATGACTGGCTCATGAGCAAGAACCTTCCCGTAATTGAACGAACAAGGCAAGGACATTTTATTATTAATCAATCCGTATTCACGAAATTGAACGGGGAAGAGAAAAACGTTGCAGTGGAGACGAATATTTTTTCCGAAAACCAGCGGGTTCAGCTGATTATCATGATGCTGTTAAGTTATTATGAAGAACTGTCTCTCAACCATTTTACAGCGGAACTGGATGTCAGCAAAAATACAGTTCTTAGTGATATGAAAGAAGTGCAATCTTATATAGGCGAGTATGACTTGGCTATAAGGTACACAAGGAAAGCTGGTTATTTAATAGAAGGAAAAGAATTTCAAGTACGTAAACTGCTAATTAATGTAACCTATCAATTGCTGCAAATGAGCACCGGGAAAAACAAAATGATGGAGATAGCCAATATCGAAAAAACGGATATTGAGGAATTTACGAAACGAATTGAAAAGGTAGAGAATACGTTACATCTAAAATTCACCGATGAGAAAATGGAAGCGATGCCGTACGTGCTGTTATTAATTCTGCGCCGAATCGAAAGAGGAAATGAAATTAATTCCTTTTCCATTGAATATGAGGAATTATCGGATACCAAGGAATATCAGGCGACAGAAGAGATTCTGTACGACATTAAGGACATTCCAGTTTCCGAGCGTTTATTTATTACGTTGCATTTATTAACAACAAATGTATATTCATCTAATTTCTTAGCGGATGAGGCAATTCCAAATTTAATCCCGGCAATCGATAATATGCTGCGCTTGTTTGAAAAAAGTGCCTGCATTTACCTGCAGGACCGGGAACAGCTGCTGGATAAACTCTTACAGCATATTAAACCTGCTTATTACCGGATTAAGTATCAACTGACAGGAACCGTTGATATTCAGAACTCGCTAAGTAAGGAATTCAGTGAGCTGCATCATCTTGTTAAACGGTCAACGGGGCCGCTTAGCGAATTAATTGGAAGTGAAATTCCGGAAAGCGAGACCACGTTTATCACCATGTTAATTGGTGGCTGGATGACCAGGCAGGGCGACAGTATTGATAAAAAGGTAAAGGCAATTGTTGTTTGTCCTCAGGGAGTGTCCGTATCGAAACTGATGTTTAATGAATTAAGTGAATTATTCCCTGAGTTCATATTTCTTGATTCATTATCCGTACGTGAATTCCTGGATTACCAATTTGATTACGATATTGTGTTTTCCCCAACGTTTCTTGAAACAAAGAAAAAATTATTTGTGTCAAAAGCATTTCTTGGCCGGGAGGAAAAATACCGTCTTAGAAAACAAGTAATGCTTGAATTACACGGTTATATTCCAAATCATATTAATGTTGACCATTTAATCGATATGATTAAGCACCACGCTGTAATCGAAAATGAAAAGGCTTTAATGGAGGAATTGCAGCAATATATTAATCGTGATGAAGGATCATCCGTAAAACAGGATGCGAAGCTTAACGATAGCAATTTAGATGAATTGATTACTCCAAAAACGATTACAGTAAGAAGTTCCATTCCGTCCTGGGAGGAAGCAATTCGAATAAGTGCCCAGCCACTAGTGGCCAGTGGCAAAATTGACCCGCAATATGTGGAAGCAATGATTGCTAATTATGATCACGATCCCTATATTGTCATCGGCCCGAATATCGCTATTCCACATGCAGCACCAGAGGAAGGTGTTAATGAGGTTGGCATGAGCCTGCTCAGGTTGCAAGAGGGAGTAAACTTTACGGACGAACATTGTATTAACCTGGTGATTGTCATTGCAGCAGTAGATAAGCAGCGGCATATCCATGCATTGATGCAACTGATGAAGCTGTCCGGATCGGAACGGGATCGAAACAGGATCATTGAAGCCAGTTCAATCAAAGAGATTCATGACATTATCCAATTATATTCGGTTGATTGAGCTATAAACAACTTAGAAAAAGGATAAAGAGGTGTAGAGATGAGCGAGTTATTTTTTGACGAATCTATCATTCTACTAGATGTAGATGGTAGTACAAAAGAAGATGTTTTAACTGTAATGGGAAACAATTTGGTAGAAAAGGGTCTCGTCCAGGAAAGTTTCATTCCGGCCATAGTGGCCAGGGAAGCTGAATTTGCGACAGGTCTTCCGACGGCAGGAGTTTCAGTGGCAATCCCACATACAGATGTTGAACATGTCAAAAGAAAGACCATAAGTGTAGCGATTTTAAAGAATGAAGTTGAATTCGGTGTGATGGGTGATGAAACTGAAACGACGCCTGTAAAAATAGTGTTTATGCTTGCAATGGATGAAGCACATTCGCAGCTTACACTTTTGCAAAAATTAATGCAGGTTTTTCAAAACGAGGAAACATTGAAGTACTTAGTAAGTGAAAAAAACAAATCCAGCATCAAGAATCTACTAGAAGCCAAGTTGGATTTTGTTGCCCTTGAAGGAGGTGAGTAAGGATGAAAAAGAAACAAGTATTGGTAGCATGTGGAGCAGGTATTGCAACATCAACAGTTGTTAATGGGGCTATTGAAGAAATGGCGAAAGAACATGACCTTAAACTGGATTTAGTTCAGATCAAGATTGCTGAAGTTGGCGGTTATGTGGATTCTGCAGATTTACTTGTAACGACTGCCATGACAAAGAAAGAATTTCCATTCCCTGTAATCAATGCACGCTCATTCCTAACTGGTATTGGAACTGAAGATACAAAGAAACAAATTCTGGAAGAGCTTAAAAAATAAGAAAATGAATCCCGATTTCTCTTAATCTAGGGAAATCGGGGGTTACTATTAAAAATGTGAGGTGACAGACCATGCAAGGTTTTGTTGATTTTATACAGAGCTTTTTAGACTTAGGTGCAACCGTAATTCTGCCAGTTGCGATATTTTTATTAGGTCTATTTTTTGGGCAGAAACCAGGTAAAGCATTTCGTTCTGGTTTAACGATAGGTGTAGCTTTTGTTGGTATTTTCTTAGTAATCGATTTGCTTGTAAATAACCTGGGCCCGGCAGCGCAAGGGATGGTTGAACGGATGGGAGTAAGCTTAAATGTGATTGACGTTGGCTGGCCTGCAACATCTTCCATTGCCTGGGCATCCGTAGTTGCTGCCTTTGTTATACCACTTGGTTTAGTTGTAAACGTCATCATGCTTGTTACGAAAACGACGAAAACAATGAACGTGGATATTTGGAACTTCTGGCACTATACGTTCATGGCCGCCATGGTTTATGCAATCTCAGACAGTATTGTCCAAGGTTTGATTGCAGCCGTGATTTTCCAAGTTATCTGCTTGAAAGTAGCGGACTGGACAGCACCAATGGTCAGTGAATTCTATGAATTACCGGGTGTTTCGCTAGCAACTGGCAGTACGATTTCTTACGCACCAGGTATCTTCCTTGTAAAAGGACTTCAAAAAATTCCTGGCGTTAAAAATTGGAATGCTGATCCGGATGCGATTCAAAAACGATTTGGTATTTTTGGTGAATCAATCTTTATTGGATTGTTCTTAGGTGCAGCGATTGGTTTTCTTGCCGGGTACAATGCAGGAGACATCATTGAGATTGGTATGGCGATGGCCGCTGTTATGGTATTAATGCCACGAATGGTAAAGATCTTGATGGAAGGCTTAATGCCTGTATCAGAATCTGCACGGGAATGGTTAAACAAACGATTTGGTGATCGAGAAATTTATATTGGACTCGATGCTGCGGTAGCACTTGGTCATCCATCCGTTATTTCCACAGCTTTAATACTAGTTCCAATTACAGTTGTATTAGCAGTTATTTTACCAGGGAACAGCCTATTGCCGTTTGGTGACTTGGCAACGATTCCATTTATTGTTGCATTCATTGTAGGTGCTGCCAGAGGTAATATTGTTCATTCAGTAATTGTCGGTACAATTATGATTGCGATCTCCCTATACATCGCAACGGATGTTGCACCAATCTTCACTGAAATGGCTACAAACGCTAACTTCGATATGCCTGAAGGTTCAACGAAAATATCAAGTATTGACCAAGGCGGTAACATCATTAACTGGTTAATCTTCAAATTATTTAGCCTGTTTAACTAATCGTAGTTTAAGTAGGAAGACAGTACGGGAGGAGTTCAACATGAAAGCACTTGTAAAAACAGAACTCGGATTTGGTAATCTGGAAATTCAAGATAAAGAAGAACCGCAAGCCGGCAAAGATCAAGTGAAAATCAAAGTGAAATATGCGGGGATTTGCGGGTCTGATATTCATACCTATGAAGGGCATTACAAGGTTGGTGTCCCGGTAACATTGGGGCATGAGTTTTCTGGTGAAGTGGTTGAAGTCGGTGAGGGTGTTACAGAATTTAAGCCCGGTGACCGCGTTACCTCAGAAACAACCTTTTATATTTGCGGAGAGTGTGAATATTGCAAGGCTGGTGATTACAATTTATGTAGCCACCGGAAGGGACTTGGAACTCAGCAGGATGGTGGCTTTACAAACTATTTAATTGCTCGTAAAGAGAGCGTCCATAAACTTCCGGACAATGTGGATTACCAATCTGCAGCGATGACGGAACCACTTGCATGTACCCATCACGGTGTATCAAAAACGGAAATCAATCATGGCGATATTGTTGTTGTCATTGGACCTGGTCCGATTGGACTGTTCACCGCACAAGTTGCCAAAAGCCGCGGTGCTACAGTTCTAATTACAGGTTTAACGAATGATAAAGTACGTTTGGATAAAGCGAAGGAATTGGGAATCGATTATGCAGTAAATACGCAAAAGCAGGATATCAAAGAACTTGTCAACAGCCTGACAAATGGTTATGGCGCAGATGTTGTATTTGAATGCTCGGGTGCAGTACCAGCTGCCAAGCAGGGGCTTGACCTATTGCGTAAGAAAGGTCAATATGGGCAAATTGGACTTTTTGCTCAACCGGAAGTTTCCTTTGATCTTGAAAAAATTATTCAAAAAGAAATCCGTGTTGTTGGAAGCAGAAGTCAAAAACCTGCTGACTGGGAGCCATCGCTAGAACTAATGAACAATGGCAGTGTAAATGCCAAGGCAATGGTCACACATGAATTTAATATTACCCAATGGGACGAAGCGTACCAGGCGATTAAAAGTGGAGAAGCCATCAAGGTATTGTTAACGCCAGTAGATTAATAGTTTATGAATGAGGTGATGGATGTGAATAAACAGGATTTAATCAATATGATTGACTATACACTATTGAAACCAACTGCCAGTAAAGCGGATATCACGACCTTTTGCAATGAAACAATTGAACATGGTTTTAAGACGGTTTTCGTTAATCCATACTATGTTTCCTATGCGCATAGTCTACTATCGCCGCATAATATTAAAGTTGGCGTACCGATAGGCTTCTCGCTTGGCGGGGCAACCACCCATACAAAGGTGGAAGAAACGAAAGAAGCTATTAAAAATGGCGCTGTTGAAATAGATATGCTGATTAATTTAGGTGCATTGAAATCAAAAGAGTATGATGTTGTGAAAAACGATATCACAGAAGTTGTCAAAGCATCAGAAGGATTGCTTACCAAGGTAATTATCGAAACAGCATTATTAACAAAAGAAGAAAAAATAACTGCCTCTGAATTAATTGTGGAAGCAGGTGGTGATTTTGTTAAAACGGCTACTGGTTTCAATGGCGGCGGGGCTACGGTAGAAGACGTGCAATTATTACGTTCTGTTGTTGGAAAAAACTTTGGGGTTAAGGCTGCCGGCGGTGTTCGTAATTATCAGGATGCCGTGGATATTGTCAATGCTGGAGCAAATCGTATCGGAGCGAGTGGTGCAATCGCGATTATTTCCGGGAAAACATCACAAACATCCTACTAAAGAAATGAGGGTTTAAAAAATGGTAAATACACTAATCGATTTTATGCTTGGACCTTTCAGTGTAATAGGTGATGTTTATTTTGAGTACCAAGTCATTTTTAACTCACTAATTGTAGGCTTCGCGTTATATAAAATTATTTTCGGAAAAAAAAGAGCGGATTCAAAGTAATGAAAAGACACACAAGATAAGCAACTAGAATGTAAAAGGGGTGATTTGATGAGATCCCTAAATCTTTATGGTAAACAGGATATACGTTTTGAAGAATCACCTAAACCCGCCATTGAAAAAGCTGATGATGTGATTATCAAGGTGAAGGCTGTTGGTATTTGTGGTTCGGATATATCCAGGTACAATAAATTGGGACCTTATGTGGAAGGAATGACTTTTGGTCATGAATTTGCTGGCGTTATAGCAGAGGTAGGGCCTGAAGTAAAAGGAATAAAAGAGGGTGATCGTGCGGCGGGGTGTCCAACCTTTTATTGCGGAAAATGTGAAAGCTGCAAAAAAGGTGAATTATCACGCTGCGAGAAATTAACCGTGATTGGCGCCAGGCATCCGGGTGCATATGCAGAATATGTAAAACTACCAGCCGAAAATATCATTCCGCTTCCAGATAGGGTTGATTTTGATACCGCTGCAATGGTGGAACCTTCAGCGGTTGTCGTCCATGGCTTTTATCGTACCAGCATGCAGCCAGGTGCGGAGGTAGCTGTCATGGGATGCGGTAATATTGGGTTACTGGCAATTCAATGGGCGAAAATTTTTGGTGCAAAAAAGGTTTACGCCATCGATATTGACGATGCCAAGCTTGCTATTGCAAAGGAAGTAGGGGCAGATGTGTTAATCAATTCACTTGAAACTCCAGCACATGAACAGATTGGCAAGCACACCAATGGTAAGGGTGTCGACGTTGCAATCGAATCAGCGGGATCACCAATTACTTCTGCACAGGTATTTGCATTGCCCAAAAAGGGTGGAGAAGTTGTGTTTATGGGGATTCCATATGCGGATATCAATATTGAGCGGTTTTATTTTGAAAAAATCGTCCGCAATGAGCTAACCGTATTAGGTTCGTGGAACGCCCTTTCTTCGCCATTTCCCGGTAAAGAATGGAGTACCACTATCCATTATATGAGTACAGGCCAGCTAAATGTAAAACCGATTATTTCCCACCGGCTGCATTTGGTGCAAGGCCCGGAAACGTTCGATAATCTGATCAACCGGAAAGGCACTTATGGCAAGGTATTGTTTTATCCGGAATTGGGATAAGGCCGAGCGCCTCTGTCACTATTTGAACTTTGTCGAAATGTAAAAGCCATTATTTCTACCCGAGGATGGGATGGAATAATGGCTTTTTTATACAGATCAGAAAGTATAATAAAAATCTGTCTAGCTCCAGCGCCCAGAAGCTGCCGTCATAAGCAATGGACACTACGAACGCTAAACCCATGCGTTCTACGGTCCCTTGCTTATGCGTCCGCTTCTAAACGGGGCGCCCTGAGCTTTTCTTAAGTTTAAGAAATCTAACGTAATAAAGCTTAGCCATTAGTTCTTAGTGACAAGCCAAGATTTTCTAATTTATCGGGGCAAAAATTTTGTTGGATTTTTGTGTATTTTTGTTATAACATATGTATATATTGAAAATTCTAAACATACCATTTAGTTCAATATGGTATGTTCTTTTTTGGTGCTATAAGGGAGTTATGTGAGGTAGATAAACATAAATTGAAAGCGGATACATAGGCCGTGAAGGTCTACATGGGAGGGAAACGTATGGGCCTAATATTGCAACAACGACAAACACTGAACCTTGTGATGACAAACGAGTTACGGCAGGCAATTGAATTACTGCAGTTTTCAACATATGATTTATATCAATTTATCCAGGAACAGCAATTGGAAAATCCTTTAATAGAGTTAGAGGATAATGCATCGTACAGTTGGAAAAATACTAAACCGAAAAGTGTGGATTCTTCTCCACGGGTAGATCCGATTGATTTCATCGCGAGCAACGAAGCATGCATGTGTGACCAGCTAACGGAGCAGGTGCGCTGGATGGATATCACGGATCAGGAACGAAAGATGGTTGACTATCTGATTCTAAATTTAGATGAAAACGGATATTTGCCTATTAGCGCTGAAGAAATGGCTCTGAACTTGAATGTGAAGAAAGATGCTGTGCTGAGGGCAATTAGAATACTTCAGCAGCTGGAGCCAGTTGGCGTAGGCGCAAGAAATCTAGCCGAGTGTCTGGCTTTACAATTAAGGTATTACCATCCTGAAGCAGCAATAGCAGAAACGATTGTCACGGAACATGTAGACTTGTTGGCGAAAAAGAAATGGTATGATCTTGCAAAAACGATGGAGATATCACTGGAAGAAGTGAAGCTGGCTTATGATTTGATTCAATCACTTCAACCTAAACCCTGTAACATGCTGTCGAATGAAACAACACAGTACCTTAATCCGGACGTGATTGTAGACAATACGGAGGGCAGATTCGTTGTCCAGTTGAATGATAGCTATTTACCAGAAGTGCATTTTAACAACCAGTATTCAGGTCAACTTAAGGGTGGATTAAATAAGTATGTCCATGATAAATTTAAAAGCTATCAATGGCTGGTAAACAGTATTGAACAGCGCAGACAAACCATTTTAAAAGTCACCCATGCGATTCTGCAAAAGCAGGATGGGTTCCTAATTAATGGGTTATCGGAGCTTGTACCGCTCACCTTGAAGGAAATAGCAGATGAAATTAACATGCATGAGTCAACCGTGAGCCGTGCCACAGCGAATAAGGTAATTCAAACTCCGCATGGCTCGTTCGAATTCCGAACCTTTTTCACATCAAAATTACGTACAAAAGATGGCAGCTCCATGTCACAGACGAAGGTGAAGTTGCTGCTTCAGGATTTTGTGAAACAGGAAAACAAGCGTAAGCCTTTTTCGGATCAGAAAATAGCCGATTATTTTAAAACCAAAAAAGGTATTACCGTTTCGCGAAGAACTATTGCTAAATACCGGGAGGAATTAAATATTCCAGCTACAAGTTTACGGAAAGAATTTGATTGGGCTTAATCCAAACTAGAAATAAGGGAGCAAAATATGTTGAAACGATTTAATGGAAAAGTTGCCTTAATAACCGGCGCAAAAGTTCCGCTATTTGCTTGACGCTAGACATGGCCACCATTACACAAGCTTCATAATGGCCAACTTTTATACATTTTCTTTAAAAAAAGAATCCTCACCGTGGATATGGTGAGGATTCTACTGAGTTAACTGGCTAGGTATGAAGTTTCACCTTATGTAGCAATAACTTCAATTTCATTCACCTTTTCACCAACAGCTTCGGTTAATTCCTTGGTGGTTTTTGGAACGAAGGACTTTAGGAAGGAGTTAATCATTGGCCCCATCATACCCTTTGCGTTGATATTCATATAGCCGGTCATTCTTGTTTTTCCGCTGGTAATAGCCTCTGCCCTGAAATAGCCATCCCCTTTAAAATTTTCATTTAACCCTTTTAAATCAAAAGTTACCGTTGTTGGTTTCTGCCATTTCGTAATGTCTATTTGCAGACTGACCTTTTTTTGCATGAATCCGATATCTCCCTTGAAATCCCACGTCGATTGCCGCGCATTTAAAATTGTGTGTTCCATGTATCCTGGAACAAGTGGTGCCCAATTATTCATATCACTAACAAAAAACCAGACGTTTTTAATTGGAATATCCAATTCCAGTTGATAAATCCCATTTGGCATGCTAATATCCTCCTGTCATTTTTCTAGCATTAAAAAAACAGCGACTGTGTAGTGTATGCTTTACTTATCCCTTTTAGACCATTAATTTTGGGATTAACCCGAAACTCTGCTATTCTATAAAAAAGAGACTATAGAAAAGGGGAAGTCACGTGCCACTTGATTATAAGAGTTCTATACCACTGCATATTCAATTGAAAATAATTATCGAACGAAAGGTGGCAGAGGGAACTTTTAATGACCAGATTCCTAGTGAACGGCAGTTTATGGAGGAATATGCTGTTAGTCGAAGTACAGTCAGGGAAGCTATTAACCTTTTAGTTCGGGAGGGGATACTTGAAAAAAGGCATGGAAAGGGTACGTTTGTCTCATTGAAACCGATTCATGATTGGCTTGGCAACCTAAGCAGTACAACTGAAACCATTCTTCAGATGGGGATGAAACCAGGAGCAAAATTAATTACCCATTTTAAAACAACCCCATCAGCCTACATTCAGGAACGTACAGGCTTTAAGGAAGCCTATTTTATCAAACGGGTGCGCTATGCTGATGATACTCCTATTGGTGTGGAGCATCATTACTATCCTGTAAAGCTTGGAATGGATTTAATCGAATATGACCTGGAAAATGCTACATTGTATGATTTAGTACAAAATGAACTTGGTATCCAGTTTGCGGAGGCTGACCAGACAATAGGAAGTGGTCAACTTTTACCTGTTGATCAGGAATATGTAACGGTACCACAGGGGGCTCATGCACTAATAGCGGAGCGGGTCATCAAGGATCAGCAAGGTAAAATTATTGAAATGGAAGAAGCCTATTATCGGAGTGACATGTATACATTTAAAATAAATTTATCGCGGAAATTTGGCTAAAATAAAGCTTTCACACCACTTATAATAATTTGTTATAAGTAGTATTATGAATTTAAATATCTGAATTTAATAAATTGATTGAAAACAACTAATGAGTTGTCGTATACTATAATTAGTTCCAATTCAACTGGTACGGACGTCGTGATGTATTATGAAAATAGGGAGTGATTGTTATGATAATTGGGGTTCCTCGGGAGATTAAAAACAATGAACGAAGGGTAGCGCTTACACCATCGGGGGTAACAGCATTTACAAAGGCTGGTCATAAAGTTTTGATCGAAAACTTAGCTGGAAATGAAAGCGGTTTCCGCAATGAAGACTATACAGCTTACGGCGCTGAGATTGTAGCTACAGCAGAAGAGGCCTGGTCAGCTGATATGGTAATGAAAGTAAAGGAACCACAATCAGAGGAATATGGCTTTTTTCGTGAAGGATTGATCTTGTTTACTTATTTACATCTCGCTGCAGAGCCTGAATTAACAAAAGAGCTTGTGGAGAAAAAAGTAACTGCCATTGCTTACGAAACAATTCAGGATAGTGATGGATCATTGCCGCTTCTTGCACCAATGAGTGAAGTTGCGGGGCGTATGGCCGTGCAGATCGGTGCTCAATATTTGGAGAACGTAACAGGTGGCAAGGGTATCTTGTTAGGGGGCGTTCCAGGAGTTCAACCAGGAAATGTGGTCATAATTGGCGGTGGCGCTGTCGGAACCAATGCAGCAAAAATGGCCTTAGGTCTCCGTGCGAATGTAACTATTATTGATATTAGTGCAAAACGACTGCGGGAACTGGAAGATTTATTTGGTGGAGCCGTTACAACGTTAATGTCGAATCCACTCAATATTCAAGAGGCAGTAAAACAGGCGGATCTATTAATTGGTGCAGTTTTGATACCTGGTGCAAAGGCACCGCAGCTTGTCAGTGAGGAGATGGTAGAAGCAATGATGCCGGGGTCGGTCATTATTGATGTGGCTGTTGACCAAGGTGGATCGATTGAAACAATTGACCGAATAACAACGCATGATAATCCTGTTTATCTGAAACACGGAGTCCTTCATTATGCGGTTGCAAATATGCCCGGTGCAGTTGCACGCACCTCAACATTATCATTAACCAACAACACGAGTCAGTTCGGGGTTTTCCTTGCCAGTAAAGGGCTGGAAAAGGCGGTTGAGTTGAATGAAGCGTTAGCAAAAGGCGTGAACACTCATGCTGGATCGGTTACGTATGAAAAAGTTGCCAGCACTCACAACATGGCTTACACACCTCTGTTAACTAGTTTGCGTAATCCGGTTTCTACGTATTAGCTTGCAGGTTTGACAATCATTTTTAAGAATGGAGGCTATAATGATGAAGACAAAAACGGAAATGGGTAATGTTGTGGAACAGGCGGTACCGCAGTTATGGAATGCGATGCACCGCTATAATCCGGAGGCACAGCAAACGGTGGCAGTATCGGGAGATGGAGCATGGTTCACCGATGAGGCTGGCAACCGTTACTTGGATGGTGTGTCAGGGTTATGGTGCTTAAATTTAGGCCATGGACAGCAGGAAATTGTTGATGCGGCTGCTGAACAGATGAAAAATCTATCTTATTTCCCATTAATCATGAGCCATGGGCCAGCTATTAAATTAGCAGCCAAGATTAGTGAGTTACTTGGGGAGGACTATCAAACCTTCTTTTCAAACAGTGGCTCGGAGGCAAATGAAACAGCCTTTAAAATCGCGAGACAATACCATAAACAAACAGGTAATCCGGAGAAATTTAAGTTTATTTCACGGTACCGGGGTTATCATGGTTCCACTCTCGGTGCACTGAGTGCGACGGCACAGGCAAATCGGCGTGTGAAATACGATCCGGGTGTTCCAGGATTTCTGCATGTCTATCCACCGTACAGCTATCGATCCATTTTTGGCGGTGAGCCTGAGGAATCTGATTTAAAGGCAGCTCAATTGCTTGAAGAAATGATTAACTGGGAAGGCGAAGAAACGGTAGCTGCATTTATTATGGAACCGTTCATTTCCGGTGGGGGTGTGATTATTCCATCCATGAAGTACATCCAACGGGTCGCCGAGATTTGTAAAAAACACAATGTACTGCTGATCATGGATGAAGTTGTTTCCGGTTATGGGCGGACAGGAGAAATATTTGGTTTCAAGCATGCAGAAGGGGTTCAACCCGATATTGTTACAATGGCTAAAGGACTAACAAGTGGTTATTTACCACTTGGTGCAACAGCGGTTAAATCAGAAATTTACGATGCATTTAAAGATGCGGGAAAAGATAACCATTTCCGTCACGTATCCACGTATGGTGGTCACCCCGCGGCGTGCGCAGTTGCCCTCAAAAATATTGAAATTATTGAGCGCGATAACATTGTTGACAGGGTACGGAAACTTGGAAAATCCAAGTTGGGAGAGCTTCACCAATTAATCGATCATGAGAATGTCGGAGAAGTAAGGCAGGTTGGTTTCTTGCTTGGGCTTGAAATGGTAACAGATAAACAATCGAAAGTACCGCTGGACGATGCAAAGATGGGGGAAATAATCGGCAAGTGTAAAGAAAAAGGGCTGATTATCGGCAGGAACGGTGACACGGTTCCGGGGCAAAATAACGTGATTATTGTTGCGCCACCGTTAACTAGTACAGAAGACGATCTGGATTTTCTTGTCGAAACAGTACAATCAGTCATTGGCGGTCTGTAGGTAGCCTTGGAATCTGAGGGAGTGGGGATAAGATGAACTATGAACGATTAAAGGCCTTTATTGCAGTTGCTGAAAGAAAGAACTTTTCAGAAGCCGCAAAAATACTATTTGTCACTCAACCTACTATCACCTCACAAATTAAAGCATTAGAAGAAGAATTGGGTACCAAATTATTCGAACGCACAACGAAGAAGGTTAAAATGACCCAATCGGCAGTTATTTTATATAAATATGCGCGGGATATTATTCGTCTAAGTGACTCCGCACGAAAAGAACTTGTCAAAACCGAGGATGTCATGCACGGTGATTTAAGTATGGGGTGCAGTTTCACAATTGGCGAATATATTCTCCCGGTGTATTTAAAGAAATTCAAGGATCTGTACCCATTAATCCAGATGAGTGTAAACATTACTAATTCCAACAACATCGTCACCAGCCTGAAGGATCAGCTGGTGGATGTCGGTTTAATTGAAACACCGATTGATGACCCACAGATTATGGTCGAGCCGTTTCTTGCTGATGAGCTGGTTTTAATCGCTTCAGCTAACTATTTTTCAAATAACGAGCAAAACATATCAGCCGATCAGTTAAAACAAGTGCCGCTGATTTTTCGCGAACAAGGTTCTGGTACCCGTGCGGTTGTCGAACACCATTTGAATAAGGCGGGAATATCCATGGATGAGTTGAATGTAGTAATGGAACTTGGGAGTACGGAAGCCATTAAATCGGCTGTTGAATCTGGATTAGGTGTTTCGATTATTTCCAGAAACACAATCATTAAGGAACAAAAGCTGAAATTATTGACTGCATATTCGATTGAGGGGATATCCTTTTACCGCTATTTCTATATAGCCTGTCGCAAGGATCAAATTTTAAAGTCAACAACAGATTTATTTGTTGATGAATTAAGAAAAATGACCTGTGAACAGGAGGCAGGTGTATCTTAATCATCAATTTTAAAATAGATAATTAGAAATTTTAAGGAGGAATTTTAAATGGCAAAGCAGCAAACAGAAGTACGGGAAGCAACAATGAAAAAGGTGAAAATGACACCAAGTGAAGCAATTGTAGAAACTTTAGTCGCAGAAAATATAGAAGAGGTCTATGGTATTGTCGGCTCTGCCTTTATGGATATGCTCGATTTATTTCCGGCAGCTGGAATCCGCTTCTTACCGGTACGGCATGAACAAAGTGCGGGACATATGGCCGATGCCTATACAAGGGTTTCTGGTACAGCCGGTGTAATTATTGGGCAAAATGGTCCGGGAATTACAAACATGGTGACCTCCGTTGCGGCAGCAAATCAGGCACATACGCCGATGGTTGTAATCTCACCATCAGCAGGTACACCGACAATCGGATGGGATGGTTTCCAGGAAGCAAATCAGGTTTCTATTTTTGAAGACATTACCAAAGAAACAGTACGTGTGACACATAAAAGCCGAGTAGCGGATTGCCTGCGAACAGCTTTCCGTATCGCATATGCGGAGCGCGGACCTGTATTGTTCGATATTCCACGAGACTTATTTTACGGGGAGCTAGAAGATCAAATCCTGCAACCTCACCAGTACCGTGTTGATGCTAGAGGAAGCGGTGATCCGGAATCAATAGAGCGAGCAGTCGGATTGCTAAAAGATGCGGAGTACCCTGTTATCATTTCGGGACGCGGTGCAGTTGATTCAGACGGTGTTGATACGGTTGGCAAAATAGCGGAACATTTAACCGCCCCTGTTGCTGTATCCTATATGCATAATGATGCTTTCCCAGCAGATCATCCGTTATCAGTTGGCCCAATCGGCTACATGGGTTCCAAGGCAGCAATGCACACGCTAAAAAAAGCAGACGTCGTGCTGGCAATTGGCACACGGTTATCCGTTTTTGGCACATTGCCATGTTACGATATTGATTATTTTCCGAAAAATGCTAAAATCATCCAGGTGGACATTAACCCTCGTCAAATTGGGCGGACACATCCGGTTGAAGTGGGACTAATTGGTGATGCAAAAGCAACGACAGATGAAATCTATAAGCAATTGCAAGCAGCAGTACCTTCCCCAGGTAACAAGCAAAGTCGTCTGGAAGAGGTAAGTAAATTGAAAGAAGACTGGGAACAGGAACTGGTAGACTTGGCAATGGAGGATGGAAATCCAATTAACCCGCGTCGTGCGTTGCTGGAACTAACGAAGGCATTACCAGAGAACACGATTATTTCATCCGATATTGGTAATGTTTCATCGACTGCAAATGCTTACTTGAAGTTTAATCAGACACGCCGCCATATCGCTGCATTAACATTTGGGAACACTGGGTTCGCATACCCAGCAGCATTAGGTGCTCAATTAGCGGAACCGAATTCACCTGTCGCAGCAATCATTGGTGATGGTGCGTGGGGCATGAGTCTGCATGAAGTAAGTACCGCTGTTGAACAAAACATCCCTGTCATTGCTTGTGTATTCAACAATAAATCATGGGCTGCGGAGAAGAAAAATCAGGTAGATTATTATGACAATCGGTTCATCGGTTCTGATATTGAGGCTCCAGATTTTGCTGAGGTAGCCAAGTCGATGGGTGCACTTGGCTATACGATTGATAAACCGGAAGA